>JAGAEZ010000088.1 GCA_017612875.1 Bacteroidaceae bacterium | reverse complement strand
CCTGAGTACCAGCGGCTGTTGGGCTGGTCGGAGTTATCTACCCTCACGGCTATGGTGTTGGCGGCTCCCCATTTTATGTAGGGTGTGAGGTCATAGCTGAAAGAGATATATCCGTAAGGGCGTGTGCCTAGCAAATGTCCGTTGATATACACTGAACTGTTCATATAAACGCCGTCAAACTCTATCATGAAATTGTTGCCTTGGTCTTTTGCGGGGACCGTGAACGTTTTGCGGTACCAGCCGATACCTCCGGGCAGTGCGCCGCCGCCTGTGCCTGAGGGATTCGACTGGTCGAAGTCGCCTTCAATGGCCCAGTCATGCGGCAGGTCAAGTGTTCTCCAGCCACTGTCATTAAAGCCCGGCTCCGCATTGGCGGGGGAATCGGAGTCAAGCGCGAACTTCCAACCCTGGTTGAAGTTTACGGTCTCTCTTGCTGAGACGCTGGCCGTGATGGTCATTGCCAAAACGGCCAAAATATAATAAAGGTGTTTCATCATGTGGCGAAGATAATCATTTTAAACTATCTTCGCATCCGAAAACCGTATAATATGGAGAGATTTCTTGCAAAAAGACTTTACGGTCAGGAGAATGTGGCGAGGGGCGGCTCGCGTCCCGCCATAATCATCGCCAAGGCAGGGATAGCTCTCGGATTGGCGGTCATGATAGTGACTATGGCCGTGACGCGGGGATTCAAGGGTGAGATACGCGACAAGGTTACCGATTTTTCCCAACATATCAGGGTGTCGAACTACAGGACCGGAAGCGGTGTGATAGAGACTCCCGTGACATGCACGGACTCGGTTCTGGAGGCACTGCAGGAGTGCCCTGATATCGTGCATGTGCAGCGTTATATCGACAAACCGTGCATAGTCCGTACGGACACGCTCTTCCAGGGCTTGATACTGAAGGGCATAGGCAGCGAATATGACCGCAGTTTCTATGAGAAATATATGGTAAAGGGGGGATTCCCGGAACTTTCCGATTCTGTTGATACATGGATCGTCCTCTCCCGGCCTCTTGCTCTCCAGCTCGGTCTCGATGTAGGTGACAGGACCGATGTCTATTTCATGCAGGAACGCGTCCGTATGCGGCGCATGACGGTGAGCGGGGTGTTCGAGACGAACTTCTCCGACTATGACAACCTTTACGGAATTGCTGACCGTGCCCTGTTGCAGAGGCTGAACGGATGGACCGGAGACGAATGCAGCGGGATTGAGCTGAGACTCGTCAAGGCCGAAGAGATGGAGCGTGCCTACCTTCATGTGACTAAGGTGATGAACAAATGGGGGGAGGATATGGGCGAGCAGTATCTGGTGCAGACCATGAATGACATGAACACGGGTCTTTTCGCCTGGCTTGATGTCCTGGACCTCAATGTATGGATAATCCTTGCCCTGATGCTGGGCATAGCAGGTTTCACTATGATATCCGGATTGCTGATAATAATATTCGAACGCACGTCAACCATAGGGATACTCAAGTCCGTCGGCGCATCGGACGGGACCATACGCAGGATTTTCCTTCGGCTTGCTTCGTTCATAATCATAAAGGGGATGGTGATAGGCAATCTGATAGGGATAGGCCTGTGCGTCATTCAGAAACTGTTCAGGGTAGTGCCTCTTGATCCGGCCAACTACTATCTTGACTGTGTGCCGGTGCATCTCGGGGTGGGGTGGCTCATTGTTCTCAATGCGGTCATGTTCGTGCTCTCCATGCTGATGATGCTTGTTCCGTGCACGGTCATTTCAAGAATTGTCCCGTCCAAAACTATACGGTTCGAATAAAAACGTTAACTTCGCGCCGAAAATACAAAAAGGGGGTATTAGCTCAGTTGGTAGAGCACTTGGTTCGCAATCAAGCGGTCATCGGTTCGAATCCGATATGCTCCACGGGAAAGGCACACAGATGGTTGCAGATTAAGGCTGTTTAAAAAGGCTTAATCTGCAATTGCTTTATAATAGTTTGATATTGTGCGATAGTTACCACCAAAACAGAGACCGGTGTGTTGACATCAATACCGTTTACCGAAATCATCATCATTAGCAAAAAACGATTACCGTTACATTTAAAAAAAACGCCCTTGAGGGTTACAGGATTGATGACAAGGCGGCGCGGAACGCGGGCATGGGGCATCTGGTGTCACGCTCCACAATCAGTGTCTTGAGTCCGGCGTACGGGCGTATCTCTTCCTCTATGTCGCTGAGCGGGCGGTCCGTTCCGAAATATGCCGGCGCGAAACTCTGCCAGAACTTGATGGCCAGGGTCTTGGGCATGTGGAAGGTTTCCCGGATGAAACTGTCATCACTCAGGCAACAGCACAGATAGACCATTCCCACATCAAAAAGGTTGAATCCGTAGCAGAAATCACCCAGGTCTATGAAGTAGCGGTCTGTTCCGCTGAAGATGGCGTTGCTGTATTGCAGGTCGCCGTGAATGGCGGTGTCGGTGTCAGGGGCATCGGCTATGAAACGGGCTATGCGGTCTTTCTGCTCTGTGCTGAAGAAGGGGTTCTCCGTGAGCAGGCGGTAGTAGCGGTCCTTGACACTTTCGAACTGTGCGGTATCTACATGTATGGCATGGAGCTTTCGGCACATGTCAGCAAACTCCGCGGCGTACCGGCCCACGGATTCAGGGTGGTCAGCGGTGGCGCGTGAATAGGATTTCTTGCCCGTTATGCGGCGGAAACGGATTCCGTAGCGGCCGTCTTCGGTCACCACATAGTCGCCTGGTTCAGGGGTGGGGATGCCCGTTTCAAAGACCTTGCGGGCAAGTATCATCTCATCAAGCGGCTGCTGTATCTTGCCCGGGAAATATAGCTTGAGCATGAGGGACGGGTCGGTACGGTGGTCGTAGCTCTCACCGTTGGCTCCGCCTCCCGAAAGCACATAGTCACTGAGTGAAATCCTGACTGCGTTCATTCCTTTTTGCCGAAAACCCGGTTAATGAGCCATTCAAACTCCTGGAAAGCGAATGTGTCATCCAGCTCCCGGAGCGAATCAGCCAGGCCGCGGTAATGCCATTCGTGCTCCTTGGGGTCGTGCACGCGGAAGATGCTCCAGATGGCGTCACCTTTAATGTAATGGTCCCTCGCTATGGCCCGCATGTTCGAGAGCTTGTCGCCCATGGCCACGATCTTGGCATCCCTCGGGACTCTCGCGAGCCGGTCTATCGCGGCCTGCTTGCGGTCGTGCCAGCTCTCCTCATCGGAACGGCCGGCGATGACTATGTCGGTCTCGGCAGTGACAAGTGAAGCCACTCTGTCGCCGAATCCGGCACGGATCTGCTCTATGGTGATATCGGTGTCCTCGACAGTGTCATGCAGCGCGGCGGCGGCCAGTATCTCCTGGTCGGACGTTATGGTGGCTGCAATGGAGACTGCCTCCAACGGGTGTACTATGTACGGGAATCCTTTGCCGCGTCTTTCGGTGCCGGAGTGGGCCCTGACTGCAAAGAGTATGGCCCTGTCTAAAAGTGTTGTGTCAAGCGGAGCGTTTGCCATCGGTTCAGTTTGATGTGTTCATGAACGGAAGGTCCTTGGACTGTTCAAGGAGCATCTCTGCCATTATGTCGTTGCTCTCTGACTCGCCGTTCAGCAGGTCGAACATATATTTGATTCCGGCCCTGCCGCCTCCGTTCTTCAGTATGTAGGCTATGCACAGGTCCTGAGGTCCTATGGAGGATGAAATGATGTCAAGGTCGGTCAGCCCGATCTGGTAGCAGGCTATCTGGTAAGCTCCTTCGGAATAATTCTTTATCAGGTCCGAGATATCGCCTAAGGTCTTGAACCCCATACCCTTGAATACCGCGAGATAGGGCATGAGAGACACTTCCTGTATCTCGGCCTGGTTCATGGATGCGATGCGCCTGTTGAGCTGGCTGAAAGGTTCCAGTTCCATATAGCTGCGGAAAGTGTCACCGTCAATGGCCACCTCGTCCAGATTGCCTGAACGCACCAATGCCTGTACGCGGCGGCGGTAGTCGGTGAGCTCTATGCGTATCTTGCTGAACTCGTCATCCACCAGCTCCAGCATACCGGCAAGGCGGCTCATGTTGCGCATGTATCGCTTGGGAATCTCCACACCCGACTTGTAGCCTGTGTCATGGTCCATATTGGCCCAGGCGTGCTGCAGGAGAGTGCGCATCTGTATCTCGAAACGGTATGGGAAATCCGGCACCGAGCAGATATAGTGCAGGGACAGATAGCCGAAACTGTCAATCTCGTGTATCTTGCGTTTGTCTATGGAGTTCTCCCAGTCTATGGTGAACAGGCGTTCCACCGCCGATGCCACCTTGTCCACATCGTCAATATAGAATGTTATGACCCGGAGTCCCAGAATATCGGTCAGGTCGGCCAGACTACTGTATTTCTGGCCTTTCAGTTCCAGCTTGCCTGCCAGTGAGTCGTATGACTTGACACGTGACTCAAGGGCGGCGACAAGCAGTCCTGCATCGGCAAAGGATTTTCTCAGTCTCTCCTTTACCTTCTGTTCAACCTCCCTGAACCGGGGCAGGTTGTCCTGGTACTCTTGAAGTATGGCCTCGCAGTGAGGATCCAGATGTCTTGTCCTTGACATTGACGGTCTTTATTCAGCTGAAAAGTCTGATGTGTATTGCCTGTCAGTCCTGGATCTCGAACAGGTTCAGGAAACCGGTCATCATGAATACCGAGCGGATCTCGTTGTTGATGGCCTTGACTATAACCTTGCCTCCCTTGGAAGCGGCAGCCTTGCGCAGCGAGAGGAACAGACGGAGTCCGGAACTGGATATGTATTCCAGCTCTGTGCAGTCAAGAATGACCGTGCCTGCGGCATACTTCATCAGATTGTCGAAATCACCGCTTATCTCCTGTGAGGCGGGGGTGTCCAAGCGTCCTATCAGCTGTGCTGTAGTGACTGTGTCCTGTGTGTTGATTTTTACTTCCATATTGTTTTTGTTTAAGATTGTCCGGTTATCAGTATAGGAATGTTCAGTCGTCGGTGTCTCCAAGCAGGATCACGAGCCGGTCACCTGTCATGAGCTTCATGCTGCCGTGTGGCACCAGGTATTTCGGGCCGCGCCGCACCATTATCACACGGATTCCATGGGGGAGATGCAGGTCGCGGAGGGTGTCTCCACGCGTGAGGTCATCATCGGATACTATGTGGTCACGCAGTATTCCCATCTCCTCGGGAATCTCCATGCCGAAAGTCTCCACCTCGGGGTCGTCGTCTATGCTCATGTTGAGCAGATGAGCCATGGGGGAGAGCGTCATGCCCTGCAGCAGGAGCGACAGGAGCGTGATGAAGAACACTATGTTGAATATCTCGTTAGAGCCATCCACCCCTTCAATCACGGTGAAGAGGGCGAACAGTATAGGTCCCGCGCCTTTGAGCCCCACCCATGAAGCCAGGAGCTTGGCCCTGAACGACAGTCCTTTGAATGGCAGCAGGCTGAGCATGATGCCTGCCGGACGTGCTATAAACATGATGAACAGGCCTATATGCAGTGCCGGCCAGATGATTGTGTGCATCTGCGACGGTCTGGCAAGGAGGCCCAGCAGGAGGAACATGATGAGTTGTGAGAGCCATGTTATCCCGTCGAAGAAGAGCAGCACATCCTTCTTGCAGGGCAGGTCCTTGGTGTTGCCTATGATTATGGCGGTTATGTAGAGTGCCAGCAGGCCGTTTCCTCCGATGTACGAAGCCGCTCCGTTGGAGAAGAGGGCTATGCTGAGTATCATTATGGAGTAGAGAGGGCTGTTCTGGAGCTTGATCCTGAGAAGGAGCCATCTGGCCCCGTGTCCTATGGCCAGGCCGATGCCGAAGCCCAATGCTATCTGCTTGGTGAGGATCCATGTCCCGGTCAGGATGATATGCCACGCGCCGGACGCTTCCGGGGCAGTGTTGACTGAACACATGATCTGGACGAGAAAGATGGTCAGCACGTATGCCATGGGGTCGTTGCTTCCCGATTCCAGCTCCAGCATGGGGCCGAGATTCTCACGGAGAGTGAGACGGCGGGTGCGGAGAATGGAGAACACCGATGCCGAATCGGTGGATGACATGACGGTAGAAAGGAGGAAACATCCCATTAGAGTCTTGCCTGCACCGCCTATCTTGTCACCGAGCACGTAGAAGATGAAGAAACCGGTGACGAGGATGGTGATGAAGACTCCCACTGTTGACATGGAGATACCTTTCTTTATGATGGGACGTGTCTCGTCAAGCGATGTCTCGAGACCGCCTGAAAGCAGGATGATGGTCATGGACAGGTGCCCCAGGAATTCAGCCGCATTGAGATTCTCTATCTTGATGCCTAATCCGTCCTCCCCGGCCAGCATTCCGATTATCAGGAACAGCAGCATGGTGGGAACGCCGAATCTGGTTCCTATCTTGGTCACCAGAATGGCGATGGACATGAGGATGGAGATCAGGAGGATAAGGTTTCCTGATGACAGGTCAATGCTGAATATGGACAGTGGCGTCAGGAGGCTCATTTCAGGATCCGGTTTCCAAGTTCTTTATCAATGTGAGAATATTGTGGCCGTCGGCACGCTCGTAGTTGACATGATCCATTATCTGGCGTATCAGATGTATGCCTAAGCCTCCTATCGAGCGGTCTTCGGCGCTCAGGGTGATATCTACCTCAGCCTTGGCTGTGGGGTCGAACGGCTTTCCGGTGTCGCTTATCACAAAGAACATCTCCTTGCCGTTCGACTTGGCCTCGACAGTGATGTCGCCCTTGGTCCCGGCGGGGTAGGCGTAGTTCATGACATTGACCACAGCCTCCTCGATGGCCAGGTTGATCTGCATGATGGTTGCCATACCGAATCCGTTGGCCTCGCATACCTCGTCGATGAAGGTGTTCAGTCTGGGGACTCGCTTGATGTCGTTCGTCAGGGTCAGGCTGCGCTGGTAGGTTATCTCCTCGTTATGCTTGGTATATTGTATGGCCAGCATCGTGAGGTCATCGCTCTGGTCGGCTTCGCCTACGAAAGCATGGACCTCAGTCGTCATGCGGTCGATTATGGCCTGTGGAGCGAATATGCGCTTGCCCTGCAGTTCAAGCGCTGTCTCCTTGATCCGGGACATCCCGAACTGCTTGTGCTCTATGTCTTCGGCCTCGGTCAGGCCGTCGGTATAGAGGAAGATGGTGGTGTCAGGGTCAATCATGGTCTCCTGGACGCTGAACTTCCATCCGGGCATGACTCCGGCCGGAAGGTTGGAATCGACGGGAAGCATTCCGGCCCCCGTGTTTCCTATCAGCATGGGGGCGTCATGGCCGGCGTTGCAGTAATGGAGCCGTCCGGTAGGAAGATCCAGCGCTCCCACGAACAGGGTCACGAACATGTTCGATTCGTTATCCTCGGCCATGGCGTCATTGATGCTGGAGATTATCCTGTCGGGAGAGGCTTCATGGGCCGATATGGTCCTGAACTGGGCCCTGGTCACAGCCATGACGAGGGATGCGGGAACACCTTTGCCTGACACGTCGCCTATGCAGAAGAAGAGCTTTTCGTCGCGGATATAGAAGTCAAACAGGTCACCGCCGACCTCCTTGGCAGGGGTCAGTCGTCCGAACACGTCAATGTCATTCCGGTCAGGGAACGGCGGGAAAATCTTGGGCAGCATGGAACGCTGTATGCCACTCGCCACCGCGAGCTCTCCCTGGATGCGTCCTTTCTGTTCGTTGGCCTGCTTCAGTTCCTCCATCTGCCGGACAATGGACTGCTGCATGTTCCGGAAGGAATTGTTCAGCTGTCCTATCTCGTCATTATGGTCTGATT
>JAGAEZ010000087.1 GCA_017612875.1 Bacteroidaceae bacterium | reverse complement strand
GTGACAAGGGCATATTTCCTTCGCTGATAATGCTGATTCTCCCGATTTGGATTATATACAACAGTTATAAGAATAAGCAGTAAATACGCAAAAAGAGGCTTGGCCTCATTCCGACAGAAAAGGTAGCCAAAACGGCTCCCTTTTCTGTCGGAATGAGGCGACTCGAACGCCCGACCCCTACGTCCCGAACGTAGTGCGCTACCAACTGCGCTACATTCCGATCCTCGCGTGATTGCGGCGCAAAGTTAAGTGATTTTTTTGTGATATGAACTTTTTTGTGCTCAAAAACTTGCCGGACTTAAAAAAGTGCGTATCTTTGCACCCGCATTTGAAACAAATGTTTCCGGTGTCATAGCTCAGTTGGTAGAGCAAAGGACTGAAAATCCTTGTGTCCCTGGTTCGATTCCCGGTGGCACCACAAAAAGAAATGAAAATCCCGCTTAGAAGTACCTCTGAGCGGGTTTTTGCTTTATCTTGTAACCAAAAACGTGTCCACTCATTACTTTTAGTTGCGATTCTGCTTTTCCTGAATATCAGAATCTGTTTAAATTTGTTCCATGAAAAGATTATAGACTCTTTTTTCTTTTTGTAAGTGGATAATATATGAACAGACTGGTGATTTTTGATTTGGACGGAACGCTGCTGAATACCATTGCCGATCTGGGCAATGCAGCCAATCATACTCTTGCGGAGCTTGGACTGCCGCAGCATTCGCTTGAAGAGTACCGTCTGATGGTAGGCAACGGGATGCGCAAACTCATAGAGCGTGCACTCCCGGCAGAGAAAGCTGATGATGCCGGATTTGTAGATAATACCCTTTCCGCCTTCCTCAAATATTACGCTGAACATATAGACCTCTACACCAAGCCTTATCCCGGCATTCCGGAACTCATTTCCGACCTTTCCACCGATGGATTCCGCCTGGCAGTTGCATCAAACAAGATTCAGGCCGGAGCCGAAAGACTGATAGGCAAGTTCTTTCCAGGCATAGACTTTTCAGCGGTAATGGGCAACAGCCCCAGATACCCTCTCAAGCCCGATGCCGCACTGGTGGAATACATAATGGACAAAGCCGGTACCGACCGCGCCCACACAATAATGGTAGGAGATTCCGGAACAGACATCCAGACCGCCCGCAACGCCGGTATCCCCATAATAGCAGTCAGCTGGGGTTTCCGCCCGCGCCATGAGCTCACCTCTGCGGACCATATAGCCGACTCTGCAGGCCAGCTGCGAACTTTAATACAAAAAAATTGATACATTTCCCGAAAGGCATTATCTTTGGATATTTATTAATTTTCAAAGCAATGAACATAAACAACATTATGGCTGACCTGGAGCGTAGGCACCCGGGTGAGAAAGAGTATCTTCAGGCTGTCCGTGAGGTACTTATCAGTGTTGAACCTGTCTATAACCAGCATCCCGAGTTCGAGGATGCCAAGATTGTTGAACGGATGGTAGAGCCAGACCGCATCTTCACGTTCAAGGTGCCATGGACCGATGACAACGGTGAAATCCATGTCAACACCGGCTACCGTGTCCAGTTCAATAACGCCATCGGACCATACAAAGGCGGATTGAGATTCCATTCATCCGTGAATCTGTCAATCCTGAAATTCCTGGGATTCGAACAGACATTCAAGAACGCCCTCACCACCCTGCCTATGGGCGGCGGCAAGGGAGGATCCGATTTCTCCGCCCGAGGCCGTTCGGCATCCGAAATCGAGCGTTTCTGCCACAGTTTCATGCTTGAGCTCTGGCGCAACATAGGTCCCGACACCGATGTCCCCGCCGGTGACATTGGCGTGGGTGCCCGCGAGATAGGATATCTCTACGGCATGTACAAGAAACTTGCCCGTGAAAATACAGGTGTGCTGACCGGCAAGGGCCTCACATTCGGCGGTTCTAAGATACGCCCGGAGGCTACAGGATTCGGAGCCCTCTACTTCCTGCGCCAGATGCTGGCCGACCGCGGTGATACGCTTGAAGGCAAGACCATAGCCATAAGCGGATTCGGAAACGTGGCATGGGGTGCCGCCAAGAAGGCCACCCAGTCAGGCGGCAAGGTGGTGACCCTGTCCGGACCTGACGGTTACATCTATGACAAGGAGGGAATGAATGACGAGAAGATTGCCTATATGCTCCAGCTCCGCGCCACCAACAATGACGTGATTGAGCCGTATGCCAGAAAGTTCGGCGCGGAATTCTTCGCAGGCCGCAAACCTTGGGAACGCAAGGTCGATATAGCAATGCCGTGCGCCACCCAGAACGAACTTAACGGCGACGATGCCGCACAGCTTATCAGGAACGGCGTGAAATATGTGGCGGAGGTCTCCAATATGGGATGCACCCCCGAAGCTATAGACGCGTTCATCGCTGCCCGCGTGCTTTACGGCCCCGGCAAGGCTGTGAATGCAGGCGGTGTTGCCACGTCAGGACTAGAGATGACCCAGAACGCCATGCACATATCATGGTCAGCCGATGAGGTCGATGCCCGACTGCACACGATCATGTCCGACATCCATGAGCAGTGTGTCAAATACGGCACAGAACCCGACGGCTACGTGAACTACATGAAGGGAGCTAATATCGCCGGCTTCATGAAAGTGGCACACGCCATGCTTGAACAGGGTTTCTTAGGATAATCCGCAATAGAGCCCGGATAAACGGAAAATATAACAAGACCACATTATGAACAGAACTCTTTTATCTGCTCTCTTGCTCTTCATTTCCCTCTCCGCCACATCCCAGCGCGGAATGATGCAGGCCAGCTGGAGCAATGAGATAACCGGCGAATACGAGATTCCCAAGGTCCCCAAGTGGGCTGAGAACGCCGTGTTCTACCAGATTTATCCTCAGACTTTCTGTGACAGCGACGGTGACGGGATAGGTGATATCAAGGGTATCATCAGCAAACTGGACTACGTCAAGAGTCTCGGTGTGGATGCCATCTGGATCAACCCGTTCTTCGAGTCACCCTTCTATGACGCAGGTTATGACGTGTCGGACTACTACAAGGTGGCTCCGCGTTACGGGACGAACGAGGATGCCCGCCAGCTCTTTGCCGAGGCCCACAAGCGCGGATTGCGCATCCTGTTCGACTATGTCATCAGCTACACCTCCATGGAGCACCCGTGGTTCCAGGCATCGGCCCGTCAGGACACCAACAAATACACCAACTATTATATCTGGACCGACAATATCTGGATAGACCCGCCGCGTGAGTTCGCCTCATCATTCATCAAAGGATACGGCGAACGCAACGGCCAGTACATGCGCAATTTCTACTACAGTCAGCCTGCCCTCAATTTCGGTTTCTCAAATCCCGACCCCAATCTGAAATGGCAGCTTCCGCCGGACCATCCCGACATACTGGCCATGCGGGAGGACCTCAAGAACGTGCTCCGTTTCTGGATGGACATGGGGGCCGACGGTTTCAGGGCCGACATGGCCGGTGCCTTGGTCAAGACCAGCCAGACACGTGGCAACGAGCAGTTCTTCAACACCCGCGAAAACGCCACCAAAATTTTCTGGCGTGAGATCCGCGACCTGTTGCAGAAGGAATATCCCGAAGCTTTCATGGTGGCGGAATGGTCTTCCCCTGTAGAGGCTCTTGACGACTGCTTCCATGTGGATTTCTTCCACTGGTTCAACGGCTACAACGATCTGTTCCAGAAAGAGAGCTGGCGGATCATGAACGGTGTCAGCGAGGGTCACAGCTATTTCGATGCCGACGGCTTAGGTAACATTACCGATTTCCTGGCAAGCTACATGAACCAGTACAGCCGCACCAAAGGCAAAGGTTATATCAGCCTGCCTCTCGGCAACCACGACAATGCCAGGTTGGGCAACAAGCGCACAGACAAGGACCTGGAGATAATCTATGCCTTCGGGTTCACCATGCCGGGAGTGCCTTTCATCTATTACGGCAATGAAATCGGAATGAGACAGCTGCCCGAAACCTGGCCGCAGGTTGAAGGTGCCTACCGTCCCCGTAACGGTGCCCGCACCCCCATGCAGTGGTCCAAGGGAAAAAACCTGGGGTTCTCCACAGCCAGCCCGGACAAGCTATACCTGCCCGTTGACCCTGCACCCGATGCTCCCGATGTGGAATCACAGGAATCCGATCCCAACTCACTGCTCAACCGGACGCGCAAACTCATAGAACTGCGCAAGACAGAACCGGCTCTCGCGAACTATGCTGAATTCGTGCCAATCTATGCCGAGCGCAACACCTATCCGTTCGTATATGCAAGAGCCGCCGGAAACGATGTGGTGCTGGTCATGCTGAACCCGCGCTCAGAGGCATCGGACGCCACCTTCACGGTCAATGTTCCCTTCCGCCGCACAAAACTCCTGATGGGTGACAAGTTCAATATACGGCACAAGGGAACCGATGTCACGGTGAATATGCCCGGACAGTCATACGCTATCATCAAACTGGTCAGATAAAAGTGATACTCACTTCGTGGAGACCATGTTCTTGAACGACTCGCCGAATATAAGATAACTTGTATTTCCGGCAATCGTGCCCTCGTTCTGTCCCCAGAGGAATGGCCAGTCGTCATAGTTCTCGAAATGGTCCGGCTTGCGGAACAGCAGGCCGGGAGCCACGTTGCCGGGTATGAACGAGAAGTCGGCCCTGTTGTTGCCGTAGAACACTGCCTTGGGACGGGCCGCACCCACAGTCGCCACAAGCGAATAGTTGTGGTAGGGATGGCATCCGAACATGAAAGCGGCAGCCTTGAATGCATAGCTCTTGTCGATTATGTCAGGGAAATAGAGGTTTGCGAAACATGCGGTGGTTCCGAAACTGACCACTGCGCCACTGCCGGCCCAGTTGCCCTCGCCTATGGGAACGCCGTAGGGATTGTTCGCCTCAAAGCCGTCCATATACTCCTTGAACTTCTCCACGTACGGACGAAGCTTATCCTTGTACTCGCTGTCCATGTACGGGATGGCATCCATCGCAGTACGTATGGTACCGCTGGCATTACGCTCAAGAGCAGGCCATATCTGCTGTTCAAACTGGTCCAGGTATGACCTCTCGCCGGTAGAAACGAACAGCTGAAGGTTGGTTGACATATTGCCCATGCCACGGTTGCCTCCGCCTCCGCCGTTACGGCCCTGACCACGGTTGGTCATCAGCTGTGAAGCTTCCGTCATTAGCCTCTTGGACTGTTCTAGGCATCTCTTGGCCAGGTCGTCATTGTAACCTTTCAGTACACGGCTTGCGGCGGCGAACATGGTGGAGGCATTGAAATCCTGGTTCGGGTTGCGGTTCGTGAAGGCCCACATGTCATCAGGTGTGCCGCTTGACTTGCCGTCGGCGGACTTCACATACTTAGGCAGACTGGGATCATAGTGCAGGCCGTCGGTTATGGCTGCCGCATCGCCTAAATGATGATAGTTGTCAAGCACGGAGTTGGACAGTGTCGATGACATGAAGCCTATGTTCTCCGCCTGTGCCAGGAGATTCAGCACGCCATGTTCGATGTACTGGAGGATATCGGGTTTGCCGTCAGGACGGTGCAGGTCAACATACCTCTGCTCCTCGCTCACGAAAGTCTCGTCACGGAGAGGCTTGAAGAGCTCCCATGCCGAAACAAGATTCTGCACCACGCTGATGTTGGAACCTGTCTCGATGTCAAAGTCACCGGCATCGAAATAACCGCCCACATTCAAGCCGGGAATCAGCTCGTAAGGCTTGTATTTGGTGTTGGTGTCGGGACCCTGTGAATGGAGGTCGAAGTGGTCGCTCTGCGGAGCCTGCAGGTAACCCTCCTTGAACGGTTCCCCGTGCCAGATACGATAAGCCTCGTTAACGGTCATGTGGTTCATGTGGATAGGAATCCATACGTCACTCGTGGCATCGGTTATCCAGTTATAGACGGAATTGTCTATGATGAAATTGCCTGTCTTGCAGTCACCGTATTTGATGTAATAGACACCGGGCTCGCTGACCTGTGTGAAATCGAACTTAACATAGTTGTATTTGTAATATTCGCCCCAGACACTGGTCTTGCCTGTAAAGACCTGCCTTTCACTGCCGTCATCGGCAATCCTGTAGATTGAAGCCTTGGAAAGGGGCTTGTCCAGCTTGTCCAGCTCAATGACCGCCACTTTGGGCTGCGAAGGGATATAACCCACCTGTGAGAAACCGATGTTGGGTTCCCTGATCCAGCCGGGCACAGAATTAGGCTCCACTGTCCATGTGACCACCCGTCCGGTCTTGCCGGCCGGAAGCACGCTGCGCAGCACGAACCATCCGTTCTGGGCTATCATCCTGCCGTCATAGAGTTCAAGCATTGAATCGTCCGACGTTATCTTTATCATGCGCTCGGGGGCATCGGGGGCAATCAGGATGGTATGGCCAGTCTCGAGCGGCAGCGGATCCACGAACTGGTCGGTTCCCCGGTCATCGTATGTCCTGAAACCCTTGAACTGTCTTGGTTTCTCACTGTTGGGACGGGCCAAGGTATTGCTTACGGCATACCTTGGGAACCGGTTGGGACGACCATCCATCAGATAGGTCTTGCCCCAATACTGCGAGGGAAGGAACTCAAGGTTGAAACCTGCCTCGCCCGCAAGGAATTCCGGTACCGGCTTGTCAAGCCAAACCGCAATCTCGACAGCCTTACCCTTGGCCGTCACAACCACACGCGAGTCAAAATCGTAGTCATTGTAGCGCATGGTCACCTCAATCGAATTCTTTTCAGTATCCACCTTCCGGGAAGGTGAAGCCGGGACAAGGTCCCACTGCTCGGGAGTCTTTGAAAGACGGACCGCTCCGCCCTGGACTGTCCTCACTCCGTGATGGATAATCT
This sequence comes from Bacteroidaceae bacterium, assembly GCA_017612875.1. Classification (GTDB taxonomy): domain Bacteria; phylum Bacteroidota; class Bacteroidia; order Bacteroidales; family Bacteroidaceae; genus Colenecus. Next base: position 21,845 of record JAGAEZ010000087.1, on the reverse strand, counting down.
CGATGCCTGAGTTCTTCTCATCGTTGAAACCACCTGAAAAGGTGTTGCTGAAGACCAGGACATTTACGCCCCTCTCCTCAAAATACTCCTTGTCGTTGATTTTGAGCCCTGTTTCGGGTGTCTGACTGCACGCAGCATACAGCAATAACGGCAGAATTGCAAATACGGTTCTTTTCATAAGGTTAGAGTTGACTGTTTATTTTATGTTTACGAAAATACGGATTTTTTCTGATAACACAAAGAATACGGACTGATTATGTCTCAAAGACTGTTTCAGAGACCGGATTATCCTTCGCTATCTGGGCGAACATCTTCTGTCTGGCATTCTTGTGCATCTTGATACAGAAAAATACCAGTACTATGAAACTGATGCCGCCTAGAACAGGTTCAACCTGTCCTGTGAGGGCGAATGCGTCGTAACATCCGTGTGCCAGGACCGGAACCAGAAAGACACTGAGCATGTTCCCGGTAGTTTTCTGCCCGAAATGACAAAGCGAGTAGTAATAGCCCATAAAGACGGCAAAAGCGTAGTGCCCCGGAACAGCAAGCAGTGCCCGGCTGAGAGCTATCTGCATCCATGCGTCGGCATTGCCTATCACATAGAACAGGTTCTCTACGGAAGCGAATCCCAGTCCCACGCAGACCGAATATACGATTCCGTCATAATGCTCGTCAAAGAAGGGGTTCTTGCGCAGGATAAGCCATAGAGCCAACAGCTTGAAACCTTCCTCAGGCACGGCAGCCACGAAAAAAGCCTCGGCTGTGGTGCCGGCCAGGGTCATAGGCGAACCGCCGGGACCGTAAAACAGCGAGCACAACCCCTGCTCCACGAACGATACCGGAATGCATATCAATGCACCGTACAGAAGAGCTTTGACCAACTGCGATACAGGCTCGGGCTGCTGGTCATGCCTACAGGTGAACATCCACAGGAGCAACGCCGGCAGGATTGCCGCTATAACAAGAATCAGCATATCATCAATTGTTTTTGATTTTTGACAGTAATGTCTCCAAGGCAGCCTGTCGCTGCGCCTCGAACCGTTCAGCCTGCCGGGAGCCTGGATTGAGGATACGATGCTGCATCATGCCGTGAACCTTTTCGGCCTCCTCCAGCAGAGGACGGTCGCTGTCGGAAAGGATAAAATCCATGAAACGTCCGAAAATGTAATCGGCAGCCGTCTGCGAGGGATGCATCATGTCATCGGCATAGAAACGATAGTCGCGAAGTTCGTCCAGCATTATCTCGTACGCAGGAAAGTAATGTGCGTTAGGATACCGGTCAACAAGTCTCTGCACACCCATGAGAAGCTCGGCTTTACTGAGCTGGTTGGCATGAAGGCCATCCGCAAGATGCCGGACAGGACTCACGGTAAACACCCACTGACGCCCGGGACGCGCCGCCACATACTGGCTCAACGCGCCATACACCTGGTCAGCATCTATCATAGTGCGCTCAAAACGGTCGGCAGGAAGTTTATGGCAGTTGGCAACCACCATACCGCTCTCCTTGTCAGTATATATGAACGATGTGCCCAAGGTGACTACGACCCATCCTTCCCGGTAATAGAACTCCGAGCTCCTTGCGAGCTCAGCGTTGGCGTTCTCAAGGAACTCCTCTGGAGTCGGACGGCAGAAACTGCCGTGATGATGCAATGAAACGTATCCGCCGCAAGTTTCAATCACATCCTCCGCGATGAAACTGCATTGCTCTGCATTGATTCCGTACCCCTCAAGCAGTCCAAGGCAATCAGATACGGAACAGGGGTTGAAAAGCACGCCGAAAGGATTCACCATAGCGTCAAAATGACGGTCCATGCAACGACGGCCCATCTCTTCGGCAAAACAGGAGCCGATGAACAGGATGCTGTCCTTATATGTAAGCCGCCTCTCTATCGGCAATATCTCAACAGGAGTGGTAAACTTCATACTGAAACCTGTCATACCCCAATTCCATTAATCCGTCACCCCGAAATCCCCTCATACTCGGCACAGACCTTGTGATAGGATTCCAGGTTACCTATATCATAACGTCGTCCGGGCATCTCCATAGCATACACGGGAACCTGGGTACAGAGCCAGGCGATGTAACTGCCCGGGGCATCTGTCCCACAACCCGCAGCGATACCCGCGGGCACCAGACGCGCATCGTCCCTGGTATAGTAATAGAAAGGCGGACAGCACCAGTTCGACTTAGGTTCAGCCGGCTTCTCCTCCATGCCAAGGATGCGGTCATCGGGAGCGACCTCCACCACCCCGCATTTGGTCAGGCGTTCCGGGTCAGGCTCAAAGTAACGCATAATACATGATGTCTTGTGCCCGTGAGCATAACGCACGAATTTCTGCAGACTGAAATCCAGCACATTGTCACCGGCTATCACCAGCATGTCATCGTCCAGGCCGAAACTCTCTATGGCAAACTGTATGTCGCGCACCGCACCGAGACGTGTCTCGTTGGACTCGGTACCGTCATCAGCAACCGTTATCCTCACGCTCTTGCCCGCAGCCCACTCCGTGAAGTGACGAGCGAACTTGTGGTTTGAAATAACCACGTATTCATCGACCAGGCCGGCACCCTCGATGTCGTCAATGAGCCAGTCCAGAATGGTCTTCTCTCCAACCTTCAGGAGCGGCTTGGGAAAGTTCTCTGTCAGCGGATACAACCTGGTCGCATAACCCGCAGCAAGTATCAGGCACTTCATAGCTTGAGGCCGTCGGCTGAATGGCAGATGGTTGCCAGATATTTACCCTCCAATGCCGGGAACACCTTGAGGTATTCCCTGGACACCTTTTCTATGATGCTCTCCCTGTATGCAGGATCTATCAGCGCCATGCAGCAGCCCTTGAACCCGGCACCGCTGAAACGGCCTCCATAGATTCCGTCCGTGCGGGTCATGATGTCATACAAGGTCTTGAGTTCAGGTGAACCGGTCTCCCAGTTGTATATCGATGAGTTGCCCGACCGGAAACTCAGCCTGCCGTACTCCTCAATGTCACCCTTGCGCCATGCTTCGGCACCCGCCACTACACGTTCCTGCTCGGTGTACCAGTGCTCGGCACGCTTACGCCAGTTGTCGGGCAGACGGTCCTTGTAGGTGTCATAGACCTCTCGCGGCACCATCCGGAAATATGTCTCGTTAAACTTGCCGTACTCCATGCCTGAATATGCCATCAACGCGTATGCTGCACTGCGGCACTCATCCACCCTCATGTTGAATTTGCTTCCCGCAAGAGTACGCTCCACACCACTGAAGAAGACGGCAATCTCGTACGGCTTCATCGACGGTTTGGCGGGAATCAGCTCGTATGTATCATCCTTCGTATCCAGATAGAGCAGATGATCCTTCTTGGAGTACATCTCGCAGCTCTGGTCCAGCTTTCCGCTGCTCACGCCCACGTAATTGTTCTCCGATGCCATAGCGATGGTTATCATCTCCAACGGAGAGAGCCTGATGTCGTTAACCCTGCACAAGGCTGAAAGGAACACCAGACAGACCGCCGCCGATGAAGACAGGCCGCCGATAGGCAGGGTACCCTCTATCACACCGCAAAGACCGGTGGAAAGGGTGTATCTCTGTGCCAGGGCAATCGTCACGCCACGCAGATAGTCGGCCCAGTCGTTCTGCTTGACATCAGCCACCTCGCGGATATGGAACTGGGCACGCTTGTCAAACTGCAGCGACTGCAGCTCTATCACGCCGTTCTGCTTGGAACTGTAGGCAAAATGTATGCCTCTGTCTATGGCCAGACCTGTAATCCTGCCCAACTGATGATCCACATGGGCACCTATCGGACAAATCCTGTACGGGCAGAATGCAATATCCTCAGGGGATTTGCGGTAGGTTTCCTGGAAAATCTCTTCACATCTCATATTTATTGTTGTTTTTTATTTCGGTGTAAGCGTCAGCCTTGGCTGATTTAAAAACCATCAGGATTCAGGCGCTGGAAGTTCCAGCTGTCCCGAACCATCTCCTCCAGTCCGAACTCTGCCTTCCATCCCAGCTCGCGTTCCGCCTTGGAGGGGTCGCTGTAGCAGGTGGCGATGTCGCCCGGACGGCGGGGCTTTATGCTGTAAGGTACCTTCACGCCGTTCACCTTCTCAAATGTCCTGACCACATCAAGCACTGAATAGCCGTGACCGGTACCCAGATTGTAAAGCCCCAGTCCGCACCTGCGTTCTATCGCCTTGAGAGCGGACACATGGCCACGCGCCAGATCCACCACATGGATATAGTCACGCACACCTGTTCCGTCAGGTGTGTCGTAGTCATTGCCGAAAACCCCGAGTTCAGCGCGTTTCCCGACAGCCACCTGAGTCACGTAAGGCATCAGGTTGTTCGGTATGCCGTTGGGGTTCTCGCCTATCAGGCCGCTCTCATGGGCTCCGATGGGGTTGAAATAGCGCAGCAGCACCACATTCCACTCAGGATCAGCACACTGCATATCTGTAAGGATCTGCTCCAGCATGCTCTTGGTCCAGCCGTATGGATTGGTGCACACACCCTTGGGACACTCCTCGGTAATGGGTATTGTCTCAGGATTGCCATAGACCGTGGCGCTTGACGAGAAAATGATGTTCTTCACACCATGTCCGCGCAAGGCCTGCACCAGCACCAGCGTACCGCTTATATTGTTCTCGTAGTACTCAATCGGTTTAGACACCGATTCGCCCACAGCCTTGAGACCCGCAAAATGTATGCAGGCATCGAACCTGTACTGTTCCAGCACACGGTCCAACCCCTTGCGGTCACGGATATCAACCTCATGGAACGGCACGCCACCGAAAGAATCGCTTACCACGCCCTCCTGTCTGAGTATGCGTGCCACCCTGCGCAGGCTCTCCTGACTGGAGTTGCTCAGGTTGTCAACCACCACGGCCGTATGTCCGGCCTTGTAAAGCTCGACGATGGTGTGCGAGCCTATGAAACCCGCACCGCCAGTCACCAGTATGTTCATCTCTTCAAAAAATCACATCACCCTTTTCCGTCTGTCAGCTCTCGGCCGGCAGATTATCTCATTCCAACCCGGTAGGACGCTGCTCCTCCGCCAGTTTCAGCAGATACTGCCCGTACTGGTTCTTGAGCATGGGCTGTGCCAGCTCCCTGAGTTTGGCGGCATCGATCCACCCGTTACGGAATGCGATAGCCTCAAGACACCCTATCTTAAGTCCCTGACGTTTCTCCAGCACCTCCACGAAGGTCGATGCCTCGCTCAGCGAGTCATGTGTTCCCGTATCAAGCCAGGCGAATCCGCGGCCGAGCAGCTGCATCTTCAGCTCCCCGTCATTCAGGAACCACTGGTTCACCGAAGTTATCTCCAGCTCCCCACGTGCCGAAGGCTTGATTTCCGATGCCACACGCACCACCTTGTTCGGATAGAAATAGAGTCCCACCACAGCGTAATTGCTCTTGGGATGCTGCGGTTTTTCCTCGATGGAAAGGCAGTTTCCCTGGTCATCGAACTCCGCCACACCGTAACGCTCGGGGTCGCTCACCCAATAGCCGAACACCGTGGCCTTTCCGTCCTCCTCGGCAGTACGCACAGCCTCCTTGAGCTTGCGGGTGAAACCGCTGCCATAGAAGATGTTGTCACCAAGAACAAGACAGGCACTGTCGTTTCCTATGAACTCCTTACCTATAATGAATGCCTGGGCCAGGCCATCCGGACTGGGCTGTTCCGCATAGCGGAAATTCACGCCGTAGTCGGATCCGTCACCGAGTAGACGCTTGAATCCAGGCAGGTCCTGAGGTGTCGATATGATCAGGATATCACGTATTCCGGCAAGCATCAGCACGCTTATCGGATGATATACCATAGGTTTGTCATAGATGGGAAGCAGCTGCTTGCTCACTCCCTTAGTTATGGGATAGAGCCTTGTCCCGCTTCCTCCTGCAAGAACTATTCCTTTCATTATCAAATATTTTTCTCAATCAATATTCTTTTTCTCGGCACTCCAGTCCGGACGTGACTCCAGACCGCAGGGCTTGCCAGTAAACATGGTGCCGGCCTTCTTGTCGCCCTTCAGTTGCCACTGGAGCCAGGCAAGTGCCACTACAGAGAACTCGCCGCCGTGAGGCTGGCCGTAAGTCCCGCCGTGACCTACCGGATAGTTCGCCGCGAAAGCAGGGACATGGTCAATGCGGTGGAAATCGTCCATACCGTTCTCGTATGCAATGTCGGTGGGACCGCCAAGCAGGTACATCACAGGAGTGTGAATCTTCTTCAGCTCCTCCTTCTTGGGCATAGGCATGTTGGGAACTGCTGTTCCCGGATTGATGAATGAACCGCTGTTGCATATCATGATGGTCTTGAGTCTCTCGTCGGCGCAGTTCACAAGGGTCTGCAGACCGCCGCATGACATACCGGCTGCAGCTATGTTCTTCACATCCAGCTTGCCGTAATATGGACTGTTCTTATCTGCATTCTGAGCAATCGCCCAGTCAATACCCTCAATCTGCTGCTCGGCCTTTGACATGGGACCGTTGTAACGGGCACCTTCGGCGGGCCAGTATCCTATGGCCACCACCATAAACCCGTAAGATGCGATCTCGCTCAGGAAATTCTGGTGTTCCCAGGGAGAGTTGGTGCATGCTCCGTTACCCCAGACCAGAATCGGCAGAGGGTTGCTCTTCGAGAACTTGCTCAAGTCGGCCGGACGGAAGATCGTATGGGCTTCCAGACTCGGCTCAGTCACCATGATGGCCTTGTAGGGACCTGTCCCGCCATCCTCAACCACACGGTTGTCCGTATAAGTCTCAGCTACCTGACCCTTGCAGGCAAGCAGCATTGCTGCACCCAGCAGCATTACAATTTCAGCTTTCTTTCTCATTGTTTGTGTCGTTTACGTTTGCATCGGCTTTGGAAGCCGACGCCAAAGTTACATAAAATTTATTCAGCGGCCTGTAATTTGACAATGGTAAGTACTCCGGCCGACAGTGCAGGTATCTCCAGAATGACGTCGTTTCCATCGGTCTTTCCGGATGCTTTCTTCAGGGCTACGGCGTTCTTGTTCTCCATGCTGTTGGCTACAGTCAGGGAACCTGGAGCATAGTACTCGAACTCCGTACCCTTCACTCCGGTCCAATCCCCCTTGATACGCAGGGTTGCAGGCTCATCGACAGGATTGACCACCTTGACTATCACATCGGCGCCATTCTCGGACATGGTGGTGCTGACGCTCACATCGCCCGTTTCGCCGCTGTAGGCAAGCCTGTATTTCGAGAAGTGGTCATACCACAGTTCCGTAACCTGACAGTTGGGAGCCTTGAACAGGTCCTTGTAGTCAAAATTGATGAAAGCATTATTCCAGTCCGGGGCATCGGTACGCCGTATGAAGAGTGCGGCAGCACCCATTGCCACCACGTCACGGGCCTCGCACATGTTCAGGAATCCGCCGGCAAACAAGCCTGTACGCCAGTCGATGCTGTTCAGGTTCCATTCCGAGATGAACAGCTTGATGTTGGGATTGGGGCCTTCGGCTATCATACGGGCATAACGGTCATACTGCTGGCCCAGACGTACAGGACCCGATGCATAGCCGCCCTGCTGCTCGTAATGGTGAAGGCTCATATAGTCGAAATAGTTGCCGCTGCGCTTAATGAACTGCTCATCCTCCTGGAAGCCTCCGCAGGCGATGATCTTGATCGACGGGTCAATCTTGCGCATCTCGGTGCTGAACTCACGCACAGCCGCCTCATATCTCTCGATACCCATCTCCCACATCTCGTTGTCAATCTCCCAGTACTTCACATTGTAAGGCTCCGGATGTCCGAACCTGGCACGCAGGCTGCCCCACTCTCCGGTTGCAGGCTCGTTGCAATAGCGGAGCCAGTCAAGAGCATCCTTCAGTATGCGGTCATGCTCTTCGGCCGGACGGTCGAATCCCACGCTCACCACGATCACAGGCTCAGAGTTTATCTCACGGCAGAACTTTATGAACTCATCGGTACCGAAGCAGTTCTGGTCATAATCCATCCACATCCAGTGCGGCCAGCGAATCCTCTCCTCCTGCGGTCCGATGCCCCATTTCCAGTTGTATTGGGCCACATATCCGCCTCCGGGCCACCTGAGACAGGTAGGATGCAGCTCCTTCACAGCCTGGAGGATGTCAGGACGGAAGCCGCCGGTCGCCAGTCCGGTTGCGGTACTCATGGTCACCTGATCCACCTGTACGGCACCGTCCTGGACTCCGATGGAGAAATCGGCAGCACCGGTATAGGTCTCGGCCTCAAGGGTGAACTCATATTTCTTCCAATCCTTGCTTACCTGGCCAAGATTCTTCAAGGCCACGAACGAGCCGTCCTCCTTCCGAAGTCCCACACTCAGCGTGCCCTTGCCCTTGGCATACAGAGAACCTATGTATTTCTCGCCCCTGACCACGTTCTGCGGCCCCTGGAACACCCCGCTCATCTCAGCCTTGGACTCTATTTTCTGTGAGTAGTCCATGTTGACTGCGTCACCCTTGACAAGGCTGAACTTGCCGGGACCGAATCCCGTCCATTGCTGTGCCACCTCGGGAATCTGCACATCCTTGGGAGCACCCTCGAAGAAGACCCTTCTCCCGTTGGAAGAGGTAACCCGGATATTCCTGTAGAGAGCCTCGGTGTAATTCACCCAGAACACGATATCGTTCTTGCCGATCTTTTCAAGTCCGCTGTATTCCACCACCTGCCTGTCATCCCAGAACATGGTAACCGTATCACCTTTACGGCTGATCCTCAGCTTGTGCCATACGCGGTTCTCGTTCACCTGCTCCTTTGTGGCAGGAGCCGATGCCAACGCGGTAAGTGTATTCATCCTGCGTCCCGGACGGCCGCCGAATCCGGCCGATTCACGGACCTCCATCCCGCAGATGGAGAAATCGGCGGTGGAACTCTGCTGCTGGAGTGCCGCCCGTGCGGCAGCCTCATTTGCAGCGTCTATCTGTGACTGGGTCTGGGCCGGAGTGAAAGTGCGGCCTTCATAATAAGGATCATGTATGCGCGCGAAGTACGCGTTCCCGTCAGCCTTGTTGCCGAACGCGAACCTGATATCCATCAGTCCGCCGCTCCAGGAACGACGGGCAAGCTTGTATGCACGCCAGTTCACATCCATCGTGATCTCATAGTCATCGGTCTCCACCGACGTTATGTTGAGCGGCTGCTCGTATCGGGTCGGAGAATGGAGCACGGCGTCATCGTCCATGAACCATCCGTCAAAATAGCCGTCCCGGGGAGGTATGCCCGGATAGTGTTCCGGCTCGAACGAACGCTCGTAGATAAGTTCCTGCCATACACCGTTGTTGGCCGAAAAATAGATGTGTTCGAACAGCTGTCCGTACAGCATCTCGTCAATGATACCGGAGGGCTGTCCGCTCTCAACAGTGATCTCATACTCTTTCTGTGCGCTGGCTGCGGTTATCACTGCCAGGAAAACCAGTGTGGAAAGTAATCTTTTCATATCGTATTTCTTGTTCTATGATTTTAATTTTAAGACCCGGGCCTCTCGGTTCCCTGTTATTGTATGCGGGATACTACCTTGAACAGCTTGTCACCGCGGCGGACACGCTCAGGGGTCTTGAATGAAACCCTTACCCCTTGCGGAACCGTTTCCACAGTCTTGAAATCCACGCGCGGACCATCAAGGTTGAACGTTATGCAACCGGTGGTGGCACCTGTCACCATCAGCTTGTCTCCGGCACTTACGGGAGCTGCCTCTATCGTGAACTCAGCCACCTCGAGCCTGGAGAACCAGTCGGTACACTTGCCCACATAGACCTTGGTCTCAGTGGCCTGTGACCCGTACCTGTCGTTCCACTCGCCCAAACGCTGCCCCAGATAGTAGCCGTCCCAGAACCCGCGGTTGAACACTGTGGCAAGCCGTGCATCCCAGTCATCCTTCCTCTCTTCGGTGAATCCGCCGTTCAGACAGGCGTCGATCGCCTCACTGTAACACTCCGTTACGGTACGTACATACTCAGGACCGCGGGCACGTCCCTCTATCTTGAACACCTGCACCCCGGCCTCTATCATACGGTCCATGAAACGGATGGTCTTGAGATCCTTGGGCGACATTATATACTGGTTCTCTATGGCCAGTTCAATTTCCGTCTCGCGGTCCTTCACAATGTATCCCCTGCGGCACAGCTGCATACAGGCACCACGGTTGGCACTCGCACCCGTCTCGTTCAGGCTCAGGTAGCACTTGCCGCTTATGGCCATGCACAGGGCACCGTGACAGAACATCTCGATACGTATCAGCTCACCCTTGGGACCGCGTATATCCTGCTCCAGTATCTGACGGCGGATCTCCGTAACCTGATCCAGATTCAGTTCACGTGCCAGCACCACCACATCGGCAAACTGCGCGTAGAACTTAAGAGCCTCTATGTTGCTGATGTTGAGCTGTGTGGAAAGATGAACCTCCATCCCCACCCTGCAACAGTATGTCATGACAGCGATATCGCACGCTATTATCGCCGAGATTCCAGCCTCAAGCGCGGCATCCACAATCCCATGCACCAGAGGGATGTCCTCGCCGTACATAACGGTGTTCAGCGTCAGGTAGCTCTTGACCCCATGAGCATCACACAGGGAAGCTATTTCACGCAGGTCATCGAGCGTGAAACGGCTCGCGCTGCGGGAACGCATGTTCAGCTTCTCCACACCGAAGTAGATCGAACCCGCTCCGGCCTGGAACGCTGCTGCCAGACTCTCCCACGAGCCTACCGGCGACATTATCTCAAAGTCTTTCCTTTCCTTTTTCATCATTGCCGAAGTGTCCCACATTCACCCCACTTAGAATACGCTCTATCGCTAGTTGCTGCGGGACATATATTCATTCTAAGGGTGTGTAACACATTGAATCACTTTTCCGGGCTTCTGAGAGGGGTTGCTGCGGGACACTTTGGCGAGAGCCCCACTGAACTGTAATGCGGTCCATAATCGCGAACAACTCGCTGACACTCCCGGCGCGGAGCATCTCGATGCGGGTGCGGCGGAAATCCTCCAGTCCCTTGAACAGCGGGCTCGAAGCCAGATGGCGGCGTATGTGGATAATCCCTCGCCGCTCGTCCAGACGGGCAATACTGTCCAGAGTCTCCTGTTTAAGCACATCCATCTTCCACTGGAAGCCGGGATCCTCCCACAGCTCACCCGTAGAGAGATAATGCTTCACCTCGCGGAAAATCCACGGCCGCCCGAAACTGCCGCGACCGATCATTATGGCATCCACTCCGTATCGGTCAAAGCACTCCTTGGCCCGCTCCGGGGTAGTGATGTCTCCATTACCGATGATAGGAATCTTCATGCGCGGGTTTTCCTTGACCTTTCCTATTAAAGTCCAGTCGGCCTGTCCGGTGTACATCTGGGCGCGGGTACGGCCATGAATGGTCAGTGCCTTGATGCCGCAGTCCTGCAACTGTTCAGCCAGTTCAACTATTATCCTGCTTTCATCATTCCAACCCAGGCGGGTCTTCACGGTAACGGGAATCTTTACCGCATCAACCACCGCACGGGTTATCTCCAGCATCTTGGGTATGTTCTGCAACATACCTGCTCCGCCCCCCTTGCCTGCCACCTTCCTGACGGGACAGCCGAAGTTCAGGTCAAGCACATCGGGTCCGGCAGCCTCCACCATCTTTGCGGCACCCACCATAGCCTCTGTGTCCTTTCCGTATATCTGTATGGCCACAGGGCGCTCCTCATCACTGATGGTCAGCTTCTGCATGGTGCGGTTCACCTCGCGTATCAGGGCATCGCTTGACACGAACTCGGTATAGACCATATCGGCCCCGAACCGTTTGCACAGCAGACGGAACGCCGGGTCCGTGACATCCTCCATAGGCGCCAGGAACACCGGCCTCTCCCCGAAGTCTATATTTCCTATCTTCATACACAATAGTCCGCAATAGGGACGGTTCCTTCCGTGGACGTTTGTCCCGAATGTCCACGGAAGGAACCGTCCCTATTGCAGACTTAGAAGTTGTACATCACTGATAGCAGCAGTCGGTTGTTGCTCACGTCATGTGTATCGGCAACAGTGCCGTCAGCTTTACGGCTGCCGTATGCCACAGTGGTTATCTCGTACTCGCAGCCCAGAACCGCGTTGCCTACTGAATACTGGACATTGGGGGATATTCTCCACATATTGTCAATTGTTCCGTTTTCAGCCGCATACACAGCCTTGAGGTCCTTGCCTGCACCCCAGTTGCTCATGTAACCTCCGAACAGGCCGAACTTGAGTTCACCGCCATACTGGACCTGTACCCAGGACGAAGAGGCCGCAAGAGGAGCATATTGCAGGACACCCGGATCCAGATGGTCAACTACGCCGTAACCTGAACAGATTCCTAAGTGTGACATATCATGACCTATCAGAGTCTTGGCCTTGACTGCAAGTCTGTCCTTATTGTATTGGGCCTGTATCATACCGCACAGACCGTCCATATAGTACTTTTTGTTGTCGTCATTCAAGTCAACGGACGGAGTTATGCGCTGATACTCAAGTCCGCCACCGACTTTGAAATCTCCGAACGTGAAATCCGCACCGGCATAGAACATCGGCATCATGGACCAACGGTTGTACTTATAAGACTTGCCTGTAGTTCCCGGACCGAATGAACCGTTTGCAGCCTGGAAGATAGCGGCACCTGTCAGTTTGACCTTCTTCTCACTGTCAAGGTAATACTCATACCGTAACTGAGGACTGCGGTTCAGGGCATTGAAAGGCGAGCCGATGGCAATACCCACGGTGCTGGGGAACAGGTCATTCATGGGATGCCATGTCTGACCCAGTATGAGTGTGCTGTTGTCCCAGTCCAATGCCATGAACGCATGGCGGTAGAGTATGCTCCCGGGAGCCGCGTGACCTGAAAACTCGAGCTCAGCCTTGGCACGGCTGGCTGCACCGAAAATCTCCGGGCCCTTCAAGGTAAAGCCCAAGCGGGCCATCGTTCCGAACCATGAAGCCTGAGGAACCGCGTTACGGTCATGGCTGTCACCCGGAACAGTAACTTCATCCTTCGGGTACAGATAGAGGAATCCGTCAGCCGATGATGAACTTTCATGCGTGTCTATCCAGGACTGTGCGGCCACGAAACCGTACCAGTCGATTGAAGCTTTTTTCTGGGCACTGACCCCCATGGGCAGCAGGCCGGCTATCAGGGCCTGCATTGCTAAATGTCTTAATTTCATTTTTTATTTATTTGGTATTGTCGGTTTTAAGGAAACACAATATCATAAACCTTTCCGGCCGATGTGTCCACGCTCTGCGACTTGCCGTTCCAGACAATGTCCAGCCTGCCGCCCACGGTGGAGCGGACCTTCACTGTGGCGGGCTTGCCGTCCTTCCAGGTCAGTTCGTCAAGCACGAAACCGCCGCGGCAGCACAGGCCCTTGACGGTGCCGTCCTTCCAGACATCGGGCAGGGCGGGCAGAAGCACCACCTTTCCGGTGTGGCTCTGCACGAGCATCTCGGCTATACCTGCAGTGCACCCGAAGTTGCCGTCAATCTGGAAAGGCGGATGTGCGTCGAACAGGTTGTTGTATGTGCCGCCACGGCCGCCGAATCCGCGACCTCCGGCAGGACGCAACTGGTCCTGAATGAGCTTGTAGGCGTGGTTGCCGTCGAGCAGGCGGGCCCACAGACAGACTTTCCAGCCCATGGACCATCCGGTCGATTCGTCACCGCGTGCCTCAAGGCTGGTGCGAACGGCCTTGAACAGGTCAGGAGTGCCGTCGGCCGTAATCTGACGGCCTGGATACATACCCCACAGATGGGACACATGACGATGGTTGTCACGCGGGTCGTCCCAATCCTCGAACCACTCCTGGAGCTGCCCCCAACTGCCTATCTTCATAGGAGCCAGACGGCTCTTCACGCTTTTGAGAGTATTCACGAAATCCGCATCCTTCTCACCCATCAGCTCTGCGGCATCAATCATATTCCCGAACAGGTCGGCCATCATCTGGTTGTCCATAGTGGCTCCGAATACAGTGGTTATGTTGCCTTTGCCCAGCACATCCTGAACGTGCGGAGCATTCTCGGGTGAATATGAAGGAGCAATAACCAGATAGTTGTGCCCCGATACCGGCTCAGCCACAAGGAAGTCGATAAAGAACTCGCAGGCACTCTTCATGATGGGATAGATCTCCTCCAGATACTTGCGGTCCTGGTTGAACAGGTAGCCGTCCCATATCTGCTGGCAGAACCATGCGGCACCGGTTGGCCACATTCCGTTGTATGCACCGTCCACAGCACCTGTGGAACGCCAGATATCGGTATTGTGGTGCAGTGTCCAGCCGCGGCAGCCGTACATGGAGGCTGTCTCCTTCCCGTGCTCCGCGCAGTCCTTGACCAGCCGGAGGAACGGGTCGAATGTCTGCGGGATGCCGCACACGAATGCGGGCCAGTAGTTCATCTCCACATTTATGTTAGTGGTGTATTTGCCGTCCCACGGAGCCTGACGGCTCTCGTTCCAGATGCCCTGCAGGTTCGCGGCCTGTCCGCCCGGCTGCGAGCAGCAGATAAGCAGATAACGTCCGAACTGGAAGTAGAGGGTCACCAACTGAGGGTCGAAAGTGCTTGCGAACTGGGCCACGCGCTGGTCGGTAGGCAGCTTGGCCTGGTCATTGGTACCAAGATCCATTGTGACGGTATTGAACTGCTTCTGATAAGCCTTCACGTTGTCGGTCAACACCTTGTCATACTTCTTTCCTCCCTTGCTGAAAGGTGACAGCCAACGGTCGGCCTCCCTGTTCTCGTCGCCGTTCACCGTCTTGTAATCCACAAAGTTGGTGCCTATGGATATGTAAATGGTCACCGCATTGGCACCGGTCACCGTGACAGCATTGTCGGCGGTGCTCAAACTGCCGCCCTCGGGGACGATGAGAGTCTTGTCGGTAAAGCGTATCCTGCCTTCCACGCCCTCATGGTCATCGCCCTTGCAGGAGACCGTCATCACGGCCTGCCTGCCATTCACTTCCGCCGAACGGCCTATCACCCTGTCCTCACGGTAAGGCAGGTTGTAGCTGGCCTTGAAAGAGAGGGCGCCTTTGCCCGATGCGGTCAGGCGCATCACTATCACCTGGTCAGGGAACGACACGAAACATTCACGGGTATATTCCACTCCGCCGGCCTTGAAGCGGGTCAAAGCCACCGCCCGGGATATGTCCAGCTCCCTGTAATAGTCCGTGAATTCATCCATGCCTTCAAAATCCAGCATGAGAGAACCGGCTGTCTGGTAAGGCATGCCATGTGCACCCTTGGACGAGATATACCTGTCACACAGGGCCTGGGCGTCGGAGCGACGGCCCTCCCAGAGAGCCTGGCGTATCTCCTCCAGCCCGTCCTTGGCAGCATTGTTCACGTTGTTGTGGGGACCGCCTCCCCAGATTGTCTCCTCGTTGATCTGGATACGTTCCTGTGCCGGTGTGCCGAACACCATGGCTCCCAAACGGCCGTTACCGAGAGGAAGCGCGTCCGTCCACTGGCGGGCCGGGCTGTCATACCACAATTTGAGGCTTTCATCGGCTTTCCTGCTGTTATCCGATGAGCAACTTGCCGACATCAATGCCAGCACTGCGACGAATAGATATTTCTTCATAAGATCAGGTATTTGTTTTCTGCTTCAAATTTAGTCCTTTTTTATTTAACCTGACTGTGGTATCGCATCTTTTGTTTAACTTTGAAAGCCGAAACAGGCACTCTCGGGAGTTTGTCCGGACAGAATTACGAACTAAACTATATTCAAGACATGTATCTATTAGGTTATGACATAGGCAGCTCTTCGGTGAAGTGCAGCCTTGTTGACGCTCAGAGCGGAGCTTGCATAGCAACCTCATTCGCCCCTAAAAGTGAAGCACCCATCAAAGCAGTCAACCCGGGATGGGCTGAACAGAACCCGGAGGACTGGTGGTCATATCTCAAGGCAGCCACAGCCGATGTCCTCTCCCAGAGCCGGATATACAACAAGGACATCCAGGCAATAGGCATCTCTTACCAGATGCATGGCCTCGTATGCGTTGACAAGCATCAGAAGGTGCTCCGTCCCGCTATCATCTGGTGCGATTCCCGTGCCGTGAGCATCGGCGAGGAGGCCTTCCAGCAGCTCGGCCGTTCCCAATGCCTCACCCATCTGCTCAACACCCCGGGCAACTTCACGGCCTCCAAGCTGGCATGGGTTAAGCGCAACGAGCCCAGGATATTCGACAAGATCCACAAGATCATGCTCCCCGGAGACTATATCGCCATGCGTCTTACCGGTGAGATATCCACAACAATATCAGGCCTTTCGGAAGGCATGTTCTGGGACTTCCAGACCGGTGACATAGCAGGTTTCCTGCTTGATTTCTACGGCATTCCCCGCTCTTTCATTCCCGATATAGTCCCCACATTCGCCGAGCAGGGAAAGCTTACCGCCACCGCTGCCGGTGAGCTCGGACTCGCCGCCGGGACCCCCGTCACCTACCGTGCCGGTGACCAGCCCAACAACGCCCTCTCACTGAATGTCTTCGAGCCTGGTGAGATAGCTTCGACCGCAGGCACCTCAGGCGTGGTCTATGGTGTCAACGGCGAGATAAGCTACGACCCCAAGTCAAGGGTGAACTCATTTGCCCACGTGAACCACAAGACAGGGTTCAACCGTCTGGGCATCCTGCTCTGCATCAACGGCACCGGCATCCTGAACGCGTGGATGAAACGCAACATCGTACCGGAAGGCATCAGCTACAGCGAGATGAACGACCTGGCCGCACAGGCCCCCATCGGTGCCGGCGGAGTCTCCGTGCTGCCGTTCGGGAACGGAGCTGAGCGCGTGCTCGAGAACAAGGAGTGCGGCTGCAGCTTCCACGGAGTCAACTTCAACATACATAACCGTTCGCACCTGCTGCGTGCCGCCCAGGAGGGCATCGTGTTCTCGTTCAAGTACGGTATAGAGATAATGGAGGACATGGGTATGCCCGTGAACAAGATACATGCAGGCAACGCCAACATGTTCCTGAGCCCGCTGTTCCGCGACACCCTGGCAGGAGTCACCGGAGCCACCATAGAGCTCTATGACACCGACGGTTCCATCGGTGCCGCCAAGGGGGCAGGTATGGGTGCGCATATCTACAATGACCATAACGAGGCCTTCTCCTCTCTCCAGAAAATCAGGGTTATCGAGCCGAAAGCATCCGACATGCCGGTCTATGATGAGGCTTACCAACTTTGGAAATCGTATGTACAGGAATAATCAAAAAACAAAAGCCAATATGAGAAAAATTCTTACAATCGCCATTTGTATGGCAGTTCTTTCCACAGTCGGGATCGCAGTCAGCTGCGGTTCAACCGGAAAGCTGGCACCTGCCAAGAAAGGTTATGCCGAAACCGGCAAGTACCGCAATTACCTGAAGGAACTCGGTTACTCACAGAAAGAGATTGATGACAAGATCCAGACCATCTTCTCGACCGTGTTCGAGGCTGAGGACGGTTCATACCATGACGTTGACGTGGAAGTCGATGGCAAGACCGTGAAGATGGGTTATGTGGCCGATGTCAAGAACAACGACGTACGTACCGAAGGCCAGTCCTACGGTATGATGGTGGCAGTCCAGCTCAACAAGCCGGAGCTGTTCAACAAGATCTGGCGCTGGTCCAAGCACTACATGCGCCACAACGAGGAAGGCCCCTCACACGGCCTCTTCGCATGGTCCTGCCGCTTTGACGGCCGCCGCACCTCACAGGGCTCAGCCAGTGACGGTGAGCTCTACTACGTGACCACCCTCCTTTTAGCGTCACGCCGCTGGGGAAGCTATGAGGAGTTCAACTATCTGGCCGAGGCCCAGGAGCTCCTTAACGACCTCTTCTCAAAGGATGGAACAGGTGGTGTGACCAACATCATCAATATGGAAAAAAAGCTTATAAATTTCTGCCCGGACGTCCGTTCCAACGAGTGGACCGATCCGTCATATCATCTGCCCGCATTCTATGAAATCTGGGCCGAGACCGCCAAGGACGGCCGCGAGGCGATTTACCGCGAGCTGGCCGACAGCGCACGTGCCTATCTGCACCGCGCCACTGACCCTGTGACCGGCATCAACCCCGACCAGAGTCAGTTTGACGGCACACCCAACCGCGGCTCGGAGTTCCACTATGACTCCTGGCGCGTACCTATGAACATAGCAATGGACTTCACGTGGTACCACAAGGATGCCGAGTGGCAGACGGAGTATGCCAAGAAATTCCAGAAAGCCATCCTGGGCCGCTACGGAATCACTGAGTTCCCAGACCAATTCGCACTGAACGGCGACGCTCCCCGCTTCCTCATGGGCGGCGGCCGCTGGCGCGGCAACCTGCGTCATTCCATAGGTTTTGTGGGTACCATGGCCACCACAGCACTCATGTGTGAGAGCGAGTACAACGAGGAGCTTGTACGCCACATGTTCTCAATGGAGCACAAGCCCTATGAGGACGGCTACTACGATGTTTATTACGACGGACTGATCTATCTGTTCGCTCTCCTCCACCTGAGCGGCAACTACCGCATGTCCTGGTAATTACATGTAAGCTATGGATTCATTCACAACAAGGGACGGTATCGCCGCCCCTTGTTTTTTTTTTAAATAATTTCACAAAAGTTTGGTAGTTCTGAAACAAAGCACTATTTTTATGCGCTATTTCGCGTATGTACAAGCGCGTATGCGCTCGCGCACATAATGAAACAAGGCATAAATTACTGATAATAAGAAAAAACCTATCTATATGAAATTATTAAATTCAAAAAAACTCTTCAGCACAATCGCAGCTGCCGCAGTTACTCTTGCCGGAGGACTTTTCGTGTCAAGCTGCCTTGATGAACAGCACCCCGGAAGCTACTACACTTTCGAGGGCGAGACAGTGGCCGATTTTCTCCAGAACAGGGAAGACCTGTTCAGCGATTTCATCTACTGCCTCAAGGAATCCGGTGTATGGGGTGAGATGCAGACCTATGGCGAGCACACCTGTTTCGCACCCACCAATGAAGCTATGAAAGTTTTTCTACAGGAGAAGGGACTTACCGATGTAACCCAGCTTTCTCATCTGGAGTGTGACACCATCGCCAAGACCCACCTCTGCAACGCTACATTCTTCTGCAAGGACATCCTGGACGGTGCGTTCCCCTATCCCAACCTTCTGGACCGCTACCTCACCTATACCACTGACTCGGCCATGGTGGACGGCAAATACCAGGTTGTCTATAAGGTCAACACCACATCAAGCATCCTTGAGCGTGATGACACCGTGACCAACGGCGTTGTCCACATCGTGGATAAGGTTGTCGTCCCGAGCAACCGTTTCCTGCCGGACCGCATAGCTGAGGATCCGCTTGTCTCCATTTTCTCTCAGGCTTTGTCACTGACCCACATGAACGACTCGCTTGTCGCTTACCTGGATCCCACATACGTCAGTCCTGCGTACGACTCGCTTCTGATATGTTTCCTGCAGACCGGCAAGACCGCCATCAGATATACCACTTCCTACGAGACCGAGAACGGAGTGTTCCCTGACAAGCGTCCCTTCAAGTTCACCGCCTTCATCGAGCCGGACTCCATTTACAATGCAAACGGTATATACAACCTCGATGACCTGCGGAAGAAAGCGGAGGAATGGTACCCTGACAATCCCGAGTACTACAATGACCCCACTGACCGGAGGAACTCCCTCAACAAGTTCGTCTCCTACCATATCCTGCCCGAGCAGCTCAGCTATGACAGGCTTAATGTAGCCTATGACGAGATAACCAGCCAGTTCACCAAGTGGGATGCCATAGACATCGAGGACTGGTATGAAACTTTGATGCCCTACTCCGTGATGCGCATAAGCTTCCCCAAGATCGGAGGCAGGTATATCAACCGTAAAGGTGCCCCCAAGGCAGCCCGCGGTCTTGAATACCGAGGTGTCAGGGTTTGCGCTCCAAGTGAACGCACAGACTTCGACATGACAGCACTGAACGGCCTGTATCACCTGATTGACGACCTGCTCCTCTACACAACGGAGGTCAGGGAGAACAACCTCAACCAGCGAATGAGAATCATGGCCAACACCATGTCGCCGGACTTCGCCAACAGCGGTGCAGCCGGTCGTCTCAACAAGACTTCCAAGGACAATTACGTTACAGGTTTCAAGAAAGGATTCTGCAAGAATTTCGAATGCTCTGACGAGACCGAGTTCTGGGTACGCTACATAAATTCATCGTTCACCTGCTATCTGGGTTATGAAATGACCGTACGCGGAATCTATGACATTACGATGAGACTGCCGCCGGTACCGACCGACGGAACATACGAGGTCAGGATATACGAGGAATCCATGGCATCCCAGTCCGCTGTCGCCGGCGGGCGCGGAGTAGTCCAGTTCTACTTCAAGGAAGGCAAAGACGGGGACTTCAATCCATGCGGCATTCCCTTCAACCTCAATCTCAGCGGCAGCAATCCGAAAGTGGGAGCTATCGCGGACAGCGAGCTCAACGGTGAAGAGGAGATGCAGGCCAACGAAAAAGCTATGCGTAACCGTGGTTACATGAAGGCTCCTGATGCATACAAGGATCTGCGTGACGGTACTGACCGTTACCGTATAATCATGACGACCAGTTACATGCATTCCAACAAGGATTACTACTTCCGTGTACGTCTTGTCACTGACAACCCGACGGCCGTATGCCCGTTCAGCATCATAGAGGTAGTGCCCAAGAACGTCTATCTCGGCGAGATACCGGAGGACCGTCACTGATCCGAAGTACACCTTATTATATATACAAGGGGCGGCAATACCGCCCCTTGTTGGTTTACAAAAAACATCATGTCAGCAACTTTTGAACTAAGGACAACTAAAAAAAGCGGATACGCCACAGTGTTCGTGCGAATCCAGTCTTCACGACTTGGACTGAACATCAGACAGTCAACGCATCTGAAAGTCCCGGTCCGGAAGTGGCAGCTTCCCATAGACAGCGTGGCGCGCCGGCACTACGCCGAAACCGCCGAGGGATATGACGTATTCAGCAAGCTTGAGAAGATAAGGCGTGAAATCAATATCCGTCTGGCCGCCGGCATACATGTAACCCCCAACGACGTCCGGTTGATAGTGGCAAGCACTGTTCTTGAGACCGACATCTCCCGCCTGAGCGGAAAACTGCCATCCGGCATAAGGCCTGTCCCGCTGAACGAATACATAGAACAATACATGACGGGAATGGAGAACGGGACACGCCTCTCCATCCACGGCAAGCGGTTTGCCAAAGGTTCTGTCGATGCGACCAGACAGGCCATGAAACAGTTCCGGGAGTTTCAGGATTCCAGACATGTCTGCCTGGACTTCCAGGACATCGACATGAATTTCTACAAGGAGTTCGTGACGTATCTCCAGGGCCGCAACTATTCCATCAACTCGATAGGCAAGTGCATAAACAGCATCAAGAACGTTCTAAGAGCCGCCGAGAGCGACGGTTATAACGGATTCTCATATTATCGGGACCACAGGTTCAAGGCCTACAGCGTCAACGTCGATTCCATCTACCTTACCCGTGAGGAGATTGACCGTTTCATGAATGCGGATCTCAGCAAGCGCCGCAAATGCTACGAATATGCTCGTGACATTTTCTATGTAGGAGTCTGCACTGCCCAGAGAGTCTCCGACTATGCCAACATTTCATCCAAGAACATGCGCAGGATCAGTTCCGGAGAGAAAGGAAAGAACAGCAAGGAGTTCATCACGATTGAGATCATACAGAAAAAGACAGGCAACAAGGTCTCCATCCCTGTGAGCGCATCGCTTGACAGGGTCCTCCGGAAATACAATTGGGAGTTGCCGCATATACCGGAACCCAGACTCAACAAATATATCAAGGAGGTGGG
>JAGAEZ010000017.1 GCA_017612875.1 Bacteroidaceae bacterium | reverse complement strand
ATAGAGAAGGTCATTTATTTAGGCGACAGAAACATTATAGGTTATTCCAAGGAACCGAGAACGCTCCGTGCATTACGTGCACACATAGAGATAAAGACAGGCAGCTCTTATTACGCCCCGGTGCGCAAGATTCTGTTCAATGACGGCAATACCACATTGGTCATTCCTGTCAGTCAGGATGTCAAGGATACCGGAACAGATGGTGCCTGGTACACCATACAAGGTGTGAGACTGAGCGGCAAGCCTACAGAGGAAGGTATTTACATCAACAATGGCAGCAAAGTAATAATAAAGTAAGAAGTACAGCGCTATGAAAAAGAGATATATAAAGCCGTCAATTGAAGTTTACAAGCTGCAGAACGCCGTCCAGCTTCTCCAGGCCAGCCGGTTAAGCGGCAACAACACTTTCAAATTGGGTGTTCCCGATTCCGACAGATAAGAGGCTGTAAGTTTTTTATGTAAACAAATTAAACAGATTCAAAAAAGTTTCATCTGAACAGCCGCAGTTCAAACCGGCCGCATATAGCCATACGGTCGTCTTTGACGGCAAGGGCTCCCAGAATGTCAGGGATATTGATGATGCGGTCTATAACCGGCTGCAAGTCATCAACAGTGCGGATGCGGTTGGCCATAGCGGTGGCATAGCTGTCAGCAAGGAGCACATCACGGCACACCACCATCATGGCGTCGGCGCGGCCCAGGCTCATTGACGGCCCGACCGTACCGCTGGAGGTGCATATTCCGAGCGGGAATGCCGATGCCGGGATATGCAGCCCCACTCTCTCCGATAGCGGCGACTGCCCTGCAAACACGGCGACATCCATATCTTCCCGCACAGCGGCGTATATATCTCCACCATTCTCCACGATAATCTCCTTCACCCCGAAGCGTTCCTCCATGTAATCAGCCACATGTTTCGCAACGGCACCGGCCACAGCGCTCATGGGCCCTATCCCGGTCTTCCGGCTCACTACGGACATCTCCTTGAGAATGCCCGGAGCCCCGATGCCTGCATCGTATGGAGCAAGAGCGCTCTTGTATGCGGGGTCGATAAGAAGGTAGGTATCCATAGAGCGGCGCAGCTCCACCAGCATGGCGTAAGCCTCCTGCTCCATAGATGCAGAATAGGAGCCGCTATCGACCCCTATCCATAAATCCGATTCCAGGAACCTGACGCAGAACCAGTGTCTCCCATCATCCGAAAAACGGCTGCGGTAACTGCGCTCCTTATACTCCATCGTCAATCAATCGGCAAACTCTATCCTGAACAGCTTAAGCGGGCATGACGTGATGCATAGCTTGCAGACCACGCACTTGTCAGGCCGGAAACTGAGTTTCCAGTCCGGTCCGCCTATAGAGAGAGCCCCTGACGGGCAGGCCGATGTGCAGGCACCGCAGCTTATGCATTTGCTGTCGTCAAAACTTATCTTGGTCTCAAGCGGACTGACATCCACCCCGCTGTTCTGCATGAAGTCAATGGCCTGACCTATATGACCGGAGTCCGAATCAAGTTCGAGCACCAGCTTGCCACGGCGGCCGCCGTCAATATCGGCCTTGATGATGCTGACCATGATGTCATATTTCTTAATCAGCTCATAGATAAGCGGACGGCTGGCCTCGCCATCGGGAAATGATACAACTACTTTCTTGGTCATAACACTTAGGATCTGTTTAAACCTGATTCCTGATTTACTGATTAATCTCCCTGAAGTCCCTTAAGTGATGTGCCTACAGGCATGGGACGTACCGGAGCGGTAAGCTCGAACTCACCCTTCTCTATCCACTCCTTGAGTATGGCGGCAATACGGCGTGCCTTGTAGAGGCTGGACAGCGGAGCCGTATGAATCCTCCTGCCCATGAACTCTATCTCGCCCGAGCGCAACTGCTCGTAGTTGACCTTGCCTATCAGGTCTCCCTTGCTGCCGTAATCCTCAATGAAAGTGTCTATCTGGCTGTTGCGGATGCTGACGCGGTACGCCAGATCCTCATCAAGCAGAGGGATAGGCACACCCACGCCTACATACATCGTCACGCCGTACTTCTCGAAATAGGCTCCGCGCAGGAACTCGCTTGACATCTCACGCATCTCACCCATCAGAGCCAGTGTGCGGGCATTGCCCATCGGGACACCATACCCGTTAAGAGGCTTGCTGCAGTTGAACTGCGTCCCGTTCCAGACCACATAGCCCACGGCTCCGGCCAGAAATATCCTCGTCCCCAAGCCAATGGTACGGCATTCGGGATCATTGAGCAGCGGAGAGAGCTCGCCGGCCGAACTGTAGGAGGCATTCTTGAAATGAGGAAGAAGGGTCCCCATATAGGTATAGAGCGTGCGGTCGGTGGAGTTCACCGCCACATTGTAGTTCTGATAGGCGTTACGCGGATTCATCAGGATGGCCTCGTTGATGGTCTTGAGCGAAATCTGTGTCTTGATGTGCCTGCGGGGATAGCAGTCGGTTCCCTTGCCCCAGGCCTCAAGTGTAAGCTCCTTGCCGTCAATCAGTTCCTGTATGATGTGTGCACCGCCGTATGTGGGATTCTGCACATTGCAGTCCGTCGCTCCGACGAATGTATCGACGGCAGCCAGACCGCCGCTGACCGGCACCCCGTTTATCTCGATCCTCTCCATGCGGATGGGTGGCGTGGCATGCCCGAAGTTCAGGAACGCGCCGCTTGAGCACATGGCCCCGAACGTGGCGGTGGTAACAACATCCACCTTGTCCAGGATCTCCTTAGGTTTCATTGTCCGCGCCATCTCCGACACCTCCTCGGCAGTCAGCACCACAGCCTTGCCACGGCGGATCCTGTCATTTATCTCCTCGTAAGTCTTTGTCATAGTTCTTAATAACCTGTTTTTATGCTCCACTCTAACCTGCGGTAGTCCTTGTTGAGACTGTCATTCTTCTCGAACGGGAAGTACATGCTCAGTCCGCAGAACCTGTCTATCTTTATCTCGTCCGGATCACCCTCGAAGATGTAGGGCGTGCTGGCAGCGTAGGGAATGCATTTTTGTGTCAGCAGCCTGAACTTGTCGAGCAGTTCGCGGTCATCACACAGGTGCTCCGCCACATCAAGCATGTCGAAAAAGACATGTCCCCTCCAGAAACGGTCCAGATACTGGAGCTCTTTGCCGTTAAGTTCAGGATACTCCCCGGCCTGCTTCACTATCTCCCTGAAACAGTCAGCCAGCTCATCCAGGGCACTGCAATCCACAAGGGATACGGTACCGAACCTGTCAAATCCGGACTGGCTGTCATAGTATGTGAAATATTTCTTGCAGACGGAGAGCATGTCCCCGTTCATGATATCGACCGTCAGTTCATGGTAAGGGAAGCCCTGGCCGAGTACCTCGCATGGAGAGGAGACAATCCAGCCGGCCTTGTTCCTGAGCGCATAGACGAGCTCCACGCAACCCATATAGCATGTATCGAAGATGATGAATCCGAACATTCCGTCCGGTATGGCCCCTGCCAGTTCCTCCACATTCATGCTGGAGTACGGAGTGCCTGATGAAGGTATATTCTCATAACCGAACCCCTTGGTGTCAGGCGCGAACATATCCCTCACTTCGGGATGTCTCTCATACAATGGCGAAGGGGAGGATGAGGCATCACGTGACGGTGCATAACCCATGACACTCGCCACATTGTGCAGCTGCGTGACAGGT
>JAGAEZ010000016.1 GCA_017612875.1 Bacteroidaceae bacterium | reverse complement strand
CGGCCGGAAGCCTGCTCCTGTCTTACGGTGAGATGCACAATCTGAATGCGGTAATGATGCCTTCCGGCCGTCCTGTCAACCAGACATCGGTCACATGGAGCTCATCTGCACCCGGTGTGGTGTCGGTCTATTCTGACGGCTCGATTACGGCGGTCGGCATAGGTGAGTGCGTCATTACGGCAGAGTCCGGAGGCCGGAAGGCGCAGATGCTTGTTTCTGTCGGGAAAACGTTTCCCGAGCCGGTTGACCTGGGACTCAGCGTAAAGTGGGCTTCGGCCAATCTGGGTGCAACACATCCCGGTGATGCGGGCGGATATTTCGCATGGGGTGAGACAAGTCCCAAGACAGGTCCTTATACAAGGGAGAAATACAGGTTCATGAATAAAAACGGTGAGAAGACCAAATATGATTTCGGTAGTGTATTCAGGTCGAATCATCCGCTTGACTGCAAGGAGAATCTTGATCCTGAAGATGATGTGGCACGTGCAGTCTTGGGGAACGGCTGGCGGATGCCCGATGTCCATGAACTGTGGGAACTGCAGAACTTCTGCACCTGGGAGACTATAAAGACTGAGGACAGTAGCGGATATCTGATAACCAGCAGAGTTCCGGGTTTTGAAGGAAACAGCATATTCCTGCCTTTCGCAGGCTATGTGTCTGATTTCGTTTTGCGGGGCGAAGGTGTCATCCAGGGAAAAGGCTACAGCGCGAATTACTTGACATCGACGCTGGAGCAAGGCATAGGAGACTCCAGAATCTGGACAGGCCAGTCTGTCAGGCCGGTTCTGGAACTTACCCCGGAAGAGAAGGAGACACGTAAGGCCATTACTTTTGCGGGTGAGCCTGCAGGACCTTCCGTACATAACATGGTGGATCTGGGGTTAAGCGTGCTGTGGGCGGATTGCAATCTGGGTTCGGCAAGCCCTGAACAGCCGGGAGGAAAGTATTCATGGGGAGAGACCTCTGAAAAGATTTACTATTCGAAATACAATTACAGGTACATGAAGTATTTTGAGGATGAAAACTGGTGGTGGTACTCGAAATATATCGGGAACGATAAGAATTATCATGAATCATTCGTTGACGGAAAGACCAGGCTGGATCCCGAGGATGACGCTGTCCATGTGAACTGGGGCGGGGAATGGAGGACACCTACCAAGGAGGAGTACGCCGAGCTGTTCAGGAACTGTGAATGTACACCGGATACGATAAACGGCGTGAGAGGCTATACTTTCCGGAGCAAGGTCCCGGGATATACCTCAAACTCGATATTCCTGCCTTATACATCGGGTGACGCATTCGCTCAGGGAAGGTACATGACGTCGGATCTGAGCTCCGGATACACGCACAGTTGCGCATGTTTCATGATTTCCGCCTCTCCTGTCGGAACGACCGAGGAGATAGACCTTGGGCTGGAACGTATGGCACAATTCCACATCACTTCAACGGGCAGGGACGGTGCGTTAAGTATCCGTGCCGTATGCCCGAAAACAGGTAAAAACAGATAAAACTATACGGATATGAGAACAAGCATCAGAATCTGGCTGACAATTGTTGCCGCTCTCCTGGTAACGTCAGGAGCGCAGGCCAGGAAAAAAGACATCTTGAACAAGGAAAAGGGCAGCATAACCTTCCGTGTGGATACTGACCTGCCTGAACCTACGGGCGAAGACTTGTGGATGCAAGACGGCGGCCTGCTGATAAGTACAATCCTGGACAGGAGTGAGATCAAGGGCGATGACCAGAGAGTGATAGCATCGGGCACAGGTGACGGGGAACTGGCATCATACGGACTGCACCCGTTCTTCAAAGGAATGATCGATGCCTTTGCCGACCACCGTCCGGTGGTCCTCACGCCGGATGTGATATGGTTCCTTATATGTCAGGGATTCGCGCACTATGTAAATGA
The DNA here is from genome assembly GCA_017612875.1 of Bacteroidaceae bacterium. Taxonomy (GTDB): domain Bacteria; phylum Bacteroidota; class Bacteroidia; order Bacteroidales; family Bacteroidaceae; genus Colenecus. The sequence goes on along the minus strand of JAGAEZ010000016.1, from coordinate 7,461 downwards.
CAACCCGGAGGAACTGAGGGACCTTTTCGTGGACCATGAGGGCAAGATTGACCTTGTGGTACAGTCCGGTAAGGAGCTTTTGAGCGGCGAGGCCGACTGGGAGGCGATCGTGGAAGGTTTTGCGGAGCAGATACGCAGCAACACCAGAGGGGAGATAGCCGATATCATGTCCGGGAGGTTCTCCACAACCGGAGTCAATGAGCATATAGTGTCACAGATTGTGCTTATGGAGACAGTCAAGTCATATTTCGACTTCATAGTGATGTATATGTCCTGCGGTATTCCGAGTGTGACACTCAAGGGTACACCTGACGACTGGCAGTCTGTACTGGACCGCACGCGCAAGCTCCGCGCTTACGGTATTGGCTGGTGGGTGGATGAACTGGAGCCTGTCCTCACCGAGTTCGTGAAGGCCTCGAAGGGTAAACCCGATGTCAGCTTCTGGCGCAGCATCGTGAAGAAATACCGCCCGGGTGACACCCGGGGCCTGAGTTGCGGGATGGATATGGGTGCCACCAAGTTTGACGGCTGGTTCCTCAAGTTCCTGCCATACGATGAGAAAGGCCGCACTCCCGCAGAGGTCAACATGGACCACAGCATGTTGCCCGAGATGGTCAGGACAGATTACAGGTATATTATTTTCAATGACTTGACCGGTGAGGTGGAATCCGAGATGATGATGGAGTTCTGGGCCGGAATAGTGGGAATGGAGGTTGATCCGGAAACGTTTGCCATGACTCCCAGGCTGGGTTGGTTCAGCCGCATCAAGAAATCGGACGATGAACTGCTTGCGGAGTTTGAGGAAGAGGACAAGAATGGTTGGGACGGACTCCAGCTCAAGGTGAACAAGGTTCCGGAGATTATCCGCAAGATGAACCGTATCAACAATTTGAGACTTGTTTTCACAAGCAAGGTGGTCATCCCGGAATGGATGGACGGCAAGGATATCGGGTCACTGAGGATAGATGGTCCCATGACTGTGGAGGAGGAAGCCGCCTTGCGTGCCAGATTCCCCTCGGCGGTAATAAATAATAGGCGATAATCCCGGAACTCACGCTATTTTTCACTAAGTTTGCATGTCATTTTGCAAACAGATGGAAAACAGGAAGAATAATCCGGGTTATACGCTGGTCCCTCTATTGTTTTTTGTGGCCATCGCTGTTTTCTGTCTCGTTCTGGCTCCATACAGATTAGGCTTCAAGGAACAGTCATGCATCTTCACCTTTGATTCCGTGATGCTCAGTGACTATTTCCGGGATCCAGGCTTCCTGGCAGCGATGATCGGTGACTTCCTGTCCCGTTTCTACCGGTTCAATGGCGTGGCGGTCGTTCTGACTGTCCTTCTGCTTGTTACCGTATGGGCAGGGTTGAGAATCCTGCTCAAGAGAGCCGGAGCCGGTGACAGCTCTTCTCTGGCAGCGCTTCTTCCTGTCAGTGCGGAGGCTGTGTTCACGGTGTATCTGAATTATCCTGTATCCGCCACTGTAGGGCTTGCATTGTCTGTCTGGTGCGCGGTATTGTTCTCGGGAAAACAGAAGGGCGGTACGGGCCTGATTCTGCCTTTGGTATCAGGTACTCCTCTGGTTTTCGTGCTTGCAGGCGGTCACGCCTTCACTTTCGCCCTTATCCTGGCGGCAATCAGGTATAAGGAGTGGAAAAAGGTCCTTCCCGCCGCCATCGTAGGCATAGGCCTGATGATTCTTGCGGGAAGATTCTACAACCTGAACTTTCAACAGACATTTATATGGCCTGTCCCCACCGAATATATTGTTCCTCCCGAATCATGCCTTTTTACAGTACCGCTGTTGTCGGTATTGTGCCTGACGGCAGGAAAGCGTCTGTCCGCGCCGGTCTGTTCTGTGGCGGCATCTCTTGTCCTTGTTCCCGTGTTCTTTCTTGTCAGGGATGAAAAGCTTGAGAGCTCGATGCGGTTGGGGACGACGGCTTACAGGCAGGAGTGGGACAAAGTGAAAATGCTCTCGGAGTCCGTTGACAGCAAGAGCCCCTATTCCACGTATTACAGGAACCTTTGTTATGCCAGAGAGGGCAGGCTGGCCGAAGAACTGTTCCGACATCCGCAGGAACTGGGCGACGGGCTGTTCCTTTCCATAAAGAGAGGCTCCAGCTATCTGGCATCGTTCTTCTTCATAGACGGACTGCTTGAGATGGGCGATGTCTCTCAGGCTACCGATGCGGCTCTTCTCGGTCAGACGGTGATGCCGAGCCAGTTATCCACAAGGATGCTCCGATACCTTTCAGAGATAGCTGTGGTTACAGGTGATTATGATGTGGCCCGCAAATATCTTGACATCCTGTCCGTAACTCCGATGCACATGCGTTGGGCCCGTGAACTCATGCGGTGCCTGGATTCGGACAGCATCCCTGAAAAGTATCAGGTGTGGCGTTCAAGAACGGCTTCGGTTGACCGGACTGTGCCTCAGGGTGACTGGAGGTCATCCCTAAAGAGCCTGGCGGACCTGAATCCCATGAACCGGACCGCCGTTGACTATCTGCTATGTTCCATGCTGCTTGACAAACGCGGCAAGTCCTTCGAGGGGTATTACGAGCGGTACTGGCTGGACAGACTGGACAGATACTACGAGGTTCCCGCCGTATATCAGCAGGCGCTTCTAGTCAATGCCTATTCCGATGAATCTTTCCGTGACATCGTGGAGAAATACCATATCGCCGGGGATGTGGCGGAACGGTTTTTGCGCTTCCAGAACGCGCTGGAGCGCTCCAATGGCAATCTGAGGGCCCTGGGAGAATACAAGGACACCTACTGGTACTATATCATTTCGACATCAATCGTAGAGAATCCGGAACAATGAGGCGCATGAAGAGATACATACCTGTCATACTGATATCGTTGATGCTGTGTGCATGTTCGCGAAAGGGCGAAGGCTCACTTGCTGACATTTATCCTGACTACAGCGATGTCACTGTCCCCTGCAACATCGCTCCCCTCAACTTCAGGATAGAGGGGGCTTCCCGGATTTCCGTGAAGGTGAAGGGAGTCTCCGGCGAATATATCTTCAGGAGTCGTGGAGAGCTGATGAAGTTCAACCGGAGAAAATGGCATTCGATGCTCGATGCTGAGAAGGGAGGCAGACTTGCAGTCTCTGTAATTTCCAAAGGAAGGGAGAGAGGGACTGCCGGTGTGAAGGAACTCTCATGGACGGTCTCTGAGGACAGCATAGACCGGTATCTGAGCTACAGGCTCATAGAACCTGCATACGAGGTTTGGAGCCGGATGCAGATAGAGGAACGTGATCTGGAGAGTTTCAGGACGCGTCTGATAGGTGACAACCGGAACGCCGGGAGAGCATGCATGAACTGCCATACCACGAACCGTAACGGGACATCGTTCATGCATCTGCGCGGTGCAGGAGGCGGAACCATGGTGAACCGTAACGGAAAGACCGTCAAGCTGAACACTAAAACCGAACACTCCGGAGGAGGAGTCTATGGCGATATCACTCCGGACGGACGCTATGCCGTATTCACTACAGCGGACATCACATTCTCCATCCACAGCCGCGTTGACAAGAGAATGGAGGTGTTCGATTCCCGCAGTGACCTTATGATACTGGACTTGGACAATCTCACTGTTTCCGACGGTCCGTCCATAAAGGGCGATGAGTATCAGGAGACATTCCCGTGTTTCTCCCCCGACGGCAAGACCATATTCTTCTGCAGGGCCGTGCATCATGAACAGCCGGACAGCACCTATGACATGCACTATGACATTGCCGCCGTTCAGTTTGATCCGGAAACCGGTAAGCCCGGTGACAAGGTATATACTGTAATCCCGAGCCGCGAAAGGCTCTCTTTCAGCAATCTCAAGTGTTCGCCCGACGGAAAATGGCTCATGGCGACCGTAGCCGATTACGGGACATTCCCTGTCTGGCACGATGAGAGCGAGAACTGGCTCATCAATCTGAGAACCGGTCAGATAAACACTATGGAGAGAGCGAATGCAAAGGGGGCGGATACATATCACAGCTGGAGCAGCAACAGCCGCTGGGTGGTCTTCGCCTCAAAACGCGACGACAAGGTATATGGGCGGCCGTATATAGCCCATGTGGATGAGGACGGCCAGGTGAGCGGTGCTTTCCTGCTTCCCATGCGTGACCCGGCTCTCTACAGGAGAACCATGAAGTCGTTCAACCTTCCGGAACTCTATCCCGCACCTGAGATATGGGGAACCCATGAGACGGCGGCATTCTACAATAAGGTCACTCCGGTCCAGGTAACATACAAACCGTGACAATTAATCAAGCAACCCGAACAATACATACTGGACAATGCAGAAGATAATAATACTTGATTTCGGCTCCCAGACGACACAGCTGATAGGCCGGCGTGTACGTGAAACCGGCACTTTCTGTGAGATTCTGCCTTACAACCGTTTCCCTTCGGATGACAAGGATGTGATAGGCGTTATCCTGAGCGGTTCCCCCTTGAGCGTATATGCCGATGACGCTTTCCTGCCGGACCTTTCCGGAATCAAGGGAAAGTACCCTTTGTTAGGAATATGTTACGGTGCCCAGCTGCTGAGCCATCTGTACGGCGGCAGGGTGGAGCAGGCCGGAAGCAGGGAGTACGGTCGCGCGGGCCTTTCGTACGTGGATACTTCATGTCCTCTGTTTGAAGGTGTCAGCCTGGGCTCACAGGTATGGATGAGTCACGGGGATTCCATTACAGCAATCCCGGAAGGCTACAAGGTCACCGCTTCCACGGACAGTGTCAGGTTCGCCGCGTTCCAGAGTCTTTCGGAACCGGTCTGGGGAGTCCAGTTCCACCCGGAGGTGGTTCATACGCTGGAGGGTGCCAGGATGATTGAGAACTTTGTGACAGGTATCTGTCATAGCAGGCGGGAGTGGACCGCAGAGTCCTTCCTTGAAACCACTATCCGTGAGTTGAGGGAACAGATAGGACAGGACAAGGTAATCCTGGGGCTGAGCGGAGGTGTGGATTCATCGGTCGCGGCCGTCCTGCTGCACAGGGCTATCGGCAATAACCTGACCTGTATTTTCGTGAACCATGGGATGCTGAGGAAGAACGAGTTCGAGGATGTGATGGCTGATTACCGCAATCTGGACCTGAACGTGGTGGGAGTCGATGCTTCCGACAGGTTCCTTTCCGCCTTGTCCGGCGTGTCTGAGCCCGAGCAGAAGCGCAAGATAATAGGACGCGAGTTCATAGAGGTGTTCAACAGTGAGGCTGCCAAGGTGGACGGTGCCCGTTTCCTTGCCCAGGGAACAATCTATCCTGACCGAATAGAGAGCTGCAACATAACCGGTAAGGTAATCAAGAGCCATCATAATGTGGGCGGACTTCCCAAAGAGATGAAACTGAGCTTGTGCGAGCCCCTTAAGTGGCTTTTCAAGGATGAGGTGCGTCAGGTGGGCCTGAGTCTCGGAATGCCCCGTCACATGGTGTTCAGACATCCTTTCCCGGGGCCCGGCCTGGCAGTAAGGATATTGGGTGACATAACCCGTGAGAAGGTCCGTGTGCTTCAGGATGTGGATGACATTTTCATTCGCGGACTGAGGAGAGAGGGACTTTATGACCAAATATGGCAGGCCGGTGCCATTCTGCTGCCTGTCAAGAGCGTCGGCGTTATGGGTGATGAACGTACGTACGACAATGTGGTCGCTCTCAGGGCGGTGACCAGCAGCGATGCAATGACGGCCGACTGGGCTGAACTTCCGACGTCATTCATGCGGGAGGTGAGCAATGAGATAATCAACAAGGTGAAAGGCGTGAACAGAGTGGTCTATGACATCTCCTCCAAACCGCCTGCAACCATCGAGTGGGAGTGAGAATCTGAATCATAAAAGGAGAGAGCAGCCGATGCGGCCACTCTCTCCTTTCTAATAGATAAAAGAGAATCTATATCCAGGGTCGTGAATCATCCCGTCAGATATGTCTTTCTCAACAGAGAGGTCCGGGTGGGTTATAACCGAACCGGTCTGTCTGAACCGGAACAATGGATTATTTGTGATTTCTCATGATCAATTTCGATGATATTACAAGGTGTAGTATTGTAACATCATGTACGGAAAACAAAGGTGGTGCCGTTGTCAGCGGCACCAATTCCGGACATTGAAAAAAGTCAAAGTTCACACGCACATGTCAATCAGTAAAATAGGTTTTCCTGGTTCATGTTTATCTCGGGGTGCAAATATAAAATGTTTATTGGATGCTGATACTTAACAGATGTTAAATTTTTAGTTAAATCACAGAATATCAATTGATTTTTATAATTATTCTGTTTGTATTCATTTTTGGCTTTAACACCCGCTCTACGTGTTTTTCGGCGAGGCCTGAATATTGGAGACCTTCTTAGAATTTGTTTAAATTTGTTCTATAAAAAGGCTCGCAGTCTTTCCTGTGGGGTACTGTGTCACTAATCTGTATCCTCAAGCTCAAACAGAACCTCAATAGTGACACCGAACACACGTGCCATTTTGAGTGCAAGGACAGTTGAGGGATTGAACTTGCCTTGCTCTATGGCCACGATGGTCTGGCGGGTAACGCCGGTCTTATCGGCCAGCTCCTGCTGCGTCATACGCACGCGGGCGCGTTCTACTCTAAGGTTATTCTTCATCGCTCAACTCCCTGTTTTGTCTCCACAAAGATAGCTTGAAAATAAGCACGTAGTATCCCATAAAGGCCGATACTCCGGTCGGTATCCTTAGAATCATATTGATTTTGCCTAATGTGGAGGGTGAAACAAGACGAACTAAAAAAGGCGTAGTCAGAAACATCAATAATGACCAGACAACGTATATGATAACGATAGTCACAAGCGCCTGATGACGGATTTCAACTATTCTCTCATCTTCCTGCTTTTCCTGTGACAGAGCCATGAGAGCAAATGATATTGGCGTCAGCAACAATACCAGAGCCGATGCCCATCCGGATCCTGCAGGGTCCTGTGTATTCTTTGAGAGTACATGCGGTAATAGGTCATAGAGAATGGCCTGCCAGAATACCAGGCATAACAGAACACAAACAGCAAACATTACAAACCCTACTTTTTGCCACTTGTGGTCAAGCAAATGATACTTCTTCATAATTACAGATAGTTTTAAGGTTATTGCTGCTGCAAATGTATATAATAAATTACATAACGACAATAAAACAAGACAAAAAGTTTGTTAATGCTTACTTTTTTTATATTTTTCCTGTATATGTATATATAACACTGGATGACATACAGATTGCAACGGTTTTGCAACGCCTGATTCTTGATATTTGTAAATATGACTATTACTTTTGTCAGCAGATAAACAAACGCATTTATGAAAATCCGCAGAATAAGAGTCCTTATGGCTAAGGGGTGGTGCAAGGTAGTTTGCTTTGTGTCATTCTCATTGTTATCAGTTATTTGCAATCATGCATCGGCCCAGAAGGAGGGTGATATGACCAGCGGTGTTGTCCGTGTGGATG
>JAGAEZ010000086.1 GCA_017612875.1 Bacteroidaceae bacterium | reverse complement strand
ATGGTGCGAACCAGGTCGCCTACATCGGCAGTCTCGCCACCAGTGGGGTAGATGCCGATGCCCATCTCGCGGAGCTCAGCAAGGAGCTCGTCGGTGCCGTTGATGATGGCAGAGATAACCTCGCCGGGGATGAGCATCTTATTACGGCCAATGGTGCTGGAAACGAGGATGTTATCGACGGCACCCACGCAGAGCAGGTCGTCGGTATTCATCACGATGGCATCTTGGGCGATACCTTTCCATACAGAGAGGTCGCCAGTCTCCTTCCAATACATATAGGCTAGAGCTGACTTGGTGCCAGCGCCGTCGGCATGCATGATGTTGCAATACTCAGGGTCGCCCCCCAGAATGTCGGGAATAATCTTACAGAAAGCCTGTGGGAAGATTCCTTTGTCAATGTTTTTGATGGCGTTGTGGACGTCTTCTTTAGCTGCTGAAACGCCACGCATCATATATCTGTTGTCCATAATCAAATTAGAGTTTATCTTTTCCTTGCCAGAACTCCCAGCTGGCAAAGGCCTGCAGAAGGAGCATTTCGAGACCGTTCTTAACCTCGGCGCCATATTTAGCTCCCTTGCGCATAAACAAGGTCTGGTCGGGGTTGTAGATAAGGTCGTAGAGAATGGTGTGAGAGTCCATTGCCTCGTAAGGCAGTTGTGGGCACTCGTCGGTATGTGGATACATGCCCACAGGGGTGCAGTTTATAATCACGTTGTACTCGCGAACCACATCGGGTGTGATGCTTTGGTACTGGATGGTGTCAGGACGCTCGTAGCGACTAACAAACACGGTTTCGAGGCCTAGTGACTTAAGGCCGTAGTTAATGGCCTTAGAGGCTCCGCCTGTGCCAAGAATGAGCGCCTTTTTATGCCACTTGGGGTCGAGCATAGGTTCGATACTTTGGGTGAATCCTATCACGTCGCTATTGTAGCCCTTGAGCAGCGTCTTGTTCTTCTGATGAACCACGCGGATGACGTTGACGGCTCCGATAGCGCGTGCCTCGGGCGAGATGCTGTCGAGAAAGGGAATGACCTTTTCCTTATAGGGGATGGTGACGTTAAGTCCCCTCAGATTGGGAAGGCGGTCGATAATCTCGGGGAGGTCGTCGATACTTGGAATCTCGAAGTTCTCGTAGGTGGCATCGATGCCCTCATCGGCAAACCTCTGATTGAAGTAGCTGATGGAAAACGAGTGACCCAAGGGGTAACCGATACGTCCGTATTTGTCCATTTTTTTTTAATACCTATTTAGTAGCAAAATACATCGTGCAAATGCCGAACGTTAGTCGTCGGAATGAGGCCTCGGCAAAGCCAGCCTTCATCAGAATATCTACCATGCGCTCGCCTTGCGGGAAGGCCTCGATGGTCTTGGTGAGATAAGAGTAGGCGCTGGTGTCGCGCGAGATGAGACGTCCGTAGACGGGCAGCACCGTATGCGAATAGATGCGGAAGAGCTGCTTCATGGGGAATTTAACGGGCGTAGTTAACTCTACTATGCTGAGATGACCACAGGGCTTGAGTACGCGGTACATCTCGCGCAGGCCTGCGTCGAGATCGGCAAAGTTGCGGATGCCGAAGGCGGCGGTAACGGCATCGAAGGTGTCGCTATTATAAGATAGGTGTAAGCAATCCTCCTTCTCGAAGGAAACAATCTGGTCGAGACCAAGGGCGGCTACCTTCTGGCGACCAATCTCCATCATTCCCTCGCTGATGTCGGCCCCGACAAGGCGCTGGGGCTTGAGCATCTGGGCTGCGAGTATGGCGAAATCGCCTGTACCTGTAGCTATATCGAGCAGCGACTTGGGCTGGTAAGGCGCCAAAGCCTTGATGGCCTTGCGGCGCCAACCCTTGTCGATATCCCACGACAGACGATGATTCAGCTTATCGTAGGTTGGGGCGATGTTATCGAACATCTGCTCTACCTGCGTGGCTTTCTCGCCGTCGCCGTATGGTTTTATCTTCTCTTGCTCGTACATATCTCTCACCTCTAGCTTCTCACCTCTCACCTCTATCAACGGCTCTTAAAAGCTGATAGCCAGCTACTTACGTTCTTCTCGATGCGCTCAGCGATGTCGCCCTCGCTCTGCTTGCGCTCAAACTTCTCGCCTACGATGTGCTCGTAGAGTTCGATGTAGCGATCGCTTACGCTCTCGGCATACTCGTCGGTAATCTCAGGCATCACCTGTCCGGGCTCGTTCATAAAGTTGTGCTCGATGAGCCACTGGCGAACGAACTCCTTAGAGAGCTGACGCTGGGGCTCGCCCTTGGCCAACTTCTCCTCGTAGCCCTCGGCATAGAAGTAACGGCTTGAGTCGGGGGTGTGGATCTCGTCGATAAGATAAACCTTACCATCGCGCTTACCAAACTCGTACTTGGTGTCGACAAGAATCAGACCACGCTTAGCGGCAATCTCCTGTCCGCGAGCAAATATCTTGCGGGTGTAGTCCTCCATGATGGCGTAATCCTCGGCAGATACGATGCCTTGAGCAATGATCTCTTCCTTGGAGATGTTCTCATCATGACCCTCCTCAGCCTTGGTGGTGGGGGTGATCAGGGGCTCGGGGAACTTCTGGTTCTCTTTCATTCCCTCTGGCAGGATGTTACCGCACAGGTTACGGCATCCGTTCTTGTAGTCACGCCATGCAGAACCGGTCAGATAACCGCGTATGATCATCTCAACGCGGAAACCTTCGCACTTGAGACCCACTGTAACCATCGGGTCCGGGGTGGCCAGCTTCCAGTTGGGGCAGATGTCGGCGGTAGCGTCCAGGAACTTGGCGGCTATCTGGTTCAGGACCTGACCCTTGAAAGGAATACCCTTGGGCAGGATCACGTCAAAGGCCGATATCCGGTCAGTGGCCACCATTACCATCAGGTCGTCATCAATGTTATACACATCACGTACCTTGCCGTGATATACACTCTTCTGTCCTTTGAAATTGAAGTCGGTTCTTGTAAGTGCGTTACTCATTGTTATCTTTATTTGGATTTCTTTTTTCGTTTCTATGAGTCATCTCGTACCGGTCATAAGCATCCACTATGCGGGTTACCAGCTTATGGCGCACAATGTCTTTCTTTGTCATCCGGATCACGCTCAGGCCTTCCACTCCGTCCAGTATGTCAAGCGCCTGTACCAGGCCCGATATCTGTGTGGGCGGCAGGTCTATCTGAGTGAGGTCACCCGTGACAATCATCTTGGTGTTCCAGCCCATGCGGGTGAGGAACATCTTGATCTGCTGCGGGGTGGTGTTCTGTGCCTCGTCAAGTATGACCACAGCGTCGTTCAGGGTACGGCCTCGCATGAATGCCAGCGGTGCTATCTGTATGATGTTCAGGTCCATGTACTCCTTTAGCTTGGCTGTGGGAATCATGTCCTGCAATGCATCATACAGCGGCTGGAGGAAAGGGTCTATCTTCTCGCGCATGTCGCCCGGCAGGAATCCGAGCTTCTCGCCGGCCTCGACGGCAGGGCGGCACAGCACGATACGCTTGACCTCCTTGTTCTTCAAGGCTCGCACTGCCAGTGCTATTGCGGTGTATGTCTTGCCTGAACCTGCGGGGCCGATGGCGAACAGCATGTCATGGGTGGCATAATCCGTGACCAGTCTCTTCTGGTTAACGCTACGGGGCATGATAGGGCGGCCGGTCACTCCGAAGAGTATCACATCGGAACTCTTCTCACCACCGGGATCCTGACCGTTCACGATATCGACAATCACCTCCTCCTTGAGCGAGTTGTATTTGGAGCAGTACTGCTCAAGCTTGAGCACGGCCTGTTCGAAGCGGGCGGTCTCCTCCTCATCGCCCATGATGCGGAGCACATTGCCGCGTGCCACTATGCGCAGTTTGGGGTACAGGGCCTTGAGCAGTTGCAGGTTGGTGTTGTTGACTCCGTAGAATACTGCGGGGTCGGCATCGTTCAGAACAAGGTGCTTCTCTATCATTTTTATCTGATAATCTGTCCTATATTAGTCGTAAAGAGCTTGACCGCGATGGCAAGCAGGATTATGCCGAAGAACTTGCGGAGTACATAAATCAATCCGGGGCCCAGGATTTTCTCAATACGGTTTATGGACTTCAGTACGATAAATATGAACAGCATGTTCAGTGCCAGGGCAATCATGATGTTCATGGCTGCATACTCGGCTTTAAGTGAAAGCAGGGTAGTGAATGAGCCGGCACCTACTATGAGCGGGAATACCAACGGCACGAATGATGACATCTCCTTGGGGCCGGCATCGTATTTGAAGATGGTAATGTCAAAAATCATCTCGAATCCGATTGCCAGGATTACTATGGAACCGGCCACAGCGAATGATTCGATGTCAACGCCGAACAGTGACAGCACACCGTCACCCAGGAAGTAGATGATAGTGAGCAGAACCCAGGATATGATGGTGACCTTGAGAGCGGGAACCTTACCCGTCCTGTGCTGCAGGTCGATTATTATCGGTATGGAGCCTGTTATATCAAGAATAGCGAACAGGACCACGAAAGCTCCTGCTATTTCCTTAATGTTTATATCCATTCCTTCTTATTATCGTTCAATATTTGTTACAGGTCGTATGGGAAGGCCGTTGTAGCGGTCCTTGATGGAATTCAGGACGGTCACGTTATTCCCGTTCTGGTTGTCTAACCATAGTATCTTGGCGCAGTCGGAGTCACCCTTGTCAACGGTGGAGCTCCAGTAGAGACCGTACTCGTCCTCGAACAGGTGTTTCTCGTAGTCGATGCATCCGGCTAAGGAGATGAATATGCTGTTCTCCTCGAAACCCTTCTTGATGCTTGTGAATTTGAATCCCCACACGCCGTTCAGCTTGCACCATGTCTTCTCCGTGCAGTCGAGCAGGTCCTGGAAATCCTTCAGGGTAGGGATATGCCAATCGCTCCCGAGCATGACCGTGGCGGCGTCGTCCTGCGGTTCAAGGACGTTCTTTCCGTCGTAGTTCACCTCACCCTCCATGGGGATGTACTTGTTGAGTTTCTTCTTCTTTACAGGATCCTTGAACACGTAGTTGTTGTCGGTGTATTCGGTCTTGGTCGATGTCTCACCCCAGGCGAAGAAAGCCCCGGCCTGGTCCGGACTTGAGGCTCCCAGGTTGCATGTGGCCCACAGGGTGCCGAAAGGGATACCCAGGTCAACAACCTGCACAGTCTTGCCGCCGGCGCATGTTATCTCTATTATACCGTTCTCAAGGTCACTCATGGGAATGGCGTACTCATCCTCCTTCTTGCATCCGGACAATGACAGTATCAGGACCATTGTAAAGGCAAATGCCGTATGTAAGCAAAATCTATTCATAACAGTTACAGTTTGAATTACACCTATTTTTATAATTAAGTGCACAAAGATAATGATTATTTGTATGCCACGTACATACGGCACACACCAAACATGAACTGGGAGTGACGGACAGTGTTGAAACCTGCCCTGTTCAGCATGGGCATGAATTCCTGGGGCAAGGGAAACTTGAGTATAGATGCGGGCAGATAGCTGAATGCATCGGCATTACCCGTCATTCCCGTACCTATCCTCGGCAGAATCTTCAGGGCATAAATCTTGTAGAATGCACGTATGAGCCTGTTTTTGGGGTAGGAGAGCTCCAGGATGACCAGCTTTCCGCCTTTTTTTACCACCCGGTACATCTCGGACAGACCCTTCATCCGGTCCTCAAAGTTACGTACCCCGAACGCCACGCACACGCGGTCAAACGTGCAGTCCGTGAATGGCAGTGACTCGGCCTGTGCCGTCATCAGCTCCACCGGAAGCCCCTTGCACTTGTCGCGTCCGGCCTGGAGCATACCTTCGGAAATATCGATGCCTGTCACATGGGAACCCGGTGCAGCTTTACGGGCCACCTCTATCGCAAAATCGGCAGTGCCCGTGGCCACATCCAGGACCTCGATGGGACGGTCCGTATCGGCTATCTCCATGACCGCCTTGCGGCGCCAGGAACGGTCCGCCCCGAATGATGACTTGTGGTTGAAACTGTCGTATTGCGGAGCAATGTCATCGAACAGTTCCCGAATCTTCTCTTTGTCAGGCATAACGGTCAATGTTGAAATAAATAACCTGTTCCGGCCAGAACCGAGAGCAGGAAAGTCGATATGACCAGAAGCGGGAGCATCGGGTCAAGCGAATGTCCAGTACGTTTCCATACACCGCTCACATGCATCGCGAACAGCGGCAGGGTGAGGAGGTACAGGAAAGGCGTCCAGCCGTGGGTGCGAAGCAGTGTGAACAGAACCATCAGGCACCATCCGCCGGCTATCAGGGCGGTGTGGTATCTCTTTGCGGCCCTTTCACCAATCCTGAGAGGAACGGTCATGCGGTTCGCCGCATCGGACTTCATGTCCCTTATGTTGTTCACGTTCAGGACCCCTACACTGAACAACCCTATAGCGGCTCCCGGCACAAGAGTCCAGGGGTCAATATGATGGGCGGCCACAAAGTAACCTCCCGTTACAGGTACCAGCCCGAAGAATATGAACACGAAGATGTCGCCCAGACCCCTGTATCCGTACGGGTTCTTGCCCAGGGTGTAGTGCATGGCAGCCCAGATGGCCAGCGCTCCCAGAACCACCAGGGCCTGTGACTCGATACGGAATACGGTTCCGAACGATGCTCGTATCATGGACAGCCCCAGAATGCAGCACACCAGCATAGTGATCCTTATGCAGCTGCGCAGGCCCTCCTCTGTCAGGCCGCCTTCACTTAGACTGTATGTGGGCCCCTCGCGGTCGGAGGAGTCCACACCGCTCAGCCAGTCACCCAGTTCATTGGACATGTTGGAGAATATCTGCAGCGAGATAGTGGTCAGTACTGTAAGCAGGATGACATACCAACGTACATTCTCTGCCTTACAGGCCAGCATCAGCCCGAGCGCAATACCTGCCGTGGAGAGCGGCAGCGTCCTGAGCCGCATGGAGCGGATAACATCCTTAGGAGTCATAGCAAATAATCACTACAAAAATAATAGGTATTTCAGGTACGTCCAAGTAAAAATCCGGCCGAAAAGCCGGATTTTTACTTGAGGTACCTGGCGGACTCGAACCGCCGTACTCGGTTTTGCAGACCGATACCTAGCCGCTCGGTCAAGGTACCGAAATCATTGTTCCGTAGATTGCGGTTGCAAAGGTAACCAAAAATCTCAAACCAAGAACCTTTCTTTGAAAAAAACGTGTTGCACTGCCCATATTTCTCATTCAACCCCCTTGCCGGGCT
>JAGAEZ010000085.1 GCA_017612875.1 Bacteroidaceae bacterium | reverse complement strand
TTTCCGAGCAGGAAGGACCATCGGCTCCCTAAGACCTGGTTACAGGAGGTGCCCTGGCTGCAACCTGTAAGGCCGTGGCCCGATATGGAGTGTATGCACAGGAAAATACTCAAAACAAGGACAATGGCGGCAAGTGTCACCCTTGTCCTTTTGAGTATCAAGTCTCTCCTTTCCAAACCGGTTCGTTATTGGACGTTTGGTTTTCCGGGAGTAGCCATTGTTGCTGTGAAAGCATCGCCGGCACTGTGGTTTTTAGTGACAGGAGCTCCGAAAGTGATTCCGCTGCCGGTCAGATAGGTGCCGGCCGGGGCATCCTGACTGAGTCCGGAGGCGAGTGTGATATAGTCGGGCTGCTGAGGCATCTGGCCACCACGGCCGCCGAATCCTCCACGACGTGGAGTAGCCTGGACTGCACTGATCACGTATGATCCTGATCCGATTTGGACAGTCTGTCCTGCCTGGAAGCCTTGTGCGCTGGCAACCGGTATCCGGACCTCACCCTTGGGGACATCGGTCGGGATGGTGGTGGCACCTGCTGTTCCTACAGTGGCTATTTTCACTTTCTCAGCCGAGTTGCCTGAGCCGAGATACATGACCTGTCCTATGGAGAGGCCCTGCACGGAGGTCACCTTGACGTTGTTGGCGCCGGCCTGTACGGGTGCCGCTATCGTCATGGCCTGTCCGGTGCGGAAATCCAGCTTGTTGTCATCGGTGTCGAATCCGTCGGGATAGCGGAATGTGCTCAGGTCGGGACCTGCCGCCGGAGTGGCTGCCGGTGCTCCGAAGCCTCCTCCGCCGCGTGCTCCCTGCGGGACACGTGCATACGAACCGTCGGCACCTGCACCGGCATCCTCATGATAGCCTTCGCTGAGCCAGGGATCCACAAGACCGCCGTAGTTCAGGGCATCGGCTATTAGGCCCTTGTCTGTACGGAGGGTCATGTTGCCGCGGGAAGCGTCAAGCGCGGGACCGCCGAACAGGAGGTCGGCCTCGACACTGCCGTGATAGCCGGCGTTCGTCACCTGCGGGTCAAGCACCACATCGTTGATGGGATGTGATTTGGAGAGAGCCTTGTCAAGCTCGATGGCATATACCAGCGGGAGCACAGGCTCGTTGCTGGAATGGTCATATCTGGTGGCCGGCTCGAAGGTGATGCCTGTGCCGTTGACTGCGAACGGCATGTTCGAGGAGTGGTCGAACTTGAGCGGCTCCTCCAGCTCAAGACCTGTACCGGGGTTGTCATTTGGACCAAGCGGTCCGCCGAAAGTGCTGCGTGATGACTGGGTTCCCACGTTCTTGACGGTCACCCATTCAACGCCATGACCCTTACTGTCGATGTCAAGACGGATCCTGTCACCGGCGGTGATGTTCTGGGTGCTGGAGACCTTGATGTTGGTGTCGCCCTTCTTCGCATCGGCTGAAAGCCAAGCCTGGGTGCCGGGCTTGCCTACTTCGGTTATGGTTACCACCTCATATTTTTCAAGCGAGTTGGATACGGCAGGATAGGTTGAACCGTAGCCTATAGCCATCTTCTGGCCTACCTGGAATCCTGCTATGCTGGTAACGGGAATGTTGTTGGAGCCTGCCGGAATTGTGATGACAGGACCTTCGGGCAGCGGTTGCCACACTGTGGTGGGGTTGCCGTTGAATCCCATCTGACGTCCGCCGAACTGTCCCTGCTGCTGCGGGGCTGCCTGCTGGGGGCTGATGACCTTGGCCACACGGCGGGTCTCGGCGTTGCCGCCTGTTCCGATGGTTATCTCGTGACCGGCCTCTATGCCGCGTACGTCACGTACATAAATGACATTGTCTCCCTTGGCCGCATCGACGGAGAGTCCGGAGTTGCTTATTCCGAGCAGATAGAATCCCTTGGGAGCAAGCTTGGTGCCTGAAGGAATCTTTATTGACGAGAAATAAGGCAGGTTCACCGCGTGGTGGGTGAGCGTCCAGCCTGATATGCTGACCGCCTTGTCACCGGCGTTGTAGAGCTCTATGAAAGAGTTGGACTGGTTGCCGCTGCCGTCGGCTATGCGGAACTCGTTGATCTTGACCGGAGCCACATTGCGGACCTTCTCGGATGCCGTCCAGACAGTCTTACCCTGCTTGCCGCTCCATTGAGCCTTGGCTACCAGGTCGCCGTTGAAGGGCTTCTTGCCCGATGTGACGGTGAACGTAACCACCACGGTCTGGCCAGGGGCGATGTTGTACCCCACCTTGCGGACTTTCTGCTTGCCTCCCTCGACAGTGGCTTTCCATCCGTGTGGAGTTACAAGGCTGATCTCAAGGTCATTGATTTCGGCTCCGGTGGTATTGGTGAATGTCACAGCCGTGTTCTCTGTGCTCTTGGGCTGGAAGGTCTGGAGCATGTTGGGCTTGTTGACCTTGTTGGCGCCGCTTATGCTCAGGGTGTTCACGTCATAGCCTGCGGCCACGACATTTGCCTGTACCTTCTGGTTGGTCTCTACGGTGGGGAATGTGCCCGGGGCTGTCATGGCTCCCTCGTAGAATGTACCGGACGAGCCGTTGGAGTTGTCACCGCCGTTGCCTAAAAGGATGGCGCCCTGCTTGCGCATTGGGTCATAGCTGCTGCGGGGGTTCTGGATACGGACTCCGTCATACATGACCTGCAGGTCTCCGCCCTGGGCGTTGCCGCCCATGGAGCGCCAGTGGTGGGGCTCACCGTCGGCAGTGGCGGTAACGAAACGCCAGCTGATGCTGGGCAGGTCAGCGCAGTACTTGTCATTCGGGTCGGGATTGACGCATCCCACAAGGTTATTCTCCTGGTCGGTCATGATCCACGGGCCTGGAGCCTGTCCGTGATACCAGGTGGGCTGGTTGCCGTAATAGGTTGTCTCCATAGTGCCGTCGCCGTCATCGCGGCTGTCGGTCTCGGCGTTGCCGTAGTCGAAGCAGCAGCCGGTGTTGTAGTGGTGTCCGTTGATGACCCAGTACTGGCCTTCAGCCTGGTCATCGACAGCTGTGCCGTGGGCATCGTTCCAGCGAAGGCCCATGCCTGCGGTGATGAACACGCCATAGACCTTGTGTCCCATAATGGTTACAGGTGCCCAGTCAGCCATAGGCACGTTGTTGAAGCCGCCCATGGCATGGCCGCTGAAACCGCCGCGAGGTGCCTGCTGCAGATGGTTGCCCTTGCCTGACTGGTCATAGATGACGGTCAGCCAGCAGTAGGTGTCCTTGCAGAAACGGTCCTGTGCCTCGGCATCGGCATAGCCGCCGGGGTCACCGGCAGAGGGCTGGACCACACCTATGTCAAGGGTTTTGCCGTCGGACTGGCGCATGACCTGATAGAGGGGGCCGTCATAGCTTTTGTAGAGAGCCCTGGTAGAGGAGTGGGCTGCCACGCAGGGCGCGCCGCCCTTGGCATAGACATCGCAAGGTCCTTCGGGACGCTCTGGAATGCGGCTGTCACCTGCCGCCACGGCCACCGTGGCAATGAGGGCCGGCGCTACCGCCACACCGGCCAACAGCAGGATAATACTGGATTTCTTCATAAGTGTATAGGGTTAGTAAAAAATTCCGGACAGGTTCCGTTACTGCAAAAATACACAGATTATTACACTATGCAATCTTTCCGTCCTGATTTCTTATGAAACCGGAGGGATGGCCACGCTGGCAGGCTCGGTGCGGCCTGGAAGGCCGAAGGCGGTGAACTCTATCACGCCCAGCTGGGTGCCGGGCCATTCCGTCACCGTGAGGCGGACGAAACGGCACTCAACCGGCTTGAACTCCTCGAATATAGTGTTGCGCTGTTCTGTATTGCCTGTCTTGTCAAGCACGGTCTTGAAGTTCTCACCGTCAAGCGATGTCTCCACCATATATTTATAGACGGAACCGGCACCGCCTCCTCTGCCGAATCCTCTGCGGCTGCCTCCGGAGAACATTATCCTCACCGCATCCACATCAAACAGCTGTACTTCGTCGAAACGGGTGGCAGGCGAGAGTTCGACGGTTATGGACGGCTGCCCATCGGACGGATCCGGTTCCCAGACGGTGCCGCTCGAGTTATCGACAGCGTATGAAGCGTAGCGGCCCGGCTGTTGCGAGGAGAAAGAGGAGAGCGCGTTCATGGCGTTCATCTTGTTGATGGTGACGGGGAGCGATGTCCTGGCGGACTTTACACCGGGAGCAGGTTGAGGAGTATCGGTGATCTGTACCGACCAGCGTCCCTTCTTATCGACACTGATGCGGTCCATACCTATGCGTCGGCCTCCGGGCGGGTTGGAGAGGACGATGGTATAGAACTGCCAGAGATTGCCGTCGGGACCTTCCACCACGCTGCCGTGGGCTGTTCCTGTAACCAGACCGTCGGTCTTGCGCAGAAGCGGGTTGTTGTCGGCGTATGTATAGGGGCCGAGCGGGTTCTTGGCGGTATAGTATCCTTCGGCATAGGTCTTCCACTGGGTGCCTGATGCCGAGTACTGCAGGTAGTATGTCCCGTCGTGTTTGAAGAGCCAGGGACCTTCGATCCATGCCACGCCGGTATATTCGTTCATCTCCCCGTAGCGTTCCCACACGTGGTCGCTGTTGAAGCTGAAGAGATGGGTGGGCTTTTCGGCGAAGCGGTTCAGGCGCTCCGGGTCAAGCGGTACTCCGAATATGCCGCTGATGCCGCGTCCGGAGTAGAACAGGTACGGCTTGTCGCCGTCAATGAAGATATGCATGTCGAAGGCTCCGTTCCAGCCGCCCTCCACGTCGGGGGTGTTCTCCCATTCCCCGAGAACCGAATAGGGGCCGAGCGGATTGTCGGCCACATAGAGCGGGCAGTCGTTGCCTGACATGTAATACTTTCCTCTGTACTTGACCACGTCCGGGGCCACCGGCACGCGCTGCACGGGAGTGAAATCCCAGTCCAGCATGTTGTCACTGTGCCACGCGCCTCCGCCCGTGCAGAACATATAGTAGCGGCCGTCATCATCACGGAATACCGATACATCGCCCGAGGCGTTTCCGCCCTGGCCAATCACCATAGGCAACGGATTGCAGTACCTGCGGCCGTCAGCCACATTACTCTCTGCTTTCTGCTGTGACCCTGCGCAGGAAACCAGCAGCGTTGCCAGCAGTAAAACCGGGGATTTCTTCATATCTTTCAGGTTAGTGGGTTGTTAATAGGATTTGCAATTACAAACTTATATAAAATCTGTCGCTTTCACACCCGTTGAGAAAAAAACTTTTTCTGCCGCGTCTTGGAATCTGTTTTGATCTGTTCCATTAAATGTGGTCTGTCCGGACTGCCGGAAACTTCCGGCCATGACGGACCTCCTTCATCAAAACCGGAGGAAACAGGGGACAAAACAGACCGCAATCATCTTTACGGAATGAATTTTGAACAGATTCCTGCCATTTTTTTATGTAAAATGTTGTTAAATCAAGAGCAACTGCATATATTTGTGTGTTGTTCATTACCCTAAACAGTTAAGGTATTATGGAATTATCAGACAAGTTCGTCATTACTGTCAATCGTGAATTAGGCTCAGGTGGCCGTACAGTAGGTGAGAGACTGGCTGCAAGATTAGGTGTACCTTTTTATGACAAGGCACATATCAAGGCCATAGAAGAGAAGTACGGTCTGAGCATAGACGAAATAGAGCGTCTTAAAGGCAGAAAAAGGACATGGTGGCCCGATTTCAAACGTGTGGTGGAGCTGGACGGCGGTTTTGCCGTCTCCATCTATGATAATCTGCCTGAAATAACCATCCCGGAAAAACCGGATTCGGAAAAGATATTCAAGGCGGAGCAGGAGATTCTTAAAGGTATAGCCGATGCTGAGTCATGCGTGATTGCCGGACGCTGCGGTTTCCTGGCGGTACGTGAGCATCCTAACCATTTGAATGTGCTTGTCCAGGCTCCTATGGAACAACGCATAGAGAGAGTCTCCGCAAAGAAGGGCATCTCCCCAAAAGAGGCGAAGAAAATCATAGATCAGGTGGATAAGCAGCGTGAGAACTATGTGAAGCGGCATGCAGGCACTTCACGTTACGACACCCGGAACTATGATCTTGTCATATCCATGAGCGGGAAGACTGAAGACGAGGCAGTCGATGTCATCCTCAAGTATATAGGTTAATCACTTTTTCGGGGCGCGGCCGGCGCGGCGCAGGGCATCGGCGATTATCCACTGCAGCTGCCCGTTCACGCTGCGGAACTCATCGGAGGCCCAGCGTTCCAGGGCCTCCATTGTTGCAGAGTCCATCCTAAGCAGAAAACTCCTGGAGTCAGTGCATTGTGCCATGACACCTTGATTAATTGTACAGCGTACCTGTGTTCACCACCGGCTGCGCAGGCTCGTCACCGCACAGTACCACGAGCAGATTGCTTACCATGGTGGCCTTGCGTTCCTCGTCAAGCTCCACGACGCCGTCTTTCTTTAGGTTGTCAAGCGCCATCTTGACCATAGACACGGCACCCTCCACTATCTTCTCGCGGGCTGCGATTATGGCATCGGCCTGCTGGCGGCGCAGCATCACGGCTGCAATCTCGGGAGCGTAGGCCAGGTAGTTGATGCGGGCCTCTACAGCCTCTATTCCGGCTATGGCCAGGCGTTCGTTAAGTGTCTGCTTGAGGGCGTCGTTGATTTCATCGGCACCGGAACGCAAGGTCACGTCATCGGCGGGGTTGCTGTTCTCGTCATAGTTGTATCGGCCTGCCACCTGACGCAGGGCAGCATCGGACTGCACGGCCACAAAGTTCTCGAACGCTCTCATGGTCGCGTTGAGTGTGGTCACGCCGCCGGTGGTCTGTCCCATGGTCTGTGAATCAATCTCAAACAGCGCCTTATATACATCCTTTATTTTCCATACCATGACAAGGCCTATCATGATGGGGTTGCCGCTTTTGTCGTTCACCTTTATGGCCTCGGCATTGAGGTTGCGGGCGCGCAGGGAGATTTTCTTTTTGGTATAGAACGGGTTGACCCACCAGAAACCGTTTTCGCGGAATGTTCCCCTGTACTTGCCGAAGAACACCATTGCGCGGGCTTCGTTGGGCTCCAGTTGTACGAATCCGATGGTTGCTATTACAAGTGTCACGAACAAGACAGGCATGACTATTGCCGGAGAGGTAAGTGTCACTCCGCTCCAGACCATGGCCCCGATTATCGCAAACACCAGAAGCAGCCCTAAGAAACCGCTCATCCTGAATCCTTTGAACTCAAATTCCTTTGTTTCCATAATGATTATTGCTTTAATTTTGTTTTGATATCAAAATGATATTACAAATGTAAGTGTCGTTCCGGATATGTCCAAACAATTTGCATACTTTAACCTTTCAATCCGGAATCACTGCTTTTGAAAAATTAAACGTAACCTATTGTTTTTATAGATAGGATTATATATTTTTACACACAATAAAACCATAAACTTTACGAGTATATGAAAAACGTGTTGTTCCGGGTTGTGCTGCCGTTATTGATGCTTAATGGCACAGTCCAGGCCCAGGTGAGTGATATCAACAGCCGCGACCGTCGCGGCAAGGTGGTATATCAGGACGATGAGGTGGTGTTCCGTCAGCTTGACGAGCATACATGGATCGGTAACGGACACCGTGTGTATAATGAATCCCTGTATCTGGTGGAGGGAAACGATCGCGCAGTGCTTATAGATGCCGGTACCCGTATCCCTGACTTGGACAAGATTGTCGCAAAGATTACATCCAAGCCTGTCACGATGATGGTTACTCATGCCCACGGGGACCATGTGGGCGGAGTGGGGCCTTTTCCTGAGGTATATCTGAATGCCGGTGACATGCCAATCGTCCCGAACAACATGCGTAATTACAAGGGGCAGATCAAATACCTGACCGATGGCGAGATAATTGATTTGGGTGGCCGTCAGTTAGAGGTTATTTTCACACCCGGCCATACGGCAGGTAGCGCCACGTTCTTTGACAAGGCCAACCACTATGGGTTCAGCGGCGATGCGTTCGGCTCGACAAACCTGTTGGTCTTCACCAACCTTTCCACCGTGATGTACACGGCCGAGAGGATTGAGCGCTATATGCAGAAGAATGACATACGCTTTCTCTATCCGGGCCATTACAGCGGCGACAATCTGGAGACGCCCCAGCGGGTGACCGATATAAAGGAGATGTGCCGGGAGGTTCTGGACGGAGTGCGCAAGCCGGCCTCCAGCAACGGTAACAACGGCGGCAATGACATGATGGTCGAGGACAAGGGAGTGCGTATCAACTTCAGCAGCCGCACCGGCATGAAATGACTATAAGGTACAGGATTGGAAACGACAAGCGATTAATATGACAGATTTTTTGACACTATGCAGGGAACGTTATTCCGTGCGGTCGTTCACTGACCGCAAGGTTGAACCGGAGAAGTTGGAGAAGATTCTTGAGGCAGGCAGAGTGGCGCCTACGGCCGTCAATTTCCAGCCTCAGGTGATATATGTGCTGCAAAGTCCCGATTCCGTAAGCAGGATGTCGGGCGTTACCCCGTATATGTTCGGGGCACCGCAGGCGTTGCTGGTCTGCTACGATGAGAATATCTGCTGGAAGAACCGGAAGCATGAGGTGGAGGGCCATCCGTCAGGCGAGATGGACACCACCATTGTTCTCACACAGATGATGCTGCAGGCCTGGGAACTCGGCGTGGGGTCATGCTGGGTATGCAGTTTCGATTTCAAAAGGACGCGCGAGCTGTTCAATCTGCCGGAGAACATACGTCCGGTAGCTCTGTTGCCCATCGGTTATGCCGCAGCTGACGGCGTGGCATCGGACCGGCATGGCAGACGCCGTCCGTTGGAGGAGACGGTACGATACCTTTGATTTGCAAATGATAAACAACAAATTGATTTATAAAGTATGAGAAAGAGATTTTTCCTGGTCCAGGCACTCCTGGCTGTGTGCCTGACAATAGCGGCACAGACTCCCACCGCCGTCATCAACCTTTGGCCGGACGGCGCTCCCACAAGCAACGGACTGACGGGCCCGGAGAGGGATCTGGGCAATCATGTCTCTAATGTGACACAACCCACTTTGACTGTCTGGGCTGCCGCAGAACCCAACGGCCTGGCAGTCCTGGCATGTCCGGGAGGAGGTTACGTGGATGTATGGAACGGGACTGAAGGCAACAACATGGCTGAATGGTACAACAGTCAGGGTATCACTCTCGCCGTTCTCAAATACCGCCTTCCCAACGGCCACTATGAGGTCCCTTTAGATGACGTGCATGAGGCGATGCGTATCCTCAAGGCCGATGCTGCCAAGTACGGGATAAATAAGTTAGGCGTTCAGGGATGTTCGGCCGGCGGTCATCTGGCTGCCACTGCGGCCACCCATTTCACAGGCCCTGAGAACCGCCCTGATTTCCAGATCCTGTTCTATCCGGTCATAACCATGGACAAGAGTTTCACACACATGGGCTCGCACAACTATCTTCTTGGAAACAACGCTTCACAGGAGCTGATTGACCTCTATTCGAATGAGAAGCAGGTGACACGTGAGACTCCGCCCGCATTCATAATGGCCAATTCGGATGATAATGTGGTTCCTGTGCGCAATAGCATAGAGTATTATAATGCCCTGCAGGCCAATAGGGTACGTTCGGCTCTCCATGTCTATCCGACAGGAGGCCACGGATGGTGTGCCAACGAGAGGTTCGTATATCGCGAGCAGTGGATGAGTGACCTCAGGCAGTGGCTAGCCCAGATAGCTTTGCAGTC
>JAGAEZ010000084.1 GCA_017612875.1 Bacteroidaceae bacterium | reverse complement strand
GTATCTCTTATCCATCACTTTCCGCTTTATGCCTTGTGTCCTCCCACCTGCCTGTTCCGCTCCCTCGCGGTAGAACCCTCCTCAAAGTTCATGCCCCGCAGTATCGAGTTCTTGCCGTATCGCTTGCGGATGGCCAGCACGGCCTCCTGACGGCGGCGTTCGCGTCCGTCGGCGGGTACATTGTTATCGAACAGGTCCAGTTGGCGTGGAGCCGCTTCACTCTCGTTGATCACATTTTGTGCGGTCACGTTTAAACGCCGTACCGTCATGCCTGGATTTACTATCTGTCTGTATAGTTCAGTCACGGCCCTTATTATGAAATCCGATGATGACGTGTGTCCGTCCAGGTCGGCTGTGCCGTGAGCCGGCTTGGGCACCTTGCGCCCGTAATAGTCTGTGACTGACGGTCCGTCGTAAGAGCACTCCGGATTATCCATGTTCCCGGAATCGTAGTTAACCGTGAGCGTTATTCGGTCTGTGACCAAACGCTTGCTGACCAGGTCGAACACAAGGGAGTCGGTCATCTCCTTGGCTATGAGCAGACCCTTCTTGAAATCGTACGGCTCGGAGAGCACCTGTCCTGAACTGATGCTGTTTACCTGTGGTTTGTAAGCCTTTATCTCTGCCATTGTGCATGGCTCCCAACCCCAGGCATGGTCTATCAGCA
Source organism: Bacteroidaceae bacterium (assembly GCA_017612875.1). GTDB lineage: Bacteria > Bacteroidota > Bacteroidia > Bacteroidales > Bacteroidaceae > Colenecus. The sequence continues at coordinate 5,996 of JAGAEZ010000084.1, read as the reverse complement.
GTTCCGCGTTCACTCCGAACAGCCGGTACAGCTCATCCTCCCACTGGGGGTGTGTGGAATAGAGAGCCACATCGCCCATGGTGCGCATCCCTAAACTCTCCAGTCTGGCCGCGATGCCACGGCCTACGCGCCAGAAATCGGTGAGAGGACGGTGTTCCCACAACTGCTCCCGGTAACCCGCCATGTCAAGTTCGGCTATCCGTACGCCGTCCTTGTCAGGTTCGGTATGCTTGGCAACGATGTCCATTGCGACTTTGGCAAGATAGAGATTGGTGCCTATGCCTGCCGTGGCTGTTATGCCTGTCCCGGACAGCACGTCGCGTATCATGAGCCCGGTCATTTCACGGGCGGTACATGAGCGCATCCTGAGATAATCTGTCAGGTCTATGAATACCTCATCGATTGAATATACGTGAATGTCCTCGGGTGCAACGTATTTCAGATAGATTGTATATATGCGGCTGCTCACCTCCATGTAGCGGGCCATCTGAGGCGTAGCGGTTATATACCCCAATGCTGCGGACGGGTCGGACTGCACTTTCAGATTGTTGAAAGACGGTGCTGCAAGCTTGCGTCCAGGAGCCTCCAGCCTGCGTGCCTGGTTGACCTGCCGGACACGCTGCACCACCTCGAACAGTCGCGCACGTCCGCCGATGCCGTATGTCTTGAGTGACGGCGACACGGCCAGACATATAGTCTTGTCGGTACGTGAGGCATCAGCCACCACAAGGTTGGTGGTGAGCGGATCAAGGCCACGCTCCACGCACTCTACCGATGCATAGAACGATTTCAGGTCAATTGCCGCGTATATCCTGTCCTTTTTCTTCATTGCCGCATGTCCGTCTTCACCGGGTTATGGGAAAGAGTTCATGGCCGTCCACATGTTTCATAAGGGTCAGCGTCCTGTAATACCGGGAACTTGGCCCGGAAACGTGTCAGCAGGTCCATGTCCAGTATGGCCGATACCATCTGAGGCTTTTCATCAGTCTGGATGAGGGTGTCGCCGTATGGGCCTATTATGGCGCTGTGGCCGGGATAGTATCCCAGCTCATCGCTGCCGGCGCGGTTTACCCCTATGGCAAAGCACTGGTTCTCCAAGGCGCGGGCACGAAGAAGGATGTCCCATGCCGATATGCGTTTGTCAGGCCAGTTGGCGGGGTAAAACACTGCATCGTAGTCGTCACGGTTGCGGCTGAATGTGGGGAATCTCAGGTCGTAGCATATAAGCAGCAGGATTCTGAGTCCCCGGAAGTTGACCGTTACACGCTCTGTACCGGCAGTGAAATGCTCCGCCTCGCCGGAGTACGTGAACAGGTGGTGCTTGTCGTAACATGCCGTCTCGCCATCGGGCATGGCTAAGCAGAGACGGTTATATACACAACCGTTCTCTATTATGGGGAGTGTGCCGCAGACGGCGGCATCCAGTTCCGATGCCTTGCCACGCAGCCACTCTGCAATGGGACCATCCATAGTCTGCACAACCTCAGACGGGTCTATATACTGTCCGGTCGCGAACATTTCAGGCAACACGTATATGTCAGCCCCGCATCCTCCGCCGATAAGATTGTCGGCATCGGCCAGGTTCTGCATCCAGTCTCCCTTTTCCGGCGCGTTCTGTACAATTGCAATCTTCATAGTAAATAATTAGAATCTGTTTCTGATTCTGATTCCTTTTTGATATCACGTGCAAGATTACAAAAAAATTTGTAGATTCGTGCCATTAACCTGATTGCCGCTTGTTTTTATGAGACGAATCGTTTTATCGGTCAGTATGATTCTGACATTGTGTTCCGGAGCTTCGGCTTCAAACAGCAGTAACATCTATCCTCTTATCCAGAATGTGCCCGGACGTGAGCTCCAGAGCCTTGACGGGACATGGAAGTACATCCTTGACCTGTATGAGCTGGGTTTCTACAACTACCGTATGGACGAGGACCGTAACGGCTGGTTCAAGGATGCCCATGCAAACCGTCCGGAGGATCTTGTGGAGTATAATTTTGACACGGCACCGACTCTGCATGTGCCAGGTGACTGGAATACGCAGAGTGAGGATCTGCTCAATTTTGAGGGCAATATCTGGTATCGCCGTCAGTTTGAATGCCATCCTGATGCTGGAAAGCGCCGTTTCATACATTTCGATGCGGTCAACTATGAGTGCCAGGTCTATCTGAACGGACGTAAGATCGGCGTGCATGAGGGCGGTTTCTCACCGTTTAACATAGAGATAACCGATGTCGTCAGGGAGGGAACGAACACATTGATACTCAAGGTTGACAACCGCCGTCGTCTTGAGGGTGTGCCCACCGTGAACACAGACTGGCACAACTACGGAGGAATAACCCGTCAGGTCAATGTCATATCGGTTCCCAAGGTCTTTATCCGTGACTACTTCATCCAGCTCAGGAAAGGCACTTCGAATATCGTTGCAGGTTGGGTGCAGATGGACGGAGCCGGAAACAATACGGTTACTGTAGAGATTCCTGAACTCAAGGTCAGGCAACAGGTGAGCACCGATGCTGACGGCTATGGAACTTTCGAGTTCAAGTGCAAGCCCACGCTGTGGAGTCCGGATAATCCCAAACTGTACGCGGTCAGGCTGTCATCGGACTCAGACTGCGTGGAGGATGAGATAGGCCTGCGTACGATAGAGACACGGGGCAAGGAGATATACCTTAACGGGAATAAGCTGTTCTGTCGCGGCATAAGCATCCATGAGGAAGCCCCGTTGCGTCCGGGACGCGCATGGAGCAAGGAGGATGCCACAATCCTGCTCGGGTGGGCCAAGGAGATGAACTGCAACTTTGTGCGGTTGGCGCACTACCAGCACAACGAGAACATGATCCGCACCGCCGAGCGGATGGGGCTGCTGGTATGGAGCGAGATCCCGTGCTACTGGACCATCCAGTGGGAGAACGATGGCACGCTCGAGACCGCACGTGAGCAGTTAGAGGCGATGATCGGGCGTGACAAGAACCGTACCAACATAATAATCTGGTCTATTGCGAACGAGACTCCCATATCGGAGCCGCGTAACGTTTTCCTGCGGAAACTGGCCGACAAGGTGCGCTCTATGGACGATACCCGTCTGGTGGCGGCAGCTATGGAGAAAAAGGAACTGCAGGGCGGGATAATGACCCTGGATGATCCTATGTCAAGTTATCTGGATGTTCTCAGCTTCAACCAGTATGTCGGCTGGTACGACGGCCTGCCCGAGAAGTGTGACCGGGTGCGTTGGGAGTTCTCCGAGGAAAAGCCTGTGTTCATCAGCGAATTCGGCGGAGGCGCCCTGCAGGGTTATCATGGTCCTGAGAACCAGCGCTGGACCGAGGAGTTCCAGGCTGACCTGTACAGGCATTCTGTCAGGATGCTGGAGAATATGGAGGGACTGTCGGGCTGCACGCCGTGGATCCTCACCGATTTCCGTTCGCCGCGCCGGGTGCTGACCGATATCCAGGACGGCTACAACCGCAAGGGCCTGATATCGGACAGGGGCATACGCAAGGCAGCCTTCTACATAATGAAGGAGTGGTATGGCTCGCTCAAATAGATTTTTCATTATATTTGCCGTATCTGAAAAAATAACATGATAATGAATATGAGAACTTTTGTTTTGGCAGCTGTAAGTGCTGTAGTGCTGTCCGGAGCGGTAAACGCACAGACCGTAGAAGGGACGGTGGAATCGGGATTCGAAATCAAGGCCGGGAATGTCACTATGACAGTCAGTGCCAAGGAAGGTGGAAAAATCATGTCGTACAAGTTGGGGGACAAGGAGATGCTCTCGCAGTCCAGGATGCCTAACCAGTACGGCAGCACGTTCTGGACCAGTCCTCAGAAGGAGTGGAACTGGCCTCCGGTAACGGAGTTCGACAGAGCCGCCTATAACGACGAGTCCCATCTTTGCAAGCGTACCTTCGGTGATGAATACCCCTCGCTGTTCCTGACAAGCCAGATAGGAAGCAAGCTCCCGTTCCAGATTCTCAAGCAGTATGCTCCGGAGCCGAAGGGACGTTTCATCAGGGTATCCTACACCATCATCAACAAGGGGGACGAGACTCGTCAGGTCGCACCTTGGGAGATATCACGTGTAGTGGCCGATGAGGAGGGCCTTATCTTCTTTGACGCTCCGGTGGAGGGTATCACCCCGTCAGGACTCATTCCGTTCAAGGGTGAGGCAGGTGCATCATGGTACAGTTTCGAGTCAGGCGCCCAGAACCGCAAGATCAACTCCGACGGCAAGGGTTGGCTGGCTTATGCCGTCAACGGTATGCTCATGATCAAGAAATTCGATGACCTTTCCCTCTCACAGCCCGCTCCCGATGAGGCTGAGATCCAGGTTTATGTGAACCAGGGCAAGACTTACATCGAGCTTGAGAGCCAGGGAGAGTACAGGACGCTTGCCCCGGGTCATGGACTGACATGGAATGTGGACTGGTATCTGATACCTCTCAAGGACAAGGCCGTGCCTTCCAAGAAACTGCTTAAACTGGTCCGCAAGACCATAAAGAAATCCGGCAAAATTTAAATACAAACCGATATGAAGAAAGTCATGTTTTTTGTAGCGGCGGTTCTGGCAATATGCCCCGCCTTTTCACAGAGTACGCTAAAGGAAGCTTACGCTGATGCGTTCAAGATGGGTTGTGCAGTCAATTCAATGATCGTCAGCGGGCGGAATGCCCGTGCTACAGAGCTTATCCTGCAGAATTTCAATGCGATTTCACCGGAAAATGACCTGAAGGCCGAAGTCCTTCATCCCAGACCGGACACCTGGAATTTCCAGGCGGCGGACCGCTATGTCCAATTCGCCAAGGACAATGGCCTGTGGGCTCTCGGTCATACTCTTGTGTGGCATAACCAGACTCCCGATTTCTTCTTCAACCATCCTGACGGTACTCCCAACACCCACGATGAGATGGTGGAGACCATGCGCAGCTATATAGAAACGGTGGCGGGACACTTTGCCGGAAAGATTGATGCGTGGGATGTGGTGAACGAAATCATCGACAATGACGGCTCGTACCGCAAGACCCTCTGGACGAACGCTTTCGGAGGTGACGGTGATGAGGTGGTGCGTCTGGCGTTCAAGTTCGCGAGCCAGTATGACCCGAACGCCGAGCTCTATTATAACGACTTCAATGTGTGGCGTCCGTCCAAGCGCGACGGTATAGCCCGTATGGTCCGCATGCTCCAGAAAAACGGCATAAAGATAGACGGAATAGGTATTCAGGCTCACTGGGGACTTAATTTTCCCAAGAACGAGTATATTACCGCAGCTATCGACACGTTTGCCGCCCTCGGCGTGAAGGTGATGATAACGGAGCTTGACGTGGACGTGCTTCCGTTGACCAAGGAGGGGCAGGTGATCGGCAAGTCCCTCCAGGAGCCTTTTTATCAGCTGGAGGAGTTCGAGGTATTCCTGGACCCCTATAAGAGAGGCCTGCCCGATGATGTGCAGGCTCAGCTTACCGACCGTTACCGCGAACTGATGCAGATTTTCTATGACCGCCGTGACAAGATAGACCGCGTAACCCTGTGGGGCTTGCATGACGGGATGTCCTGGAAGAACGGTTATCCCATTCCCAACAGGACGAACTATCCCCTGTTGTTCAACCGCGACCTGACACCCAAGCCTGCTTACAATGCGGTTCTGGGCATACCGTCTGCATCAAAGGGTGGCTCCCGGAAATAAGGACCTGATTCTTCGGAACAGCCGGAATAAACAGACATTCACTTGAAAGAAATATGATTACCGTCAAACGATTACTGACCTTTTTCGCGGCATTTGCAATGATTGCCGCACCTGCCGTGCCGCAGGAGAACGTTCCGGTCTTCAGGAACACGAGTTATTCATTCGAGGTGCGTGCCGTAGATCTGGTGTCACGCCTCACGCTGGAGGAGAAACAGGCTTTGCTCGGCAACAATATGGCCGCAGTGCCACGCCTGGGTATCAGACAGTACAATGTGTGGAGCGAGGCTCTGCACGGTGTGTTGTCAGGTGC
>JAGAEZ010000083.1 GCA_017612875.1 Bacteroidaceae bacterium | reverse complement strand
TCGAGGTTATCCAGTACCGTCTGGAGCATGAGTACAACGCCCTGTGCCGCTGGGAGCCTGCAAGTCTCTACAAGGCCTGCTGGATAGAGAGTGATGACGAGGCTGAGCTGGAGGCATTCAAGAAACGCAAGTATCAGTTCATGGCCACCGACATGGAGGGCCGTGACGTTTTCCTGGCAGACAGCGGTTACGTGCTGCAGATGGCCCAGATAGACTTCAAGCATATAAAGTTCCACTTTACAAGCGAGTTCTGATGAAAGAGTATGCGGACGATGTGAGGAGGGCCGTGGAGGTTATGCGTGCCGGCGGAATAATCCTTTATCCCACCGATACCATCTGGGGGATAGGATGCGATGCTTCCGATTCCGCAGCTGTGCGCCGCATTTTCGGGCTTAAGCGTCGTGCTGACAGCAAGTCAATGCTCTCGCTGATAGATTCCGATGCCAAGCTCGGATATTATGTTCCTGACATACCTGATGTGGCGTATGACCTTATGGATCTGGCGGAGAAACCGCTTACCATCATCTATGATAATGTCAGGCATCTGGCTCCGGAACTGCTTGCTGATGATGGCAGTGCGGGCATCAGGGTTACTAAGGAGGCTTTCTCAAGGGAACTGTGCCGCCGCATGGGCGGAGCCGTGGTCTCCACGTCGGCCAATATCAGCGGAGCGTCGTCGCCTGCCAATTTCAGCGAGATTCCGGAGGAAATAAAAAACGGTGTGGATTATATTGTCGAATACCGCCGCGACGAGCAGACACGCTTTGCGGCATCGGGCATTGTCAAACTCGGGTCAGGCGGATTGGTGAAGGTAATCAGGGAATAATGAACAGTTCAACTGAGGATATAGAGAGACAGACCGAGTCGCTGCTCAACAGGTTCAACCTGTGGCGCAAGGACCATATCAGCGAGCGTCAGTTCATACTGTTGCTCAGTCTGGTCGTGGGCGTGTTTACGGCTTTTGCGGCAATACTGCTCAAATATCTAATTCATATTATCCACAACGGTATCTATGGTAATCTGACCATGAGTCGCGAGAACTACAGCCTGCTCATCTATCCTGTAATAGGTATTCTCGTCTCAGGCCTTTTCATCAGGTATATTGTCCGTGATGACATAGGGCACGGCGTGACCAAGATACTCTACGCGCTTTCCAAGAAGAACGGGCGCATCAAGCCGCATAACATGTACTCATCGGTCATCGCCAGCGCCATAACCATAGGTATGGGAGGATCGGTCGGTGCAGAGTCACCCATCGTGCTCACCGGCTCCGCCATAGGCTCCAATATAGGCCGGATGTTCAAGATGGAGCACCGTACCCTGATGCTGCTTGTAGGCTGTGGCTCGGCGGGTGCCATTGCCGGCATCTTCAAGGCTCCCATAGCAGGCCTCGTCTTTGTGCTTGAAGTGCTGATGTTCGATCTCAGCATGGGCTCGCTGCTGCCGTTGCTGGTCTCATCGGTAACTGCCGCAACCATCTCATACGTCTTCACCGGCACCGACTCAATGTTCCATTTCGTTTCCGAACACGGATTCGACCTGTCCCGCATACCGTACGCCCTTCTCCTTGGCATTGCCTGTGGCCTTGTGTCACTCTATTTCTCACAGACGATGCACTGGTTCGAGAATTGGTTCAGGAAGTTCAGCAATCCATGGATAAGGTTCATAGTCGGAGCTGTGGTGTTGAGTGTGCTGATTTTCCTGTTTCCATCTCTCTTCGGTGAGGGATATGACACCATCGGGATGTTGCTTGATGTCGGTGAGAACCCTGAGAAGGTGATGGAGGGGTCCTTCTTCTACGGTGGCAACATGATTCTTTATCTCGGCCTCGTACTGCTGACCAAGGTGTTCGCTTCCACTGCGACAAACGCCGGCGGCGGATGCGGCGGTATATTTGCTCCCAGTCTTTTCCTGGGTTGCCTCACAGGATTCATTTTCGGCACATTCATGAACCGCCTTTCGCCGGGAGCTGAAATCTCTGTCCAGAACTTTGCGTTACTCGGTATGGCCGGTCTCATGTCGGGGGTCATGTTCGCGCCTTTGACAGGTGTCTTCCTCATAGCCGAACTTACCGGCGGCTACTCCATGTTCCTGCCGCTCATGATGGTCTCCATAATGTCGTATCTCACCATCAAGCTGTTCCAGCCGCACTCCATTTATTCGATGCGTCTTGCCCGGAAAGGGGAGCTGATGACTCACCATAAAGACCAGTCCGTGCTGTTGCTGATGAGTATGGACAATCTTATTGAGAAGGAATTCCTGCGTGTACGTCCCGAGATGGACCTGGGTCAGCTGGTCAATATCATCGCCCGTTCCAAGCGTAACCTCTTCCCGGTTGTCGATGACAATGACTGTCTTGTCGGCGTGGTCAATATGGAGAGCATCCGCAACATCATGTTCCGGCAGGAACTGTATCACCGTTTCACGGTCCAGAAACTGATGGAGCTGCCTCCGGCCCGTCTGTCTGTCAAGGAACCTATGGACGCGGTAATGAAAAAGTTCGATGAGACGGGAGCCTGGAACCTGCCTGTCGAGGACGAAGAGGGCCGATATGTAGGTTTTGTCTCCAAGTCCAAGATTTTCAATTCATACCGTAATGTCCTGCTGGAGCTCTCCGAAGAGTGACGTATGCAGGCCAGACACTTGTGCAACTATGGAAAAGAAAGACCTCAGGATCGTATTCATGGGTACTCCCGGATTCGCGGAGTTCACCCTGCGCCGCCTCGTGGAAGAGGACTATAATATAATAGGTGTGGTAACCATGCCCGACAAGCCTATGGGCCGTCACGGCAGTGTGCTTCAGAGCAGTCCTGTCAAGCAATTTGCTGTAGGGCAAGGTATTCCCGTCCTCCAGCCCGAAAAACTTAAGGACCAGGCTTTCATGGAGCAGCTTTCAGCCCTTAAGGCCGACCTTCAGATTGTCGTGGCCTTCCGTATGCTTCCCGAAGCGGTATGGAGCATGCCGCGTCTCGGAACCTTCAATCTCCATGCTTCACTTCTTCCGCAATACCGCGGAGCCGCACCTGTCAACTGGGCCATAATAAACGGGGACAAGGAGACAGGAGTGACTACATTCTTCCTCAAGCATGAGATAGACACAGGTGACATAATCCATCAGGAGCGGATTCCCATCCTTCCCGATGACAACGCCGGAACCATGCACGACAAACTGATGCACTTGGGGGCTGACCTGACCGTCAGGACCCTTCAGGACATTTTGTCCGGCAGCATCCGTCCTATTCCTCAGGACAGCATCCCTGCCGGGGGACTGCGCCCTGCACCCAAGATATTCAAGGAGACGTGCCGTATAGACTGGAATCAGCCTACCGCCCGTGTCCATGACTTTATCCGCGGGCTCTCCCCGTACCCCGCAGCCTGGACTCTCCTCCACAACTCCGACGGCACAGTCGTGGATTTCAAGATATTCGCCACCGAACCGGTAGAGCCCTCCCGTCTTCTGCCTCCCGGCACAATAACATGCATCGGGCGCAAAGAGCTGCAGGTGGCGACAGCGGACGGAGCCCTTCGTCTGCTTGAAGTCCAGCTGTCCGGAAAAAAGCGCATGCCCGTCTGCCCGTTCCTCTGCGGAAACAATCTGAACGACGCCTGTTTCTTTCTTTGACAGCCATTTTTTTCACGCCAAAAGTGTTAAAATGATGATATTTGTTGCGCATTAAGAATAATTCACATTATCTTTGTCGTCGCAAAACAATAATATTCACTTAAAAACGTAGCGCCTATCGACTGAACATTACTCCAAGAAACCAAAGAAAGAAGAAGTAATGGATAACATGAATCTGATGACTGATGACATGCTGGTCAGTCTCTATTCAGACGGAAACGTCAAGGCGTTCGATATTCTCCTGAGCCGTTATAAGGACAAGTTGTATGCGTACATCAATTTCATTGTGCGCAACCGTGATATTTCAGATGACATATTCCAGGAGACATTTGTAAAAGCCATAGTGACTCTGCAGAGGGGCGGTTATTCTTCCAACGGGAAATTCGGGGCATGGCTTACAAGAATTGCCCATAATCTGATTATAGACCGTTTCCGTCAGGAGCGTAATGACAATACCGTGAGCAATGATGCCAGTGAGTACGACCTCCTGAATGATGCACGTCTTTTCGAAGGCGGCATAGAGGATGACATTATCAATGAACAGACTCTGAAGGATGTGCGCAGGTTGGTGGAGATGCTTCCGGACAACCAGCGTGAGGTTGTTTTCATGCGTTATTACCAGGATCTCAGTTTCAAGGAGATAGCTGATATTACGGGAGTGTCCATCAACACGGCGTTGGGGCGTATGCGCTATGCCTTGATCAACATCCGGAAGATGGCAGCGGAAAAGCGGATATCGCTTACCATTATCTGACAACTGCGGCTCATCCTGTATTCACGGCCCTTTTTGATTATTTAATAAAAAGATTTGTCGTTTGAATACTATTCTTTTTAAGTTTGCGTTTGAATAGTGTAAACTTAAAAAAGCGTGCCTATGGATGAGACTTCTACCGCTTGTTCTTCTTTTGTTTCAGAAAATGTTATCCGTGCAGCTGTCAGGTGCGGTTCATACGGTACACCTTCAGTCAGGACGATAGATTTCTTGCGCAGTTTTGCCGCCGGTATCCGTACTGTCAGCGAACTGTCAGGTGCCGCCGGTATCTATTCCCTCAATTGAGCAGTCTTGGCATAATAAAATGAGCACCATAGTAGCACCATCGCTTCTGTCGGCGGATTTTGCCAACCTCCGCAAGGATCTGGAGATGATAAACCGCAGTGAAGCCGACTGGCTCCACCTTGACATAATGGACGGGGTGTTCGTTCCGAACATCTCGTTCGGCTTCCCTGTATTGAAATATGTGGCAGAGTACTGCACCAAGCCTCTTGACGTGCATCTAATGATTGTCGAACCCGAAAAGTTCCTGGACCGTTTCAAGGATCTCGGGGCAGCCTTCTACAATGTGCATTATGAAGCGTGCACTCACCTTAACAGGACTATATATGAGATAAAGAACCGCGGAATGAAAGCTGCGGTCACACTTAATCCATCTACCCCGGTCTGTATGCTCCGGGACGTGATTTCCGACCTGGACATGGTGCTTGTCATGACCGTGAATCCCGGATTCGGAGGACAGCGTTTCATTGAGCATTCCATCGATAAGGTCCGCGAATTGAGCCGGCTCATTGAGGAGACAGGTTCGGATGCCCTGATCGAGGTGGACGGAGGCGTGAATTTTGAGACAGCTCCGCGTCTTGTGAAAGCCGGGGTCAATGTCCTGGTGTCAGGCAGTACGGTCTTCAAGGCCGATGACCCGGAAAATGTGATAAGGACACTGAAACAATTATGAATGTGATTTGAAGATAACTGACTGTCCCTCCTTGAGGCTGGTAATTCCGCTGATAGGAGGTATATTGATTTCTGATATTGTGGGAAACACCGGAAACCAGGCACATTTTATGCTATGTGTTCTCGTACCAGTGCTTTCAGCAACGTTTTTTTCGTTCATATCAGGTGGCAGGTTCCCCCGGCTCTACGGTCTGTTCCTGTCACTTTCCTTCTTCCTGACAGGATACTTTGTGTATGGCCTGCACATGCAGGGCGTGATGGTCCGGTGGCCTGCAGAGAGGGCGGATTATCACGGGACACTTGTTGACTGGCCTTATGAGCGTGCTGCGAGTTACCGGCTTGACCTTACATTGACCGATCCCGGTTTTGAAGGCAGGAGAATCTACCTGTATGTTCCCAAAGACAGTTCGGTCTTTTCCGTGACTCCGGGCGGGATGGTTTCGTTCCGAGGGGTTATCGACATGCCCCAATCCGATTCGTTTTCGGATTTTGACTACAGGAAATATCTGTATAGACAGGGTGTTTCGGGTACTCTGTGGGTAAGTTCCCGATACTGGCACAAGGAACCCGGGGAAATGGCCGGAGGAGTCAGGATAAAGGCCGTAAGGATCCGTCATGCAATGTTTGACCGTTACAGGGAGTGGGGGCTGGAGGGAAAACCGCTTGCGCTTGTGGCTGCCGTTTCGTTGGGATACAAGCGTGAGCTGGACGAAAGCACGAGGGAACTCTATTCTGCATCGGGTGCAAGTCATCTTTTGGCTGTCTCAGGATTGCATGTGGGGATAATGTATTCGTTCCTTTACTTCCTGTTCCCTTTTTTCCTGAACCGCCGCAACCTGCTATGGCTGCGTGAGCTTATCGTGATATGTGTCATGTGGGGATTCGCATTCCTGACAGGGATGCCTGTTTCCATAATACGTTCGGTGGTCATGTTTTCCATGATAGCGCTCTGCAGGGCTACAGGGCGTGACAGCTCGTCAGTCAACACCCTTGCATTTGCCGCTCTTGTCATGCTCGTGGCCGATCCTGCCTCCCTTTTCGACATAGGATTCAGGCTCTCTTTCTGTGCGGTGCTTTCAATCCTGCTTTTCGGACCGGTTATATCGGGTGCCTTGAATACCCGCACTAAGGCGGGAAGCTGGCTGAGAGACCTTATGTCCGTATCCATAGCGGCACAGATAGGGACAGCGCCTATGGTGATTTACAGCTTTACAGGATTTCCCACATATTTCATGCTCACTAACCTTCTTTCAATTCCAATCATGTTCATGATGGTCACACTTTCGATGACACTGTGGGCGCTGGCGTGGATCGATCCGCTCCGGAACCTTATTCTGAAGAGTCTTGTCTTCCTCTCGGATCTGATGGAAGGAATACTGTCCCGGATAGTGTCCCTGCCTTTTTCAAGGATTGAAGTGAATATTGATGAAGCATGGAAGGTGTGGGCTCTGTACGGTATCGTCATTCTTGTCTATTGCTGGCTGGCGGAGAGGAAAACCCGGCATCTGGTAAGGGCTCTGTCAATCGTGGCTCTTTGGTGCGTGCTGTCTTTTTTCAGGAACATCGGATGAAGCTTCATGACCCCGTTTTTCTTTTTTTATCAGGGGGTAGGCTTCGGATTATGGATGAGAATGAGTATTTTTGCAGGCGTTAAGGGAAGCTGCAATGATTGAGAACTATTTCTCTGCCGAGGATGTGTCGGAGTTCCGGATATGGCTGGATTATGCCGACAGGTTCGTCGTGATATCCCACATGTCACCCGATGGCGATGCGATAGGATCGTCACTTGCCCTTTGCCGTTACCTCAGGTCGCTTGGTAAGGAGGCCGTGGCTGTAGTTCCGGATTCTCCGCCCGATTTTCTGTGCTGGTTGCCGGGAATGGAAGGGATGATGATTTACGAATCTGATCCCGATGCAGTTGAAAAGATTGTCTATCAAGCCGATGTGGTATGCTGTCTGGATTTCAACGTGGTTAAGCGCATTGATAAGGTGGCTGCCTGTTTCCTATATACAAAAGCCAAGAAGATACTGATAGACCATCATCCTTATCCGGGAGCCACGTTCAATGTGATTCTGTCATATCCCGAAGCATCATCGACAGCCGAGCTTGTCTTCCATTTCATCTGTGCCTTGGGAGGGTTCAGGAATATTGACTATGACACTGCTGTATGTCTCTATACAGGCATGATGACCGATACAGGAGCCTTTACCTACAACAGCAACAGCTCTTGTCTGTTCAATGTGGTCAGCCTGCTTCTTGAGACGGGTATTGACAAGGACCGGATTTACAGCAGGGTGTATAATACGTTCTCTGAATCACGGCTGCGTCTGCAGGGATATGTGCTGAATGAGAAGATGCAGGTCTTCCCTGAAATGTCAACTGCGCTCATAACGCTTACCGGAAAGGAGTTGAGACGTTTCAATGCCAGGAAAGGCGATACCGAAGGGTTCGTGAACATGCCTTTACAGATTGAAGGCATCATGCTCTCGGTGTTCATAAGGGAGGAGAAGGACAAGTTAAGGCTCTCATTCAGGTCGGCGGGCAATGTCCCTTGCAATATCCTGGCTTCCGAATGGTTCCATGGGGGCGGTCACACCAATGCCAGCGGTGCTGAGTTCAAAGGTAGTATGGAAGAGGCGGTCGCCGTTTTCCATGAAGCTATGGAGACGTGGAGAAGATCGGAAAAAGATAACATCAGACAACTGTTCAAGAAATGACGAAGACAAGACTGTTCAAGACTTTATTTGCGGTAATGGCTGGAGCTCTCCTGTTCTCCTCGTGTGACGATGAGGAGACCTATGCGGAGCAGAAAGAACGTGAAAACAAGCAGATCCGGAGCTTTATCGAGGACCACGGGATCGATGTCATCTCCATGAGTGAATTCCTCACGGATACCATAACTGACAACCCCGAAACCGGTCCTGACAGAAACAGGAACGAGTATGTCCTCTTTAATGACAAGGGAGTCTATATGCAGGTGGTACGTCGAGGGGACGGGCGCATTATGAATCCTGGTGAGACATGGTATCTGAATGCCCGTTATTTGGAGATTAAGGTTTCCACCGGTGACACCCTCACCATGAACAAGAAAAATTCATACCCGGAATCGCTTTATGTAACACGTACCGGAGACACCTATACGGCCTCTTTCATATCAGGAATCATGTCAAATGTCTATGGCACTATGGTTCCCAATGCCTGGATAATGACATTCCCGTTCATCAGACCCGGATCCCTGAACGGGGAGTCGTCGGCCAAGGTCCGTCTTATCGTACCCCATTCGGAGGGTACCCAGACGGCAACACAGAATGTTACACCCATGTTTTATGAGATAACTGTCAGTACAGAAAAATGGCAATGATAAAATCAATCTCCGGTCTTCGCGGAGAAATAGGAGGTCCTGCAGGAAATGGACTTACTCCGTTGGATATAGTTAAGTTTACATCGGCTTACGCCACTTGGGTACGCCGGAACAATCCTGATGCAAGGCACATAGTCGTGGGCCGGGATGCACGCCTGTCGGGTGAGATGGTCCGTCAGGTGGTGTGCGGAACGCTTATGGGCATGGGCTTTGATGTGACAGACATAGGTCTGGCCACCACCCCGACCACCGAGCTGGCCGTGACATGGCTGAAGGCAGACGGAGGACTGATACTCACTGCCAGCCACAACCCGCGTCACTGGAATGCCCTTAAGCTGCTCAACAGTCAAGGTGAATTCCTGACTGCCGCTGACGGGAACATGGTGCTGGACATAGCGGAAAAGGAGGATTTCCTCTATGCCGATGTTGACAGCCTCGGACATTACAGGACAGACGACACCATGAACCGCCGTCATATCGATGCAGTCCTGGCTCTTGACCTGGTCGATGTCGGGGCTATCCGCAAAGCAGGGTTTAAAGTGGCCATTGACTGCGTGAATTCAGTGGGCGGCATCATACTGCCTGAACTGTTGGATCGTCTGGGTGTCAAGAGTGTCGATAAGCTCTATTGCGAGCCGACAGGCGATTTCCGGCACAATCCTGAGCCGTTGGAAAAGAATCTGGGCGATATTATGGGCCTTATGCGTAAAGGCGGCCGTGATGTGGCTTTCGTTGTTGACCCTGATGTGGATCGTCTCGCCTTTATCGACGAGAACGGCAATATGTATGGCGAGGAATACACGCTTGTGACAGTCGCGGACTATGTGCTCAGGCACACTCCCGGCAATACGGTTTCCAACCTGAGTTCAACCCGTGCCCTGCGTGACGTGACCTTGAAATACGGTGGCAGGTACAATGCCGCTGCCGTAGGCGAGGTTAATGTCACGACAAGGATGAAGGAGACCGGTGCCGTCATCGGAGGGGAGGGTAACGGCGGCGTGATCTACCCTGCGCTCCATTACGGACGTGACGCGCTTGTGGGTATCGCTCTCTTCCTGAGTCATCTGGCGCATGAGAATATGAAGGTGAGTGAGCTTCGTGCCACATATCCCCGGTACTACATTGCCAAGAACCGCATTGACCTCAAGCCGGGTACCGATATCGATGCCATTCTCCGGAAAGTCAAGGGCATCTATTCCGATCAGGAGATAAACGACATCGACGGGGTCAAGATAGACTTCCCGGACAAGTGGGTTCATCTGCGCAAGAGCAATACCGAACCTATCATCCGTGTCTATTCCGAAGCCTCAACTATGGAGGCTGCCGACGCCATAGGACAGGATGTGATGAATGTCATCAACTCAATGATCTGACCCTTTGGCGGGCATCTACGTACATATACCGTTCTGTGCCCGCCGCTGTATATACTGCGGCTTCTTCTCCACCGTGCGTGAAGAGGAAGCCGTGCGTTATGTAGATGCGCTGTGCTCGGAAATCCGTCTGCGTCGTGACTACCTTGCCGGAGCTCCCGTAACGACTGTCTATTTCGGAGGAGGCACCCCTTCGCGCCTCACTCCGGCCCAGATTGAGAAGGTGATCGACTGCATCTGTTCCGTCCATGGAACGGATTCGCTGACCGAACTCACCGTGGAGTGCAATCCTGATGATGTGACCCTGGCATACATTAACGCACTCCGTTCTTTCGGGGTGAACCGCATCAGTATGGGAGTCCAGACATTCAATGATGGGCTGCTGCGCTTCCTCGGCCGCCGTCACACCTCGTTGCAGGCGGTGGAAGCAGTCCGCACCTGCCGCAAAGCCGGAATAGAAAACATAAGCGTTGACCTCATGTACGGCCTTCCCGGCCAGACAGACGGCATCCAGCAGCAAGACCTTGAAACAGCTGTTGCCCTTGGTGTGGAGCACATCTCCTCCTACTGCCTCTCTTACGAGGAAGGTTCCCCTCTGGAACGTATGCGCAAGGACGGCCTGACACTCCCTGCCGATGACGGGACCTGCGCTGACATGTACGCCCGTATGTGTATCCTTCTGCGCAATGCCGGTTTCCGTCACTACGAGATTTCCAACTTCTGCCGTCCCGGATATCATTCCCGGCACAACAGCAGCTACTGGGACGGAACTCCCTATCTCGGCATAGGGGCCGGCGCCCATTCATACGACACCTGCTCGCGCCAATGGAATCCGGATGACCTTGATGCATACATGACCGCTATGGAACAGGGACATCCGCGGTTTGAAACAGAGCGGCTTTCCGGAACCGACCTGTATAACGAACTTGTCATGCTACGGCTCCGCACCGCCCGGGGCCTGGACCTGTCAGCCCTCTCCGCCACGGACCGCCGATACGTTCTGAAAGCGGCGGACAACCTTCTGTCCAACGGCTCTCTTGTCCTGGAGAATTGCCGTCTCCGCATCCCGGAATCCCGGATGTTTGTCAGCGATACAATCATCAGTTCTCTTTTCAGATAGAACAAATCTCCGGCATTATTTGGATTTTCCACCTTAATTAAATAAATTTGCGAGCCTTTGCAGAAAAGGCGCAGACTGATTGACAAATCAACAATTTAAAATATGAAGAATTATAAAACTGAAGACATCCGGAACATCGCCATCGTGGGCGGCTCCGGATCGGGAAAAACCACTCTCTCAGAGAGTATCCTTTTTGAGGCTGGCGTTATAAAGCGCCGTGGCTCAGTCAATTCCAAGAATACTGTCAGTGATACGGCGGCCGTGGAGCTCGAGTACGGCTATTCTGTCTATTCAACAGTCTTTTCTGTTGAGATGTACGGTAAGAAGTTCAACTTCTTTGACTGTCCGGGTGCCGATGATTTTTCCGGCCAGGCAGTTACCGCCCTCAACATCTGCGATTCGGCTGTCCTTCTGGTGAACGGTTCGCGCGGTGTTGACGTAGGCCTCATCAACAGCTACCGCCTCATCAAGAAACTTGGCAAACCCGCTTTCTTCGTCATCAATTATGTGGATAGTGACAAGTGCGAATATGACAGCGTGGTGGAGCAGATCCGCTCTACATTCGGAACCACATGCGTCGCCATCCAGTTCCCCGAGCACTCCGGCCCTTCGTTCAACAGCATAATAGATGTGCTGGTTAACCAGAAACTCACTTTTGCCGACGGTTCAGCCGCAAAGGCGGAGGATATTCCCGGTGCCGTTGCATCCAAGGCGCAGTCGATGCGCGATGCCATCACCGAGTCGGCTGCCGAGAATGACGAGGAGCTCATGGAGAAGTTCTTCGACCAGGGCGAACTTTCCACCGATGAGATCCGTGCAGGTTTCCGCAAGGGTATAGAGGCATGCGGCCTGTTCCCGATTGTCTGCACATCGGCTGCCCAGAATGTCGGCGTGAGCCGTCTCGTGGAGTTCCTGGCCAATGTGGCTCCGTCACCCCTGCAGGGTAAGCCCATTGCCGACACCAAAGGCGAAACCGTGGGTCTGGACGCTGCCGGAACATCGCTCTTCTTCTTCAAGACATCGATGGAACCTCATATCGGTGCGGTGTCCTACTTCAAGGTTATGTGCGGCAAGGCACATGAGGGTCAGGACATGGTCAATGCAGACCGTGGTTCCAAGGAGCGCGTTGCCCAGCTGTTCGTGAGCCAGGGTAACAGCCGTGTCCAGGTTCCCGAGCTCGTGGCAGGTGACCTGGGCTGCACTGTCAAGCTCAAGGATGTCCGTACCGGAAACACCTTGAATGAGGGCGCTGACCACAGCTTCAACTTCATCAAATATCCTAACTCCAAATTCTCACGTGCACTCAAGCCTGTCAACGAGGCTGATATGGAGAAGATGATGACCATCGTCAACCGTATGCGCGAGGAGGATCCCACTCTCGTCATAGAGCAGTCCAAGGAACTTCGTCAGGTTATCCTCTATGGTCAGGGCGAGTTCCATCTGCGCACCTTCAAGTGGTGTATTGAGAACAATGACAAGATGATGATTGTGTTCGAGGAGCCCAAGATCCCTTATCGTGAAACCATTACCAAGGCTGCCCGTGCAGACTACCGCCACAAGAAACAGTCCGGTGGCGCCGGCCAGTTCGGTGAGGTCCATCTCATCGTCGAGCCATACGAGGACGGCAAGCCTCTGCCTGAAATGTTCAGGTTCGGCAACCAGGAGTTCAAGATGAGCGTGAAGGGTGTCGAGGAATATCCGCTGGACTGGGGCGGCAAGCTGGTCTATGTGAACAGTATCGTCGGTGGTTCTATTGATGCCCGTTTCATGCCCGCAATCCTCAAGGGTATCATGCAGCGCATGGAGCAGGGCCCGCTTACCGGTTCATACGCACGTGACGTGCGCGTAATAGTATATGACGGTAAGATGCATCCGGTGGATTCAAACGAAATCTCATTCCTGCTTGCAGGCCGTAACGCATTCAGTGCAGCCTTCAAGGAGGCCGGACCCAAGATTCTGGAGCCTGTATATGATGTGGAGGTTCTCGTGCCCGCAGAGTACATGGGTGATGTCATGAGTGACCTGCAGGGCCGCCGCGGCATGATCATGGGAATGGAAAGTGAAGGTAATTACCAGACCCTCAAGGCTAAGGTGCCTCTCAAGGAAATGGCTACCTATTCGACTTCGCTCAGCTCGATTACCGGTGGCAGCGGTTCGTTCGTAATGAGTTTCAGCAGCTATGAACTTGTTCCGACCGATGTCCAGGACAAGCTTATCAAGGAGTTCGAGGCAAAGCAGAAAGAGGAAGAATAATTGCTGTAGTTGCGATTTTGATAACTTCAAAGGGCGGAAAAGAATCATTCCGCCCTTTTTTATCATAAATTCTATTAATTTTTTAAGTTAACGGGTACATAATCCGAAATCGTCACTATATTTGTCGCTATGAAAAAGATTGTAGTCTGGATTCTTGGTTTTGTTATCAGTGTCTCTTTTGTGGTGCTGCTTCTGATGCAGTTGAGATATATGAAGGAGATGAGTTCCATGCGTCATCAGGAATTTGAGGATGCCGTTAAGCGAAGCCTCTATGAGGTGGCGCATCAGCTGGAACTGGAGGAGGCCAAGTGGTATCTGGAGAATGATATCCGTGAAATGGAGCGCAGCTCGAACTTGGGCTATCCCATTCTTGAGGGTGGAATATTCAGCCAATCCATTACCTACATGAACGGGGGCTTCACCTACAACCAGTCGGTTCAGCAGAACTTCGGCCCGTCGGCCACGATGCCTTCACTGCAGGTGCCCCGTACCAATACCGAACCGGGGACTACGGTGACTGACAAGGGCGTCAGCCTCCAGCAGCAGCAGCTCAAGCGTTATCTCACCCAGAAGAACCTTCTGGACGAGGTGATATTCAGCATGCTGAACACTGCGAGCGAGCGTCCGTTGAACGAGCGGGTCAACCCCCAGTTCCTGGCCAACGAGCTGCAGTCGGAGCTGAAGGACAATGGCGTGGATATCCCGTTCCATTGGGTGATAACCACACCTAACGGCCGTATAGTCCATACTTGCTGCCGTGACTTCAATCCGGCTATTCTGACGAACACTTTTGACCAGACGGTATTCCATAGTGACTCACCTTCGCGTATGGGCGTTCTGCGCGTATATTTCCCGACATTGGATGCCTATATCGACAATTCGGTCAATTTCATGATTCCTTCGCTCATTTTCATGGCAGTCCTTATGGTTACCTATGTCTTTACCCTCGTGCTGGTGCTTCGGCAGCGGAAGGTGACCGAAATGAAGAATGATTTCATCAACAACATGACACATGAGTTCAAGACTCCCATATCCACGATATCCCTTGCCGCCCAGATGTTGAATGACCAGTCGCTGGACAAGTCGCCTCAGCTGCTGCAACACTACTCTCGGGTTATAAACGATGAAACCAAGCGTCTGCGTTTCCAGGTGGAGAAGGTGCTTCAGATGTCCATGTTCGAGCGTCAAAGCACCACTCTCAAGTTCAAGAATATGGATATTGACGAACTCATCTATGGAGTCGTCACCACTTTCCGTCTTAAGGTGGGGAACATCGGCGGCACCCTGGAAACCGACTTTGAAACTGAGGATCCCTTTGCAATGGCTGATGAGATGCATTTCACCAATGTGATTTTCAATCTCATGGACAATGCTGTCAAATACAAGCGTGATGATGTCCCGCTGAAACTGACCGTACGTACCTGGAATGAACCGGGCAAGCTCCTGATATCAATAGCCGACAACGGGATTGGGATCAAGAAGGAGGATCTGAAGAAGATTTTCGAGAAATTCTACCGTGTCCATACCGGCAACAGGCATGACGTGAAAGGATTCGGGCTTGGTCTCGCGTATGTCAAGAAAGTAATCCTCAGCCATAAGGGGACCATTCGCGCCGAAAGCGAATTAGGCAATGGTACCAAGTTCATAATTACACTGCCTCAAAGTGAAGAATAACCTCAAACTATACGATTATGGAAGAAAAACTTAACATTCTGCTGTGTGAAGATGATGAGAATCTGGGCATGCTGCTCCGTGAATATCTTCAGTCCAAGGGATACAATACAGAGTTGTGTCCGGACGGCGATGCCGGTTACAAGGCTTTCCTGAAAAGCAAGTTTGACATCTGCATCTTCGATGTAATGATGCCTAAGAAGGACGGATTCACCCTTGCCAAGGAGATTCGTTCCATCAATTCGGACATTCCTGTCATGTTCCTTACAGCCAAGACTTTGAAAGAGGATATTCTGGAGGGCTTCAAGATAGGTGCCGATGATTATATCACGAAACCTTTCAGCATGGAGGAACTGACTCTCCGCATGGAGGCCATCCTCCGTCGTGTACATGGAAAGAAGAACCGTGAGGTCACATTGTATAAGATCGGCCGGTTCACCTTTGATGCGAAGAAACAGATTCTTTCAATCGGCGAGAAATCGACAAAGCTCACCACCAAGGAGTCTGAACTGCTCAATCTGCTCTGTGTGCATCAGAACGAGATACTCCAGCGTGATTTCGCCCTGAAGGCCATCTGGATAGATGACAACTACTTTAACGCCCGCAGCATGGATGTCTATATCACGAAGCTGCGCAAACACCTTAAGGACGATGATACGGTGGAGATAATAAACATACACGGCAAAGGGTACAAGCTTATAGTCCCGGAAACAGAGGAGTAACTTCCCCTCTCGCGCGCGTAAATAAAAGAGGTGCTGCCGCAAGGCTGTACCTCTTTCTTTTGGCACATTATGGTTACACAGTAGGAACCGCCCTGCTGTGTCATCCTCGTACGCGCGTATATATAATAGGTGCAACCGTTATGCCTCTCTTTCGCATCCCGTTATCCAACTCCCGGTGTCTCAGCGAGTTATATTTATTAACAAAATATCCGTAAAAATATTTGCCGAATTGTTTGGCTGTGACGTTGATAAGCGCTACCTTTGCATCCGCTTTCCGAAAGGAACGGCGTTACAAGACGCTCTTTGATACGATTCCATACAGACAAGTAGTACGACGGACGTGCTTCGTTGAGGTATGTCCGAGGGTAAT
>JAGAEZ010000082.1 GCA_017612875.1 Bacteroidaceae bacterium | reverse complement strand
CTGGGCAGGATTGAACCACTCCGCTATAAGGATACCCTCGGGATACTCCTCGTCGAACCACTTGGTGAAATCTTCCTTCCACAGTCTGATGGTGGCGGACTTGTCGAAGTCGTTCTTCACGAGGCTGGCCGCCATATCCACACGGAAGCCGTCCACACCCTTGTCCATCCAAAAGGAGATGATGTTCTTGATTTCCCGGCGCATAGCCATCGGCCCCGGCGCATCTACCGCCTGTTCCCAGGGATGCTCGGGGTCAGGATTGGCGAATCCGAAGTTCAGAGCCGGCTGAGTGTCATAAAAATTCTTGATATAGTACGGTGCGCGCGGGGCATCCGTAGCCACGAACTTGCGGATCAGCGAAGCATTTGAGTTCATCAGGGCCGCGTAGTCCGTCTGCTCCCCGGGCCGCGGAGCCTGGGCGGTAGTCTCAGGCTTGAATGTCGGCCAGATATAATAGTCTGAATAACGGTAATTAGCGCCTTCCCTGGACTGGAGGAACCACTCGCACTGGTCTGAAGAGTGGCCGGCCACCAGGTCCATAACCACCTTGATTCCGCGTGCGTGGGCTTCATTGACCAGATGGATAAGGTCATCGTTATCGCCGAAACGCTTGTCCACGCGATAGTAGTCAATGATATCATAACCGCCGTCCGTCCAGCCTGACACATAAACCGGGTTAAGCCAGATGGCCGTCACCCCGATTGACTTGATGTAATCCAGACGGGAAATGATGCCCTTCAGGTCACCGTAACCGTCTCCGTCACTGTCCTGATAGGATGACGGATAAATCTGGTAGAAAACTGCCTCGCTCAGCCAGTTTGGCTGCGATGGCTTCTGCGCCCGCACCACAGGGGCTGAGAGCATGCACGCGAGTGCAATAACTGTCCTTGTAATTCTCATAATGCCGATTGATGGTCTTTTTTCAAAGGTAATCAAGATTCGTAACCATTCCAATATTTTCAGAAAATTTTATTGACAACACAAAGATCCGGATTCTAAAGCTATGCCGATAAGCCGATAAAAAAGAAGGCCGATTCAGATGAACCGGCTTTCTCTTTGCATTATCATGTCGTTGTTCACTTCACCGTAAAGTCAAGGGACTTGAGGTCCTTGTCAAGTGATGAGGGGCCGTAGAGGATCTTGTAGCGGCCGGGCATTGCTGCCAGCTCGTCAATCTTCTCGTCATAGTACTCGAATGCCTTGGGCTCAAGAGTGATCTTGACCTGGGCGGTCTGGCCTGCGGGGATGTTCACACGCTTGAATCCCTTCAGGTTCTTGATGGGAGCTGCGGGGTTGTCAAGTGCCTTGATGTAGATCTGAACCACCTCATCGCCGTCCATCTTACCGGTGTTGGTTACAGGAACGGTTATATCAACAGTACCGCCTGCCTTGATGCTCTCCTTGGAAAGCGTGGCGGTGCCATAGCTGAATGTGGTGTAGCTCAGACCGTAGCCGAAAGCGTACAGAGGCTCGCCCTTGAAGTAACGGTAAGTCAGACCGTCCTCCATGTTGTAGTCCTCGACATTGGCGGGCAGCTGATCCGTGCTCTTGTAGAAGGTGACGGGCAGACGTCCTGCGGGGTTGTAGTCACCGAACAGCACATCGGCCACAGCCAGGCCACCGGCCTGACCGCCGTACCATGCCTGGAGCAGTGCCTGATACTGGTTCTCAACAGCGCCGAATCCGATGGCCGAGCCTGAGCAGTTGACCAGGATGACGGGCTTGCCGGTCTTGTACATGGCCTCAAGCAGCTTAAGCTGAACCTTGGGCAGTTCGATCTTGGTGCGGTCACCGCCTGAGAATCCCTCGTAGTTTACGCGCATCTCCTCACCCTCAAGACGGGCCGAGATACCCGATACCATGATGATGACGTCGGCATTCTTCACCTTCTGCGCCACTGACTCGAATTCTGCAAGCTTACGCTGGCTCAGCTCGAATGTCAGGTAAGCCGAACCTGTCTCACCCTTCGTGTAGTCAAGCTGGATGTTGTAGGTCTGACCCTTCACGACCTTGATTGACGGGAGCTGCTGTTGCTGTGCACCGCGACCGAAGCCGCCGCGTCCCTGCTGCTGGGGAGCCTCTTTCTGCTCTGCAATCACCTTGCCGTTCACCGTAAGCTTCCATGTGTCGTTACCGCGTACGCTATAGCTCAGGTCGCCAGTGAAGTCAGCCACATACTTACCTGTCATGCGTGCTGAGAAGTTGTTCATCTCCACACCGTCGGCAAAACGGTAGTCACCCATGGTGCGCATGTTGATCTCGTCATAGTAACCCTTGGCGGCGGGAGTGCCTCTCATGTTCACATTGTTCCAGAACTCAGCATAAATACCCTGACCGTTATTCAGGTCCTTGACGTGATTCACTGTCAGATAGTCATCGGCCAGCTCGCAGGCGCGGTCATAGATGATATTGGCATTAGGAGCCTTGGCCCTGATGGCCTGCAGGATAGAAATCTGGTTCTCGCGGGTCGGAGTACCGTTGTAGTTACCGTACTGCATCGACACGTTGTCGGCATTCGGGCCCACT
Source organism: Bacteroidaceae bacterium (assembly GCA_017612875.1). Classification (GTDB taxonomy): domain Bacteria; phylum Bacteroidota; class Bacteroidia; order Bacteroidales; family Bacteroidaceae; genus Colenecus. The sequence goes on along the minus strand of JAGAEZ010000082.1, from coordinate 11,843 downwards.
ATGGCAATTGTCAGACCGCTCTTCTTGAGAGGCAGGATGTTACCCTGGTTCTTGAGCAGCACCATAGCCTCATCGGCAGCCTTGTGTGCCAGGGCAGCGTGTGCGGGGCTGCTTATGTCATCGGCACCCAGATCCTTCCAGGGATCCATCTCGACGGGGTCATGCATACCCAGTTCGAAGCGTGAACGCAGGATGCGGCGCAGTGAAACGTCCAGGTCGGCCTCGCTGATCTTACCCTCCTGCATGGCCTGCACCAGAGCGTTGTAGCTGGTACCGCACTCAATGTCCGTACCTGACAGCACAGCATCCACACTGGCCTCCACCGCATTGGCGTGAGTCTCGTGCTGGCCGCGGTTATAGAAGTTGTTTATGGCGCCGCAGTCCGATACTACAAGAGCCTTGTAACCCCACTTGTTACGCAGGATGTCGGTGAGCAGACGGTCGCTGCCGCAGCAGGGCTCGCCCTCGTAGGCATTGTATGCGCACATCACCTCCTGGACACCAGCCTCAGTCACCAGAGTCTTGAACGCAGGAAGATAGGTCTCCCAAAGGTCACGCATGCTCACACTTACATTGAAACGGTGACGGTTAGCCTCCAGACCGCTGTGGACGGCATAGTGCTTGGCGCAGGCATGTGTCTTGTAGTACTTGGGGTTATCGCCCTGCATACCTTTCACCAGAGCGGTTCCCATCTTGCCGGTCAGGTACGGGTCCTCACCGCTGGTCTCCTGTCCGCGTCCCCAGCGCGGGTCACGGAAAATGTTGATGTTGGGGCACCAGAATGAAAGGCCCTGATGCCATGCACCGCCTGTAGCGCGCGTCTTGCCGAACTGATTGTGGTCCGATGTATTCCAATGTGCACGGGCCTCATCCGACACTACGGTATAAACCTCATACTGCTGAGCATCATCAAATGTAGCTGCCAAAGCTATAGCCTGCGGGAATACCGTGGCACCGTTCATGCAGATACCGTGACAGGCCTCGGACCACCAGTTGTATGCCGGGATGCCCAGGCTGTCGATGGAGATAGAGCCGTTCATCATAAGACCCACCTTCTCCTCCGGCGTGAGCAGCGAAAGAAGGTTCTCCACACGTTTTTCAATCTTGAGATTGGGGTTCTGGAAAGGATACTCATATTTGCCTGAGCCTCCTCCGCAAGCCGAGAGTGACAGCACCACCGCCACACCGGCTATTAAAAATGACTTTTTCATAAGGATTATGGTTAGTTGTTAGTTGGTTGTAAAGATAGGAATAAAATCAGAATCTGTTTCAGAATCTGTTTAAAATTGTTTCAGTATATAACAAAGGTTTTTTCGGAACAAAGGAAATACGGAACCACGGAGTTGCGGATTTACGGAGCCGGGGTTGGAATTCATGTTCTACTCCCGGGTTTCACGGGATTTGTATTCTTCCCAGTAACTGATTTTGGCCTGATAGAAATCCTTCACGTCTTCCCAGCGGTAGAACGGCTTCCGCTCCCTGCCCTTGGCATCGCAGTAGAACGGCACAGTTTCCGGCAGGGTGGCCTCCTCCTCATTCAGCAGGAACTTCACTATCACCTCCCCCCGCCTGTTCCGGAAGAACACCCACTGCACGTTGCCGCCCATGTGAGCCACATCATACGTCACCCAGTGGTCCGCCACACTCTCCAGGTCATCCGTGCTGTAGCCCGTACCGTTCAGGTCCAGCAGCGAGAAGAATGACATGAGAGTCACCTCATGACCGTAGCGCAGAGTGGCGCTCACACCGTTGCCCGCAATGGCGGCCTCAGCAGAATCAATGAAATTCTGCAGAGTGGCACAGTGTCCGTAAGGCACCACATTGTCAGTAAGCGGCGTGAATCCTCCCTGAGAGTACCACCGCATATTATTTATCAGGAACAGGTCATACCACTCGTCATAAGTGAACACATCATACAGGTCCACCCCCGGATCCGAACCCTGCACGTTCGATGCCAGATCATAAAGCGCCGAATACAGAGTGCCGCTCATATCACGTCCCTGATAATTACTTATAAAAACCGGATCCTTGAACAGTGCCCCCATGAGCCGCTCGGGATGAGTGTGCCTCTGGTTGAACTCCTGCACCGCAGCGTTTATCTTCCGTTTATGGGCCGATACCGCCCTGTCCTCCGTGTACATCCAGGGCTCGTCATGATTACTCGAATCATAGTCGATCTTCATCTTGGGGCGCATGCGGAGTATCTGCATCAGGGCCGAATACTCGCTCACCAGCACGCGGTGTGAAGTCGTGGAGCGGGCCACGACAGTCTTGTCCCTGGTGAACAGCTCCGGATAGTTCTCCACCATGCGGCGGGCTATATCGCGGTGCTGCTGCATACCCTTGGGCGTGAGGTCGCCGGCACGTTGGTCAGCCTCGGCACGGATTATCTCCACGCGGCGCAGCACATCCTTTCCGAAGTCGGTCAACGCTCCTGCATCGGATGCATCCTTGAGAATGGTGTAAGGACGGTCATAGTTGGAAGCATTATCCAAAAAACGGGATCCGTGGCGGCCGAAATGCGTCAGATATATCGGCTTGAATCCGTTTGGGGCAGGCGTAAGCGGAGTCGTGGGATCCTCATACCCATACAATGAACCGGCAAACTTCTTTAAGTTCTCAGCGTTCATCTCTTCCTTCTTTATCACCTTCGCCCCGGCACATGTAAACACTATGGAGGCCGCGATAATAAGTGCAAATCTTCTCATAAGCGTAATATTTTTTCCAAAGGAACAGAAAAAAACCGAGATTCTGAGAATCTGTTTAAATTTGTTCTATGAAAAGATTGTGGCCTGTTTTTTCCTCTGTTTTTATCGTTTTGAAGGAATAATGGAGGTCCATTTTGACTGAGGAATGATGGAAACAGAGGGAAAAAGAGGCTGTAAGATTTTTATGGAAACAATTTTAAACAGATTCTGAATTAATCATCATATCTTTGCTTGACTAATTGACCGGTTTATCATGCTTACTGAGAACATTGCCATAATAAGGATTCTGGTGAGCGCCCTGCTCGGGTGCGCCATAGGTGTAGAACGTTATGTACACAAACATCCGGCCGGAGTGAGGACTTTCATGCTTATTTGCATGGCATCGACTCTGGCCACACTGGCATCGATATGGATATGCCAGACCAATCTGAATCTTATAAACGGTGACCCGGGACGTATAGCCGCGCAGGTGGTGACGGGTATAGGTTTCATCGGTGCCGGACTCATAATCAAGAACAAGTACGATGTTTCAGGACTTACCACAGCCGCCAGCATTTTCGCTACAAGTATCATCGGGATTGCCGTAGGTGTGGGTCTCATCAAGGTATCGATAGTGGTGACGGTGATTGTCATCCTGGTGCTGGCATCATCGTTCCTGTTCCACGACAACAATTCACGACAGCTGGCTTTGGAAAAGGAGGAAAAAGAGAAAGCCGGAAAGGAACAGGCCGGGAATATGCTGGATTAATAACCCTAAACAAAAAATAAACGATGAAGTACAGATTCATGACCATCCTTGCCGCAATGTTCGTGACGTTGCAGCTCCAGGCTCAGCAGCCTGACCCCAATTTCTTTATCTATCTATGTTTCGGACAGTCCAACATGGAGGCCGGTGCGGTACCCGCTGAACAGGACCGCGATTTCAATGACCCGCGTTTCCAGTTCGTGGCCGCAGTGGATATGCCACGCTATGAACGCAAGATGGGGCAGTGGTACACCGCCGTTCCGCCTATCTGCCGCCAGAGCAACAACATGGGTCCGGTGGATTTCTTCGGCCGCAAGATGATTGAGGAACTGCCGGAGCAGTACCGTGTGGGTGTTATCAACGTCTCCGTGGCCGGTGCCAAGCTGGAGCTCTGGGACAAGGATGCCTGTGAGGAGTATCTGGCCATGGAGGCTGCCGACCCGTCACGCAGCTGGCTGGTCAATATGGCCAAGGAGTATGACATGAGTCCGTATCAGCGCATTGTGGATATGGCCCGCATAGCCCAGAAATCCGGCGTAATCAAGGGTATGCTGGTGCATCAGGGCGAATCAAACCCCGATGATGACCAGTGGTGCACCCGTCTCAAGAAAATACACGATGACCTGTGCCATGACCTGGGCCTCAACCCCGACGATATCCCTATCCTGGCAGGTGAGCTGAAGCAGGCCGAACAGGGAGGCGTGTGCGCCGCATTCAACCAGGTGGTATTGGCCAATCTCCCCAAAGTGATGAAGAACGGTTACGTGATATCATCATTAGGCTGCGAGAGCACGGGCGACCAGTTCCACTTCAGTACCGAGGGTATGCGTCTGATGGGCTACCGCATGGCCGAGAAGATGCTCCAGCTTCAGGGATTCAAACCGGTGCAGGAGCGTTCCGTTACCCTGAACCTCAAGAAGAAAGGCTTAGGCATTGAGATAAGCCCCACCCTGGCCGGAATATTCTTTGAGGACATAAACCAGTCACTTGACGGCGGCATTTGCGCCCAGCTTATACAGAACCACTCTTTCCAGGCATATAACGTGCCCGATGCGCCTGTTCAGAACAAAGCCAAAGAGTTCTCGTATTCCGATACGGTATTCTTCGGCTGGACAGTATTAAAGAAGGAAGGAGCCCAGGGTGAAGCTCATGCCGTAGCTGACAAACCTCTCGTAAAGGACCTGAAGCGTTACTATGACTTCGACCCCAACGACCGTTATGACGACGAGCTGCGCTATGCCCAGTACAGCGTCAAGTTCGACATCCAGGATGCCGGCCAAGGATTCGGCATAGCCGCCAACGGTTACGGTACAGCCCCTTACGGAAATGAGCGTCAGGGCAACTACTACTCAAACAACACCCAGAAGGCATCCATCCCCGCACAACAGGGGGTAAGCTATGACCTGACTCTCTATCTGGCCGGACAGTCGTATCCCGGCACAATAACCGTGCAGCTTGAGGATGCAAACGGACAGCCCAACTCAAACGCCATCACCATCTCGCGCTTAAGCAACGACTGGAAGAAATATACCGGCCAGCTCAAGGCTGAGCGCTCGGTTGACAGCCGTCTCTCCATCATAGCCGACAAGGCCGGCACATTCTGGCTGGATTACGTGACCCTGCTTCCCGAGGCGTCACAACTCTGGCAGGAGGGCAAGTACGGCCCGTTCCGCAAGGACCTGATGCAGGCTCTGGCTGACCTGCATCCCACATTCATGCGTTTCCCCGGCGGATGCGCCAGCGAGGGAACCAACTATTTCGGACAGCCGTTCTGGAAGAACTCCGTAGGGCCCGAGGAAGAGAGAATAGGCTTCCGCAACCACTGGGGCTACTGGACTTCGCAGTATGTGGGGTTCTACGAGTATCTGCTGATGGCCGAATCATTGGGTGCCACTCCCCTGCCCGTCCTCAACAACGGCGTGACATGCCAGTTTGCAGGACACCAGTACATAGCACCGCTTGAGACCGAGGCCGACCGCAAGCGTTTCCACGATATTTTCGTGAACGACGCCCTGGATTTCATTGAGTTCTGCAACGGCGGTACTGATACCAAATGGGGAAAGATGCGTGCCGACATGGGACATCCGGAGCCTTTCAACCTGAAGTACCTTGGAATAGGCAACGAGAACAAAGGTCCTGAGTTCTGGGAGCGTTTCGACATCATATATAAAGAGGTCCAGGCCAAGTATCCGGACATCATAATAGTGTCAACGGCAGGTTCGGCGGCCAGCGGTCCCGAATTCGACGCCAACATGCACGAGATTGACTCCAAGTACCAGAACACTGTGGTCGATGAGCACTACTACCGCAACAACCAGTGGTTCTACACCAACGGTGACCGCTATCATGCCGACAAGGTTCGCGGTGCCGACGGCATGACTTACGACCGTAACCGTGCCACCCGCGTGTTCGTGGGCGAGTTTGCCAACAACAGCAGCAACAACGACTATGCATCGGCTATGGCGGAGGCTGCATACTGGACCAGCCTGGAGCGCAACTCCGATATGGTCGTGATGGCCGCATACGCCCCGCTCTTCTGCAAGAAAGGTTTCAACAAGTGGAACTCCAACCTGATATGGTTCGATAACCGCGGGATGTGGCGCACCACCAACTACTACTACCAGAAACTCTTCAGCGAGGCCGGCAACCGCGCTTTCCAGATGACCGATGTGATGGACGGCACCGAGCCCGACAAGAGCATCTACACTTCGCCCACGATAGATACTGAGACCGGTGAGATATTCATCAAGTTCGTGAACTCCGAGGCTGTAGATAAGGAGCTGACCGTCAACATGGGCAAGGGACAGAATAAAAAGGCATATACCGCTACGGTGGATTTCATTTCATCGCATGACACTAAGGTCAAGAACCAGAGCGACCAGAACACCTATGCCGGAGCGGAGCCTGCACAGCCTGCCGCCGCTCAGGGAGGCCGTCCGGGAGGATTCGGCGGTTTCGGTGGCCGTGGCCGCAACTCCGTCAGTTACAACGAGGCTGTGGTCCCCCACACCAAGGAGCTGGGCACTGTCAAAAAGCAGTTCACCATGACTCTCCCCGAGAACTCGATCGGAATAATCAAGCTCACGCCAGCCAAATAAGAGGTGAAAATTAAAACGCCGTACCTGCGTTTGTTCCTGCATAAAAAGTTGAACCTGCGTAAACTCTCCATGAGAATACGCAGGTTCAACTTTTAATTCTGAATTCTGAATTCCGGTCTCCCGGATTCCGATCAGGTCCTCACTCACTCCAACGGAAACCTCCGCTTGAGCTCCTCTGCGAACCAGTGCTTCCACCATTCACGGTCATGTCCGCCGTCAAATGACCACTCCTTGACATAACCTCCGCGCTTGCGGATGGATTTCACCAAGGCAGGGAAATAATCCTCCTGCCCCACCTCCTCTTTCCGTCCCCAGCAGATACGGTATTCCGTTTCCTCACCGAGCATCCCGAACCCGTCCAGATCGGAGAATACAGGTGAAAAACACCAGTACTCACCCATCAGTTCCGGATGCCTCATGCTGAGCGTAAGCCCGAAATCGGCACTGTTGGAGGTACCGTAGAAGACCCTGTCATCCCTGCCGGAGCCTACATTGCACCTGTTTTCTATATAAGGTATGAAGGAGTTGATGAAAAAGTCCATGTGTGATTCGAAAAGGGCCTTCAGCACGGGATCGCTTTTGGAAAGAGCCTCTATGTACTCAGCATTGCGGTATGCGATGGTGAACCCCGGAATCTGTTTCTTGTTCTCGTACGAACAAGCTATCACCACAGGCCGGATGGAGCCTGTCTCTATGAGCGAGTCAACCATAGAACGGTAGCTGTTGTCCTTGAACACAAGTCCGTCGGCCATATAAACCACAGGATATTCCTGCCTTGAGTCATACCCCAAAGGGAGATACAGTCCACCCTTCCTCACACCGCCGTCCTTATCCTTTATTTCCAACTCCTCGAAAACCGATTCCGTGAGAACCTTGTCATTGCATGAAAGGAACAGGGACGATGCCATGAGAAACATGATGAAACGAGAGAAAAAACTTTTCATAACCTGTATTTCTGTTAACACTTTACAACACCTGCAAAGATATTAAAAAAACAGGCTTGAAATTAAACCATGACGGCATGAAAGAATCAAAAAAACGGCAAAAACGAAATTTCACATTTTTTACATTTAACAAAAAAGGAATGCTTGTATAGTAAAGTTGTATTTTTGCAAATCAAAAAACGGAACCTGATGCAACGGGGGAGTTTTCCCGCACTGCTGAGGCTGCAAAAACGAACGAAATTCAACAAATATAAACAACAAATGAAACGAATCTCCACTTTGATTGCTGTTCTGATCACATCAGTTTCGTCACTGATGGCACAGAACCTTGAGATCAAAGGTACTGTCTATGATTTCGACAGTGCCGAACCATTGTATCCTGCTAACATACAGGTATTTTCAATTGCCGGGACAGACACCGTCTATGTTAACGGCGTAGCCACCGAGGAGGACGGTTCCTTCCGTCTGGGCGGTCTGAAAGCCGGCAACTACATGGCCCGCGCCACATTCATCGGCTACACTGACACGGACAAGAACTTCACCCTCCGTTCAGGTTCCACCACTACCGATCTCGGAAAGATTACCATGAGGTCGGACGGTATCACCCTCCAGGCTGTGGCCATCAACGCTGTGGCCGCCAAGGTGCAGATGGTCAATGATACAGTGATGTTCAACAGCTCCGCAATCAAGCTGCCCGAAGGCTCATCGGTCGAGGACCTCATCCGCAAGCTTCCGGGCGTACAGATAACAAGTGACGGCGATATCACCGTGAACGGTAAGTCGGTCTCCAAGATTCTCGTGAACGGAAAGGAGTTCTTCAACGACGACAAGTCCGTGGCTCTGACACAGCTCACAGCCGATATGATCGAGAAGGTCAAGGCTTACGACAAGCAGAGTGACCTGGCCCGCCAGACCGGTATCGATGACGGTGAGGAAGAGACTGTCCTTGACCTCCAGGTGCAGAAAGGCATGGCCAAGGGTTGGTTCGGTAATATCAGCGTCGGCGGCGGTGCTCCCTTAGAGAAGGAGGGTTTCGACGTTGCTGCTCTCTATCAGGTCAACGCTTCCCTGAACCGTTTCGATGAGGACAAGCAGTTCACCGTCATGGGTTCTGCCAGCCAGTCATCAGGCGGTATGGGCCGTGGCGGCATGGGTATGATGAGAATGGGCGGCGGCATCGGCGGCGGCTTCGGAGGTGGCTTCGGCGGCGGCATGGCCGGCGGCGGAGGCGGTGTGAGCACCAACTATACCGGCGGTGCCAACTTCGCCATGAACCTTGGCCGTGAAGTGTCACAGGACAACTATGAGTTTGAGGTCGGCGGCAGTATCAACTGGAGCCACAGCGACAATGAGTCAAGTTCAAAGTCATCAGGTGAGCAATGGTACACCGGCGGTATGCACACTTATACGAACAGTGCCAGCAGCAACAACAGCGGCAGCAACAGTCTGAGCGGCCAGATGCGTATCGAGTGGAACAAGGACAACTATACGAGCCTGCTTTTCCAGCCTCAGTTCTCATACAGCAAGTCCAACAGCGGAAGCGAGAGCAACTCCAAGACTTTCTTCAAGGATCCTTACAAGTATGCACAGTCTCCTTTATATGACTCAACCGCATATTCAGCTGCATTCAATCCGAACAATCTTGAGCTTGATCCTGCCGCAAACTATATCGATTCCCTTAAAGAGGCTTTGTGGAACAGTCAGCACAGTCTTAACAAGAGTAACAACGAAAGCAAGTCTGCAAGCGGTAACATCCAGTTCGTTAGACGTTTCGGAAACCGTGGCCGTAACGTTTCAGTACGCGGAACATATAACATAAGCAACCAGACCGGAGACCAGTATCAGAGGAACTACCAGATAACCTCCTCCAATGTCACTTCCGGCGGATTCGGCGGCGGCACAGGATTCGGTGGCGGTGCTTCCACTCCCGCTACAGGCGTACTGCGCGACACTACGGATCTCAAGCGTTTGAATGACAATCCCAGCGACCGTTTGAGCTGGAGTATCCAGTCAACTTATTCCGAGCCTATAGCTACCGGCACATATCTGCAGTTCAGTTACCAGTTCCAGTACAGCAAGCAGAACAGTGACCGTTCCACTTACGACATAAACAATGACACATGGGGAAATCCCTGGAATATGCCCCAGTGGATCTATGAGGACAACGAGAAGATTTACAATGAAAAGCTGAGCACCAATTCATATTATTACAACCTTGACCAGACTGCCCAGGTCCAGTTCCGCAAGAACGCTACAGACCAGTCATACAACTTCACTGTAGGTTTGTCCATACTGCCTCAGTATTCTAAGATGAACTATTCAGGCATGGGTGTAAAGGATACTCTTCTGGAGCGTACAGTGTTCAACTGGACACCTACCGTACAGTTCCGCTACAGGGTGACCCGTCAGGAACAGATCAATATCCGTTATAACGGCCGTTCCAGCCAGCCTCAGATGTCACAGCTGCTTGACATCCGCGATGACAGCAACCCGCTGCGCGTATCAAGCGGTAACCCCGGCCTGAAGCCTACTTTCAACAACCAGTTGAGCTTAGGATATCAGAAGTACAATCCTGTAACAATGGGTAGCTTCAATATCAACACAAGCTTGAGCAACACCCTGCGTCAGATCCAGAACAAGACCACTCTGCTTGCCAACGGCGGTACCGAAAGCAGACCTGAGAACATGGATGGCTTCTGGGCAAACTGGAACACCAATGCCAGTGTAATGTACAACTACACTTTCCCCGATGACCGTTATTCTATTTCATCCAACACTTCAGGTAACTTCAGTCATCAGGAAGGATGGGCATCGATAGTCGGCCAGGAGGCTCAGCTCCGTAAGACGAACACTACAGGTGCGAATGAGAGCCTGAGCGCTGAGTATCGTGATGACTACCTGACTCTCTCATTGGACGGAAGTCTCCGCTATCAGCATTCAACCAATGACCTGCAGCCTGAGCGTAACATGGATACATACGACTACTCATACGGTACCAGCCTCATGGCCTTCATCCCTTGGAGGAACATGCGCGTAGGTTCTGACCTCAACATGAACAGCCGTCGCGGTTATGACGCTGAGATGAATACCGACGAGCTTATCTGGAATGCTTCAGTATCCTTCTCCTTCCTGAAGGGCAACAAGGCAAGCCTGCAGCTCGCAGCTTACGATATCCTGCATCAGCGCAGTACAGTAAACCGTTCCATGAGCGCAACATCACGTACTGATACTGAAAGCAAGAACATCACCAGCTATTTCATGGCTACTCTCACCTACCGTCTGTCGGTATTCGGTGACCGCAACGCCCGTCAGAGCATGCGTGGCCGTGGCGGCTTCGGCGGCGGCATGGGCGGCTTCGGCGGCGGCATGGGCGGCTTCGGCGGTGGCGGCTTCGGCGGTGGCGGCTTCGGCGGTGGCATGTTCTAAGCCTGACAATCCATTAAACCGACCTATATTCAAAATCCCGGGTACTGAAGAGTCCCGGGATTTTTTATACCATATCACGTCACACTACTGCCTCCGGGAACCATAGTCCCTGTACATGTTGAAACAATCTGTATCAGGAATTCCTATTTATGGAACTTTTGAACTATATTTGAAAAATATTACAACCAAACTGTCTTATTATGAAAAAAACCGCTTTTACCTTTTGCCTTTTTTTGTCAGTCCTGACTGTTCATGCGCAGGACAAACTGTATCACAACACATTCAACCTGAACCAGGTAGAGCTGCTTGAAGGACCGTTCAAGCATGCCCTGGACCTTAACGTGAAGGTTCTCTTAGAGTATGACACCGACCGCCTGCTGGCTCCGTTCCTCAAGGAGGCAGGACTGCCCAAGAAAGCGGAGTATTTCCCCAACTGGGCTGGTCTGGACGGCCATGTGGGCGGGCACTACGTATCGGCCTTAGCCATCCACTACGCCGCTACCGGCAACAAGGAGTGCTATGACCGTCTGGTCTATATGATCGATGAGCTGGAGCGCTGCCAGATAGCCAACGGTGACGGCTATATAGGCGGCGTACCCAACAGCAAGCAACTGTGGGGCAACTTGAAGAAAGGTGACTTCGGGCTGTTCCGCGGCGCATGGGTGCCCTGGTACAATGTACACAAGATGTACGCGGGCCTGCGCGACGCGTGGCAGTATGCCGGCATAGAGAAGGCCAAGGACATGTTTATCAAGTTCTGTGACTGGGGTCTGACTATATTTGCCGATCTGGATGACAACCAGATGGAGCAGATGACCGGCACCGAGTTCGGCGGCATGAACGAGATTTTCGCCGATGCGTTCCAGATTACCGGTGACCGCAAGTACATTGAGGCCGCCAAGCGTTTCCGCCACAAGGACAT
>JAGAEZ010000081.1 GCA_017612875.1 Bacteroidaceae bacterium | reverse complement strand
CTCTTGTAGGATTCGGGGTTGCTGGCGTTCTTGGCAAGCCTGAACCATTCGTCCCAGGCATCGCTCGTGCCTCTTACCTGTGCGTATCCTCCGTTTCCGAGCCTGTGGTCCACCTTGAAGAAATCCACCTCGTCCTCATCATATCCGTAGTTGGCGAATGCGTAATCCTTGTTGTTGGGCTCACGCATGTTGATTACGCCTTTATATACACCGTTTATATAGTGGTGTACAGGCTGGTATGACTGGCAGTCCAGATTGAGTCCGGAACGGAGTATGATTTCATGCAGCGCGGCATCCTTGAAACGGGTCTGGTTATAGTTACCGCCGTTGCGGATCTTCAGGGTCTTGTATTTGTTATAGGGCTTGTCCTGGAAAGGTGTGAAGGGGAAGAATGTCTCGTAACCGTATTTCTTCTTGGCCTCGATCTTGAAGGGGCGCGGGTCGTAAGCCATGCTGTAGCGGCCTGAAGGACATAATTCGGCCTCCTGGTTGATCAGTGTTGTGCCATCTGTGTCAATGAATTCCACATTGACCGGGCGGTCCCAGTCACGGTTCCAGTTACACAGGTCGTTCTGCCCGTTGCCGGACTTGCCGTTGGGACCCTTGGCCCACAAGCCGTACTCTTTACTGTACAGGTTGTCATTGGCGGTGACTATGGAGAGTACCGGAACTTTGTAGTCATTGGAGGTCTTGATGTAGGAGCGGGTCACCACCTGGCTGGGCAGATATCCCTCCTTGTAGAGCCTGAAGCGCATCACCTTGGTGGAGGTGACGGAGTATGATGTCCCTTCAAAGATTTTGACCGTAGTATTGTCCGGAGAGGGAGTGGAGCCGTTCAGGGTGTAGTAGAGCACAGCTCCTTCCGGAATGTCAATGTTAATCTTGAATGATGCGTTGAAGAGATGCGAGTCCGTATCGACCACGGGTGGCGGGAGCTGCTCTGAGGCAAACTCGCTCGTGGCGTTAGTCGCTGCCGGAGTGGGGTAGCCGGTATAGCCCCATTCCTCACCTCCGTCGGCAGTACGGGCCCATGAGATGCGGGGCATGGATTCGGGATACCACACCTCCGATACCGGGTTGCCTTCCGCATCGGAGAGTGTCACGCTGCCGCCTTCGTTGGTGAGCTTGAAGTCAAGCTGGTCCAGGCAGTAATCATCCACATGTCCCATCCACAGGTTGAGGAAACCATGGGCGGGAACGATGCGCTTGCGGCTGCCCAAGGGATATTGGAGCAGGTCGGCAGGGTCATCGCTCAGATACCATCCGGCTATGTTGATGTCATCATCCGTGGGGTTGTAGAGCTCTATCCAGCTTCCGAAGTTCAGTGACGGGTCAAGGAACATGTCTATGTTGGCGGCCATGACCTCGTTTATGACTAAAGCCGGCTCCGTTGCGGAATCGGCTTTGGACTGACTGAAAGCAAGAAGAGCGGTTGCGGCTGTAAGCAACCGTATGGGCAGTCTCTTCATTACATTGATGTTTTATCGTGCGTAGTTTACGGCGCGGGTTTCACGAATTACTGTTATCTTGACCTGACCGGGGTAGGTCATCTCATTCTGAATCTTCTGGGCTATCTCAGCCGAGAGCTGTTCTGTCTGCTTGTCATCAATCTTGTCGGCTCCCACTATGACGCGCAGCTCGCGGCCGGCCTGGATGGCGTAGGTCTTGGTCACACCGGGATAGGAGAGGGCTATCTTCTCAAGGTCATTCAGACGCTTGATGTAGGCTTCCACAATCTCGCGGCGGGCACCGGGACGGGCACCTGAGATGGCATCGCATATCTGTACTATGGGCGCTATCAGGCTGGTCATCTCTATCTCGTCGTGGTGGGCACCTATGGCGTTGCATATATCGGGTTTCTCCTTGTAGCGCTCGGCTATGTGCATTCCGTATTCGGCGTGGGCCATCTCGGTCTCCTCGTCGGGCACCTTGCCTATGTCATGCAGCAGGCCTGCACGCTTGGCTTTCTTGGGGTTGAGACCCAGTTCCGATGCCATCACCGCACACAGATTGGCCGTCTCGCGTGCGTGCTGGAGCAGGTTCTGACCGTATGATGAGCGGTATTTCATCTTGCCTATGATGCGTATGAGCTCAGGATGCAGGCCGTGTATGCCCAGGTCTATGGTGGTGCGCTTGCCGGTTTCGATAATCTCTTCCTCCACTTGTTTCTGGACCTTGGCCACCACCTCCTCGATGCGGGCCGGATGGATGCGGCCGTCGGCCACAAGTTGATGCAGGGCCAGGCGTGCTATCTCACGGCGTACCGGGTCGAATGCCGAAATGACGATGGCCTCGGGGGTATCGTCCACCACGATCTCCACTCCGCAGGCGGCTTCCAGAGCGCGTATGTTACGTCCCTCGCGGCCTATGATACGGCCCTTCATCTCATCGTTGTCTATGTGGAACACGGAGACGGAGTTCTCTATGGCAGTTTCGGTGCCGATGCGCTGGATGGTCTGGATGACTATCTTCTTGGCCTCCTTGTTGGCGGTCATCTTGGCATCGTCCATGATGTCGTTGATGTATGATGCGGCCTCGGTCTTGGCCTCCTCCTTGAGGGATTCTATGAGGCGGTTCTTGGCATCGGCTGCGGAGAGCCCGCTTATCATTTCAAGTTTCTCGCGTTCCTGATGCTGAAGCTTGTCAAGCTCCTCTTTCTTGTCATTCAGGAGAGAGAGCTGTACCTCAAGGTTCTCACGTACGGCGTCGGCCTCCTGGTGCTTGCGCTGCAGGTCATCATGACGCTGGTTGAGCTGCATCTCCTTCTGGCGAAGGCGGTTCTCGTTCTGCTGGAGTTTCTGGTCACGCTGCTGGACCTCTTTTTCAAGTTCGGCCTTCTTGTTCAGGAATTTCTCCTTCACCTCAAGAAGCTTGTCACGCTTGATAGCCTCGGCCTGACTCTCCGCCTCCTGAAGGCGGGCCTGCACTCTCTTGTTCAGTTTGCTGTTGGACAGGAACCAGGCAACGGCTGCACCTGCCACCAGTCCGATAAACAGAAATATGTATTCCATATTGTCGTATCCTCCCTGTATATATGTATATAATGAAACGCACTACCCTGATGCGGAGAGGCCGGGAGACCACCTTTCCATCAGAATAAGTGCGCGGAATAACCTTAACCTTGATGTCTGCCAGAGATTACTCGGGCCGGGGGAGCGGCTCCGGCTCGCTGCTCAGGAACGATTCCAGCTGTTCGTCAAGCTGGCGTATCTTGTCCCTGTAGGGTGTCGTGTCGTTGAAACTTTCCCACATGACGTTCACCACCGATATATGGATGGCTGCCATGACATAGTATTTTTCGCTGCTCAGCTGGGGGTAACGCTCGCGATACCTGTTGAGCTTATCATTGATACGACGGGCGGCCTCACGGTACATGAACTCGTCTTTCCTCTTTATCTTGAGCGGATAGTAAAGACCGCCGACCCTAAGTTTTATCTCAAACAAATCATCCATAGAATTCAGACATTCAATAATTCTATGCAATGGTCAATCTCACGCACCAGCCCGGATATCCTGTGTTTCGTGGCGTCGATATCGTGTCCCGAAACCTCAAGCACCTTGGACTGTTTAAGATTCAGGTATGATTCCCTGAGGGAGGACACCTCCTCTCTGAGCTGCCGGATCTCCCCGTTCCTGGCTTCTATCTCCTGGATGAGCAGGGAGTTCCTGAGCTTGACATCGTTGTAGAGGTCCATCAGCTTCCTGATTTTCGCCTCGAACTGTCCTATCAGTATGGAATCATCGTCAGTCATAACGGCCGGCCCTGAATTTTGTTCTTACAAAGGTAAGGAAAAAAACATTCATCATCAAGAATAGCGCCTTTTTTAAAATCTGTTTAAACTTCGTGGAACAAATTTGAACAGATGCCAAACATATTCCAAGGCGGCTTTCCTGACGGAGCGTATCATCCTCTCTTTTTCAGCATCTCGCGGGCAGCTTCCAGGTCCTCCTTCCTTCGGGGCTCCTTCTTGGCCAGGGTAATCATCCTGAAGGCGTACTCGCACATCCATTCCTCGGACAGGTTCAGATGCTGCTGGTACTGGCGTATGTTATAGACTGTCTTGTAGCTTGCCTCGTCCTTCCAGCTGTTGCTGGTCATGATCTTGTGGACAGCGTCCTGGGTCATGCTCCTGAGGGCGTTCTTGAGGAAGCGCGGGACGCGGAACCTCCATTTGAGTATGGTGCCCACCTGCATCATCAGGTCCGAGCTGAAACCCTGGAACTGGAACATGAAGGGCTGCAGCATGTTCACGTTGCGGCAGTTCTTGCGGATGCATGTGTCCAGCTCCTTGAAGAAACTGTCGGAGAGCTCGTACATCTGGGAGAGCATCTTCTTGCAGCGGGCCTTCTCGGCTACTCCGAGCTTGTTGCCCTGGGTCTGTATCTTGAGTCCTCTCTTGAACGTGGCCAGGTCAGGAAGCATGTTGATGTTGGTAATGCCCATGTTTCCGGCTATCTCGGACTGCATATAGACGCGTATCAGAGTCATGAAATCTTCAAGACCACCTATGTTCTGAGGCTCATTGCTGTTCTTCTTAAATAAACCCATGATTTCTCTTAAACTGTTTTAACCTTTATACTTTTGAAATTGTGCGCGAAAGTAAAAAGAAATTCTTAATTTTGCGCCGTTTTTATGGAGAAAGAGAATTTCAATATAACAATCAACCTAAATCAAACACAATGATCAAACTCGGTATTAACGGTTTCGGCCGTATCGGACGCATGGTTTTCCGTGCTGCCG
>JAGAEZ010000080.1 GCA_017612875.1 Bacteroidaceae bacterium | reverse complement strand
CTCAGAGTGGGACAAATCACGTGACGGCGAGTGGAACTATGAGACCAACAGCGCCACCATACTTAAGAAACTTGACGACCGCATACGCGAGACAGCACAGTATGACAACATCTACACTATGGGTATGCGCGGTCTGCACGACGAGGCTATGCACGGAAGCAGTGATCCGGTGGATCGTGCGCGTACTCTTGAAAAGGTGTTCAAGGAGCAGCGTTCCATCCTTGAGAAATACAAGAAAAAGCCTTCTGCGCAATTGCCACAGATATTTGTTCCCTACAAGGAGACTCTCGACATATACGATGCAGGCCTGCGCGTCCCCGAGGATATCACTCTGGTCTGGCCCGATGACAACTACGGCTACATGAAGCGTGTGAGCAATGCCGACGAGCAGAAACGTCCGGGCCGCAGCGGTGTCTATTATCACATAAGCTACTGCGGCGTCCCGCATGACAACCTCTGGATTTCGACCACAGCTCCCCAATTGATGTATGAGGAGCTGCTCAAGGCATATTCTGCCGGTGCCGACCGTTACTGGCTGCTCAATGTAGGTGACATCAAGCCCATGGAAATAGCGATGACCATGTTCATGGAGATGGCCTATGACTTCGGCTCGTTCACGTATGAGAATGTCAACAAGTGGCAGGCCAGGTGGCTGACGGGTATTTTTGGCTCAGATGAATTTGAACCTGTATTCCAGAACATACTTGACCACTATTACCGTCTGGCATGGGACCGTAAGCCGGAGTTCATGGGGTATGAGATGGAGTGGGATTCACGTGAGTACAGCCGCCTTTATGACACCGACTTCTCGTTTGAGACCGGTAGTGCCCAGAAGCGCCTTGTGGAGTATCAGGACATCTGTTTTGATTACGATGTACTTGAGGGATCGGTCGATCCGGAGATGGTTCCGGCCCTGTTCGAGATGCTTGGCTACAGCCTGCACTCCGCCTATCAGATGAACCGCAAGTTCCTCTATGCCCAGGCTAACCATGAAACCGGCAATGTGCTGTATGCCTATCAGGCTAACCATGCAATGAATGAATTGGATGCTCTGTTGAATCGCTACAACACCCAGCTTGACGGAAAGTGGAACCAGATGATATCCGAAATCACTCCAGGATATACCGCACTCTACCAGAACCGGCCAGAATACGTTGAAGAGCCTACCACCCGTTTCCGCCTGCCTGACAGCCAGCGTCATCCGGAGTTCGGACACAAGATAGATCTGTCAGCTGTGGAAGCCAGCGGACCGTTCCGTATGCTGGAAGGAATCGGCACAGACTGGAAAGCGCTTCAGATGGGGCAGCCTCTTGATTTTGAGACCGGCGGCTCCATCGAAATCCCCATCCCGGCAGAGTATATCAGCAGCAGGACGGATTCAGTTACCATCTGCATATCGGTGGTTCCGCTATGGCCAGTGGCGTATGACAGGAGCAACCGTTTTGGTGTAAGCGTGGATGGCTGTGCTCCAGTGACATGCGAGAACAAGTTCCAGGAGTGGGGGCGGGAGTGGAAGATCCAGGTGCTTGAGAACCGCAAGGAGTTCGTGATGACACTGCCCCTGGACCGCAGGCAGACCAGGCATGCAATAACGCTCTCCATAATCGATCCCGGCCAGATAATCCAGAAGATTACTGTCCGGTAGTCTTGCCGCGGTAAGATTTAAAGCACTTTTGCGGCATGGATTCGAATTGTATCATGGCGGGCATATGAAACAGCTGTTATGGAAGATTTCATTCTGAGGGAAATAGACAGGATAGGAGAACTGATGCTTCAGATAGCAATCCGTTTGGGTCTCTTCAAGGACGGCAATCCAAAATGCACTCTTGCTGATGTCAAGGCTGAATTCGGCAAGGCTGAGCTTGACTATAATCTTGATGACATATTATCAGAAGAGAACCCTGTGCTATATCTTGTTGAACAGAAGGGGATAAGTGATAAATGTTTAGAGATTATGACAGACATCCTCATACATTCTGATATTGATGAAGCCCGCAGGAAATCCATCCTTGATGATGCATTGGGATACCTTGACCATAGAGGCTACTATTCATTCAGACTCCATTCTTTGAGCATATAACCCTGTTCCTCGACAGGCACAAAGTCGGTCATATCACCCGCAGGACCTTATTCACAGTAATTGTGATCCACCACAACCGCCACCTGCACGTCCTCCGGTACCAGCGGCTGTATCCCGCTTGTCAGCTCTGCCACCAGGGCTGCGTCATCATGAACCGTTATGTCCGGCACCACATCCACGGACAGTATCCCGTCCTTCTCTGAGTAGTAGAACCCGTGCACCTGCTCAATCTCCTTGCGGGCAGCCAGCGTCTGCATCACCTTGGCCTGCAGCCCGGCCCGTCTGTTGTCGCCGGTAGCCACTGCATAAACACCCACAGTCATGATAATGCCGTGCCGTTCATACATCATGGCCGATATCCTGCGGGACAGTCCGTGAATCTCGTAAGCCGTCATAGTGTCATACACGTTTATGTGCAGCGACCCTATCTTCACGTCAGGCCCGTAGTTATGTATAATCAGGTCAAACACCCCGTGTACACCTTCCACACCCTGAACCTCCTTCTTGATTTCACTCGTCAGTTCAGCCGGAATACTCGTTCCCAGCAGGTCATTCACAGGCCCCGCCAGCATCTCAATGCCCGCCTTTATTATAACGGCCGATATCAATGCACCCAGTATCCCGTCCAGTGACACATTCCACAGCAGCATCACACCCGCCGATACCAGCGTAGCCAGCGTGATTATGGCGTCAAACAGAGCATCGGCCCCCGAAGCCGACAGCGCATCACTTTTGAGCTGTTCACCTTTACGTTTCACATACAGTCCCAGCACAATCTTCACGGCAATAGCCACAATGATCACAACAAGTGTAACGGTGGTGTAACTTGGCTCCGTTGGCTCGATGATCTTCTTTACAGATTCAATCAGTGACGTGACTCCGGCTGACAGCACAATCACCGCTATAATAATGGCACTGAAATACTCAATCCTCCCGAACCCGAAAGGATGTTTCCTGTCAGCCGGCCTCTGTGACAGTTTGGTACCCACAATGGTAATCACGCTCGATAGTGCGTCACTCAGGTTGTTCACCGCATCCATCACGATGGCCACGCTGCTGGCCAGCACGCCCACAGCCGCCTTGAAACCTGCCAGCAGGACATTGGCCGCGATGCCGATCCAGCTGGTGCGTATTATTTGTTTACTCCTTTCCATCCTCGGGGGCCTTTTACATTCATCAGTTCTTATCCGCGAAAATACTCAAAACTGTGGTTCAAAAGAAACAGGGCATAAAAAAACTTCGGTCTCTACTGCCGGCGCTACGGAAACCATAAAAAACCGATTCAAATGTTTTTCCAAGACATTCCTTTTATGTAATTTTGCACCGGATTCGGGTATCTGTTGATTCAGATTTAATAGGGAACACGGGTGAGATTCCCGGACAGTCCCGCTGCTGTATTTCTCAGATATCGGTTCAGGATGAGCGGCCGCTCCCATGGCAGCGATAAACGCCACTGGCCTGTTATGGCCGGGAAGGTTCCTGAAACGGGAGATAAGTCAGAATACCTACCCGGAATTCAATGTTTTGCTTCAGCCCCGAGGATAGGGCGGGTACGACAAATGTCAGAAACTATTGAAGACATCCCTGAGATGAGCGGAGTAATGCTCCGTGTTCACGTGTGTGGTATATCATGCACGGTCAAGGAGTCGTATCCATTCTTGTTTGGAAACAATACTTGTTTGATAGCAGCCCGCATGCGGGCTGGGATGCAGCGGATTCCCGTGACGGGGAGCCCGCAGATTGAATGGGGAGGCCGTGAGGTTTCCCCATATTATCGCCTGAATCCGGATCTTGAGTATCCGTCTGGAATATTTTTCAATCAGTTTTAATATTATGAGCGACAAAAAACAAAATGTCAAGTTCCGCGTATTTCTGCCCGTTGTATTGGCAGTGACGCTTTTCTTATGGGCCGTACCTGTGGATTTTTACGGCATCGAGGCCCTAACGGTAGTTCAGCAGCGCGTCATTGCCCTGTTTGTTTTCGCAGCTCTGATGTGGATGTTCGAGATTATCCCCAACTGGACCACCTCATTGCTTCTGATCGTGCTGACACTGCTCACAGTCTCCGATAAAGGCATCGGATTCTTCTGTGACCCCAAGTATGGAACACTTGTAAGCTATAAGAGCCTGATGGCGTCATTTGCCGACCCTGTAGTTATGCTTTTCCTTGGTGGTTTCGTGTTGGCAATCATGGCAGAGAAATACGGACTCGACATAACGTTGGCAAGGATTCTGCTTAAACCGTTCGGCACCAAGCCCAATATGGTCCTGCTGGGGTTCCTTGTGGTGATAGCCATATTCTCCATGTTCATGTCCAATACCGCCACGGCTGCCATGATGCTGGCATTCCTGGCACCGGTGTTGTCAGTTCTGCCAAAAGATGACAAGGGGCGGATAGGATTGTCATTGGCTATTCCTGTAGCCGCGAACATTGGCGGTATAGGTACTCCTATCGGGACTCCCCCCAATGCCACGGCTGTCCGTTTCCTTGCTGAATCGGGGTATGAGATAACGTTTATTGAGTGGTCATTCAGGATGATCCCCTTTGTGTTGATCATGGTTCTCGTGGCCTGGTTACTGCTGCAGTTCCTGTTCCCTTTCAAGACAAGCAAGCTGGTGCTTGAGATACCGGACAACAAGCGCCCCGTTGACTGGAAGACCTACGTGGTATGGATTACCTTCATAGGCACGATACTCCTCTGGGCCACCGAAAGCCTGACCGGGATAAACTCCAACATAGTGGCTCTCATTCCTCTTGGTGTACTTACCATGACCGGCATATTCACCAAGGATGACATCAAGGATATTAACTGGACAGTGCTCTGGTTAGTGGCCGGTGGCTTTGCTTTGGGAAACGCCCTGCAGGGAACAGGTCTGGCCAAGACATTGATCAATGCCATACCGTTCGGATCGATGAGTGTGCTGTTCGTGCTCATCATCGCCGGCATTGTATGCTATTTCCTCTCCAACTTTATCAGTAACTCGGCTACGGCATCGCTGCTCATTCCTATCCTGATTGTGGTGGCGCAGGGTATGGCCGATCCGTCAGCCGGCAACAATGCCTCGTTCATGGCGCTTGGCGGCACTCACGCAATGATTTCATTCGTAGCGGTAAGTGCCTCATTGGCAATGATGTTCCCCATATCCACACCACCCAATGCCATTGCCTCAAGCACCGGTCTGGTTCCTACCAGGGATATGGCCAAAGTGGGTATAATAATAGGTGTTATCGGTCTTGTGCTCGGATTCTTCTGGGTTACCAGGATTTTTCCGTTCACAATGAACTGAGAATCCGTCACAACCCTTTAATGCCACAAAGTCAGATTGAAATCATTGCAGGTTGATGTCGGCAATATCCACCAGATTGTTCATTATGGCATATATGGTCAGGCCGGCGGGTGAGTGGATCTGAAGCTTAGCTGTGATATTGCGGCGGTGGGTGGTCACTGTATGTATGGACAGGAACAGTTTGTCGGCAATCTCCTTGTTTGACATGCCTCTTGCCACGCACTTGATTATATCTTTCTCCCTGTCACTCAGGATGGCAATGCTGCCGGCACTGTGTTCAGGCATCTTGTCATGCGCCGGTTCACTGCTGGCAAGAACAGTTTTCTCCAGTCTCGTTACGGCAGGAACGAACAGCCGCTCCTCTATCTCGCTGTGTGAAATAAGGTCGTTCTCGCAGTTTATGATGTCATAAAGGGCCGAGTTCAGCTGGTCATTGTTAGGCTGGCGGTAGTGGCGTATAACTATGTCTTTCAACTCTTTCAGTTTCTGGGAACCGTTGTCGTGCGCTACGGAATACCGGGCTATGCTGAAGCGTCCGGTGGGCTGGCCGTGCAGCAGTTTCTCCACGTACGTGAAAATCACATCGTTTTCATGCTTCATGTGGTTCTCAATCTCAACAGTGTAGTCATCATAGAATTTGAGTATCAGGAACGCAACATCATTCACGTCATTGCAGTTCAGGGCCTCAATCAGTTTGCGGCGTATGCCCGGAAGGATGAAATCGCTGAAATAGGTGTGGGCACGCTTCAGATAGTCCATAAGGGCAGGCAGTGACACACTGTATCCGGTATAGTTCTTTCCGGCTATCAGATTGGCCACTGCCATGAACGTCGGACAGTCCACGTTGTTCTCATGGCACACTTCCCCTATAGTGCTGTCACCGAACCCGAAATGTATCCCGAACCGGCTCAATACCAGAAGAATCAGATTGTTGTCATCAATCAGGTCCCTCATCTTGTCCTGAGGCGTGTATTCAGTCTTCATACTCACCGATATCATTGTCCGACTGCAAAAATACTGTTTTCAGTCATTGATTCTTATACTTAAAAGTGAGTAATAATGAATGACGGATGATGTTCAGGTCATTGATTTTTAGTGTTTGACTTGCCTGGAGTGGGAACTGCAGTATATTGGATCTCGCAAAGGGCATCGTTGTCATTGCCGTCCGGGATACGGACCAGAGAGTAGGAGGGAGCGGCGGTAGCGGCACCGGGAGTCATTCCGCGGGGTGTTCTGACCTGCGGGACCTCAGCCAGGCAACCGCCCTGGGTCTGCTCTCCCTCCAGGACTGCAAGGTCCGGACGGGCTATGGTGCCGTTGGCGCTGGAGTTGCTCTGCTTGGAGCCGTAGATAACTGCATCAATCAGCACATTCCCGTGATAGAGCGCAATGGCTCCTGCACGGGTGGAGTAAGTGTAGCTGTAGCTGCCGTCCTGTGCGAGCGGAACTGCAGGAGCCGAGACGGCATCGCCGCTCTGATGGTCATACTTGAGGGCGGGGGTGAACTCTATGCCGGTTCCGGGAGCCCAGACATCGACACCTGCAATCTGGTCCATCGTGAGCGGCTTGTCAATCTCCACGACACCCGGCTCATGCGGCTGTGACTGCTGGCCGAAACGCCTTGGCGCAGGAGCCTGTGACACCTTGACAACCCTGGTGATTTTCCGCACCTCTTTTCTCTGGCCGGTGCTTACTGTTATCTCCATCCCTTCACTCAGGTTGGCCGTAACCTCAAGGTTCAGGGTCTTGTCACCGGCTTTGGCCGGACCCGCAAGCGTGGTCTGTGTGGCAGGAGTGCCCACCTTGGTGAGCGTCACCTCCTCATACCTTCCGCCCAGGTCGATGCCTATCTTCTGCCCGGCTTCCAGACCTTCGGCCGATGTGACAGGAAGGTTTGTGCTGCCGGCCTTGAATACGCGCTTGGGATCTGTGGATACAGGGATGAAAATCTTGGTGAGCGGAGCCGCATCGAAAGCCAGGGCGCTTGCGTCCGGACGCAGCACAAGGAAATCCCTGGCCTTGATAACTGTGCCTGCAGGCAGTCTGGCTGCACGCACGGGAGCCCATCCGCTGCGGGTGATCTCAAGTTCCCAGCCGGACAGGTCAACTGGCTCGGCCGATGCGTTGTATAGCTCTATGAACTGCTCGTTGCCCAGACTGATCTCGTTTATGCTGACAGGAGCCGCGCTACGTATCCTGAATGATGAAATTTCCGTGCCGCCGTCCCATTCTGCAATAACCTTGGCGAAAGCGGCCTGGTTCCTGTCCGGACCTGTTATCCTGAATTTGGCGTTGATGGACTGGCCCGGTTGTATCCTTTCATGATCATCCTTGTATTCCAACACCGAATTCCACCCGGACGGCAGTTCAAGCCCGATGTTGAAATCAGATACGGGACCGGTCGTGTTATTGCGGTATGTCACGACCAATGACTGCGGCTCCCCTTTGCGGAAGGTGAGCAGGCGCGTGGTCTTGATGGTCTGCTCAGCGTATTTCGCTGCAGCAATGTTAGCCTGAACAGCCTGGACTGCCTCCAATGACGGATAGCCAACTGTCATTGCACCCTCATAGAACGTTCCGGCCGATCCGTTTCCGTT
>JAGAEZ010000015.1 GCA_017612875.1 Bacteroidaceae bacterium | reverse complement strand
TCCCAATGGGAAGCGTTGCTCGGTCCCGGATTCATCCGCATTCATCGGGCCTTTCTGGTAAACCGCAAATACGCAAAACTGGAATCACAGGACACAGTGTCGGTGGGCGATACACAGCTTCCCGTTTCCCGCAAATACCAGTCTAAGGTAAAAGACCTTCTGTCAAACAGTTGAAAAATGAATCAGGAATCATTTGCCGAGGATGGACGGTATGTGGCCGGAACTGAGGGTATGCCGGTGGCACGGAGCAACTGGTCAACAATCTTGTTGAATGTCTGAGGTTTTATTCCCCAGGAAGGGGCGATGAGCATGTTTTTGGGCGTTTCGGACACAAAGCGGTCGTAATACAGGTCTTTGCGGGCGGTCTTTATGAATCTTTCCACGACTTGAGCGTATTCCTGTGGTGTGAAGAGCGGGACGCTGGCCGGATCCTGCTCATACATTCTTGCAAGAGCTGTGCCGCGAACCACTTGCAGCTGATGTAGCTTGAGTGTCTTGACGGGTAGGGAAGAGATTCGTACTGCATGGTTGAGATAATCCTGCTCAGTCTCTCCCGGCAAGCCTAATATAATGTGTGCTCCTGTATCTATACCGCGTTCGTTCAGATTGTCAATGCAATCTACAGCGCATTGGAATGTGTGGTGACGGTTTATCAGCTCAAGCGTGCGGTCGTTCGTGGATTCTATTCCTATCTCAATGAGCAGATGCGGATGGCCGTGCGAAGCTTTACGTCCGAACCTGTGTTCAAACCAATCAGCCAGATCCGGCTTGATGCAGTCCGGTCTTGTTGCTATCACCAATCCTTTGACTCCCGGAAACCGCAGAGCCTCCTCGTATAGTCCAATGAGTCTGTCAGTGGGTCCATACGTGTTTGTATAAGATTGGAAATATGCCAGATAGCCGGAACAATCGCCCTTGCGGCTGTTGAATTTTACACCTTTTTCCAATTGTTCCGTTATGCAGCCGGTAGTATCGGACGATGCATAATAAGGGTTGAACGAGAGGTTGTTGCAGTAAATGCACCCGTTCCGTCCGATGCTTCCGTCCCGGTTGGGACATCCCAGGCCCGCATTGACCGCAATCTTGATCACCCGCCCGGAAAACACCCCGGCCAGGTAGTCATTCATTGTCCTGTACATCGGCATCATGTCGTGAATTTACAAAAAAGAGCCGGATGTGGTCCCTGAAAACAGGATCATATCACCTTGAAATGGCGTAGGGCGTTCAGGATACCGTCATCATCAACAGAGCTTGTAATGTAATCAGCCTGCCGCTTCAGTTCAGGAGTGGCATTGGCCATAGCTATGCCTATCCCGGCCTGCTTTATCATTGACAGATCGTTGCCGCCGTCACCGAAAGCAATGGTGCGGGCGGGGTCAAAACCCTTGTTCCGGGCAATAGCCTGAATACCTTCACCTTTATCGGCGCTGCTTGCGGTTATATCGGTAAACTCCGGATGCCAGCGGCCCGATACGCAGTGCGGCATCCGCATCATGAATTCCTGTTCGTAATCGATACTGAAGAAAGCTGTCAGCTGCAGGACATCCTGCCGGAGCACCTCGTCCAACGGCGCAGGCATGTCAAACTCCCTCACATTCAGATAGAGGCGGAAAATGCGGTCCACGTCGCCCGTGGGGTCCAGCACCGCCACTTGTTCTCTTCCCACCACAATCAGGCCGTAGCTCTTGCTTCGGGCATCCTCCACGCAGGTAAGCACATCCTGCCTGGGAATGGGTTTATAGCAGACAAGTTCATTCCCGATATAGCAAAGGGCGCCGTTGATAGTGATATATCCGTCAATCAGATGTTCGATGGCCCCCAGGTTGGTGATGATAACAGGCGGCCGTCCCGTCGCGATATAGACCTCAGCCCCGTTCGCCTTCGCTTCACTCAGCGCCCGGATGGTGGATTCCGGAATCCGGTGAGTCCGGAAACTGACCAGAGTCCCGTCAATGTCAAAGAACAGTGCGTATTTATTGTCTGCTGAGGAATCCTTCATAAATCAAATAGAGTCGTTCTTTAAAAACAGTCTTCTTTGACTGTATAAAACCGGAATGCAAAGATACCGGAATTAAGAATCTGTTTTGATTTGTTTCCAAAAACTTTTCATGGAACAAATTTAAACAGATTCTAAAAGAGGTATATTTGCGGTGATTCTTTAAATGATGGTTATGATCAGGAATTTTATAGGATATCTGCTGGGCTTTCTGGTGTTCGTGGTGTGCATTCCGGCGCTTATGTGGTGGGCATCGGGGAGGCCGTTCCCTTATGTGCCCGCATTGCCTTTGGCTATCGTTGCCTGCTCTCTGATGATTGCTGGTCTGGCATTGAGTATCCGGGCCATAGTGCACATGAAGCGGGTGGGAGAGGGTAATCCGTTCGATGCCTACAACCATGAAGTGGCTCCCCGCACCAGACATCTCATGACTGACGGCCCGTACCGATATTCCCGCAATCCCATGCTGGTAGGTATATACATATATGACGCAGGTGTGCTGATTGGCCTTTGGAACTGGTGGGCTCTATTGGTTTTCCTGGCTCAGGTCATACTGCTCACCCTTCAGGTCCGCTCAGAGGAGAAAAGACTTGAGAAGGACTTCGGCGATGAGTACCGGGCTTACAAATCCCGCGTTCCGCGTTACTTCATAAAGTAGGAATCAGTTCCATGAACAGGATTCCGGTCTTCATACCCTCTATGTGATAATCTTTTTGTGGAAGGTCTCCCCGGCCCGTTTGGATATCGGGATAAATGTTTATATTCGCAGACAGAATGGATTCTAAATTACTTGACCAAATGAAAAGAATAGCAACGATTGTTTGCTCCGTAATGCTCTGTCTTGGTGTTGCTGCGGGCAATTATGAGAATTTCAAGGCTACTGCCTATGTCATGGTGGGCAATGTGAACCAGATGTCAAGCGACGAATATCTGGAACGTTGCTGGAACAGTTATTCCGGGAATCTGGCATTGGACAAGGTTTATCTGGAAGTGTTCCGTGACGGGGTTTTTGTCAATGAGGAGGCGCTCCGCAAAGCCATAGCTTTCTTCAAGTCCAAAGGTGTGGAGGTAGGCGGTGGCGTGACTTACAACAACGGCGGCGGCAACCGCATGCGCTGGGAGAGTTTCTGCTACAACAACCCGGAACACAGGGCCACTATCAGGAGGGCGGCTGAGATAAATGCAAGATATTTTGACGAGTTCCTGCTTGATGACTACTATTTCACCAACTGCCGGTGTCAGGATTGCGTGAACGGTAAGGAGAAAAGCGGCCTCAGCTGGTCGGCATACCGTATGAAACTTCTTGACGATGCAGCAAAGGAGCTTATCGTGGGGCCTGCGCACAAGATCAACCCCAAGTGCAAGGTGATAATCAAGTACCCCAACTGGTACGAGCATTTTCATGGCTTGGGCTTTGACCTCAAGAACGGCCCGGTCACTTTCGACGGCATATATACTGGTACCGAGACTCGTGACCCTCGGGGTGAGCAGCATCTGCAGACATACGAGAGTTACGCTATAGTCCGTTACTTTGAGAACCTTAGCCCGGGACACAACCTGGGCGGTTGGGTGGATACGGGCAGTATGCCGTATTTCGATATTTTCCCGGAACAGCTGTGGCTTACGCTGCTTGCCAAGGCTAAGGAGATAACCCTTTTCAATTTCAGCAGCATGATGTCACCGTACCGCAGCGGCAACCGTTCATGGGAGAACGATTCCCCCACGTTCAATATGAAAGAGATGATGGCGGAATCGGCGCAGCGTGGGGTTGATAATCCCACATGGGGCAGGGTGGCTGAGTACTCTTACCGGCAGATTGACAAGATACTGGGCAGTCTTGGCAATCCCAAGGGGATACCGTCATACCGTCCGCATTACTCCATAGGCGAGGACTTCCTGCAGATGTATATGGGCATGTGCGGAATTCCGGTGGAGCTGGTGCCGGAGTTTCCCACCGACTCCAAGCTGGTCATACTGACCGAGGAGGCCGCAACTGACAAGGATATAGTGTCCAGGATGAAGCGGTTCATGAATGCCGGCGGTGATGTGATTATAACCTCCGGACTGCTCAAGGCTCTCCAGGGACACGGCATTGAAGATATCGTGGAACTGAATTTTACAGGCCGTACTGCCGATACGGACACCATCCTGGTTACCACGCGCAGGACCCCTGCCATTGCTAAGGCCCGTATGAGGATTCCGCAGATTACCTATATGACCAATGATTCATGGGAAGACATATCAACGATGGACTATAACAACGGATGGCCCATGATGCTGCAGGCTTCATATTCAAACGGAAACCTTTTCGTATGGGTGATACCGGAAAACTTCAACCATCTGTATGCGCTTCCGGACGCTGCGCTTAACCGTATCCGTACCATCGCCGACAAGGAGACGGGAGTCAGGATCGAGGGGCCTGCCCAGGTGTCACTGTTTACTTATGACAACGGTACCTTTGCTGTCCATTCTTTCCTGGACAAGCCTGTTACCATAACCATAGTGACCGATGAGACCAAGTCTCTTACCGATCTTGCCGACGGGCAGACTCTGAGCGGGCGGACCTCACGGGCCGAGCGGATGTACGGTCGTCCTGCCAGCGGCAATATCACCCGCTACACTGTGACCATCCCTCCGCACTCGTTCCGCGCATTCCGCAAAGAACGCTGAGTGGTACGTTCCTCCATAAAGAAATGCCCAATGTCTCCACGTTAAAACAGTTTGTTTATTCCTTTAAAAAATCTTGTTTTTATTTCTGGGGGCGTAAAAGCGGTAGATTTTATGTAAGTTTGTCTGACAAAATGATAAATTGATGAAAAACAATAAAGAGTTCTTCCATCAAAAATGATAATCCAACAGCTGTTTTTGTGTGCATATGAACAGTGCGGGTAATGTAGTGTGCCGGTGGGTGGTATGGGTGCTGCTGCTTTTGCCATGGGCTGGGGTGGCGGCTCAGAATGCGGACGGCGGTGATGTATCCGGCGGCTATTCGCCGGGCTGTGTTGTGCCGGAGCATGTGCTTAGCACTGTTGGCGCAGGCGTTTTCTTCAGCAACCAGGCTATTCCCGATACCATCTTTGCCTTGATGCAGGGACGCTCCTACAAGGCCGGTTGCACCGTGCCGCGCACGGATCTGCGCTATCTGCTTATACTGCACCGCAATCTCGATGGTCAGGCCGTGGTGGGAGAACTTGTCGTGAACAGGCAGATTGCCGCCGATGTGCTGGAAATCATGAAACAGCTGTTCCGTGAGTCATATCCCATAGAGCGTGTACGTCTGATAGACTATTACGATGCCGATGACGAGCGCTCCATGACTGCCAACAACACCTCTTGTTTCTGCTGGCGAACGGTATCGGGCTCGACTTCGGTTTCAAAGCACGCATCGGGTATGGCTATCGATATAAACCCGCTATACAATCCCTATTACAGGGTGAGTAACGGCAAGGAGTCGGTCCAGCCCGCATCGGGAAAACCCTATCTGGACCGGAACGCATCGTTCCCGTATAAAATCGTGAAGGGCGATGCCTGCTATCAGCTTTTCGTAAATCACGGATTCAAGTGGGGCGGTGCCTGGACCTCCCTCAAGGACTATCAGCACTTTGAAAGATGAGAATATGACCAAGACAGAATTCGTTTTAAGTTGGCTGGAGGAGCACGGGATTGAGTATCAGGTGCATTATCATCCGCCGT
>JAGAEZ010000079.1 GCA_017612875.1 Bacteroidaceae bacterium | reverse complement strand
GGGTCAGTTGCAGCATACTCCGCTTTGACTTCGGCAAACACATCGGCTACAACCTTCTTGGCAATCTCCACCTTGTCGGGAGCCACATAAACGGTGGCAAAACACTCACGCGGGATAGCGTTGCGCAGGGTACCGCCCTCCATGTCAATCAGCTTGACACCGGCCTTGGTAGGCAGGGCATACATTACGCGCGCGCCTACCTTATTGGCATTGGCACGGCACAGGATAATGTCCATGCCCGAGTGTCCGCCCTGGAAACCCTTCACGGCCAGGCTGTAGCAGAGCCATCCTTCGGGTTCCGGTTTGCGCTCATACTGACCCAGGATTGAAACATCCAGGCCGCCGGCACAACCGACATAAAGTTCACCCTCGGTCTCCGAATCCAGATTGAGCAGGATATCTCCATTGAGTACACCCGGCTTCAGGAGATTCGCACCGGTCATACCGGTCTCCTCATCGTAGGTAACCAGCAGCTCTAACGGACCGTGCTTGATATCCTTCGATTCCAGTATAGAAAGAGCCAGGGCAACGCCAAGACCGTTGTCAGCACCAAGAGTCGTGCCTTTAGCCTTGAGCCATTCGCCGTCAACCCAGGTCTCAATGGGATCCTTCTCGAAGTCATGCTTCACATCGGCGTTCTTCTGCGGCACCATATCCATGTGACCCTGCATGATAACGCCCTTCAGGTTCTCCATACCCGGTGTGGCGGGCTTGCGCATTATCACGTTACCTGTCTCATCGGCAAAAGCCTCTATGTTACGCTGTTTTGCCCACTCCAGAAGCCATGCACGGATCTTCTCCTCATGCTTGGACGGACGCGGCTGGCGCGTAATGCCGTAAAAGTTATCCCATACGATTTTGGGCTGTAAATCCTTGATAGTCATATTCTCATCATTTTAATTGGTTATATATGAAAAGCATATCAGCCACTGGACAGCGACCGATATGCCAAAGTTAATATTTACCGTAATAATATCCAAACAAAATCTGATTCCTCCTTTCGGCGGCCAAATACGCCAAAGCTTTACGAATGCTTAGATTTTGAAACTTACGCTCTTGAGGGGAACGCCCAACTCTTCGGACCTTTGGGTGGGAGATGCAGCACCTACAGTAATCTTGTATGTTCCCTTAAGCAGTTTGGTCTTTCCGTCACTCTGGAACTCCATCATCTGCTCCGGAGTCACAGTAAAGCGTACTGTACGGCTCTCACCCGGCTTCAGGGTAACCTTCTCGAAGGCTACAAGCTGGCTGAAGGGAGCGCCCTGTCCGGCATTGGGGGTTGAAACATAGAGCTGCACAGTCTCTGTCCTCTCCACCTTGCCGGTATTGGTGACAGGTATTTCAACTTCGACGGGCTTGCCAAGCTTGGGCTTCTTCGTGAGGACAGTCAGGTCACCGTACTGGCTGCTGCCGTATGAGAGGCCATATCCGAACGGATACATCGTGTTGCCTTTCATATACTTGTAGGTACGTCCCTCCATTGTATAGTCACTGAAATCGGGAAGTTCCTGCGAATTGACAGGGAAAGTGATAGGCAGCCTGCCGCTGAAGTTCTTCTCTCCGAAGAGCAGTTCAGCCAGTGCGTCGCCGCCTTCCTGTCCCGGATACCAGGCCATTATCACGGCATCGGCACCTGCAGCAATCTCCTGCAGATTTACAGGGCTTCCGCCGGTGAGGACCACGATGAGATGGTTGTTGCTCCTGCGCATCCTGACGACGCTCCTGAAGAAAGACATCTGATTATCGGGCAGGTCGATGCTCAGGCGGTCTCCGATGCTGGGAGAACTGATTGCGTCGCTCTCCTCGCCCTCGGTGGTTCCGTTGTTACCCATGAACATTATGGTATAGTCAGCCTGTGCAGCCTGGGATGTAGCATAGTTCCCGGGGTTCACATCCCTTGTGGGAACAATGGTGTACGCCGGCTTGTAATTGACATTGGTACCGTCGCTTACTTTGCTTATTATACCCTGAAGATATGTGCTGTAATGGTCGGAAAGGCCATAATAGTTTCCCATCATCGAGTATGTGTCCGTTGCGGCAGTTCCTGTCACGTAAACGTTCCGGATATCCTTGCGCAGCGGCAGGAGGTCATTGTCGTTCTTGAGGAGTACCATAGACTCAACGGCGGCCTGGCGTGCAACAGCATAGTGCTCCGCACTTCCGATGACCGAAGCGGGTATCCCGTAGTAAGGGCAATCCGGGTCGTTAAAGAGGATGCCGAGCTTGAGCTGGGTCATCAGCAACGGCTCAAGGGCCTTGTCAATGTCAGACTCTGAGATGAGCCCCCGGTCAATGGCGCTCTTCAGGCTGCGGAAAGAGCTTCCGCACTCCAGGTTCAAGCCTGCCTTGATTGCGATGGCGCTGGCCTCTGCCGCATCCTTTGCGATGTGGTGGCCGCCGAAAATGTCATCTATTGCCCCGCAGTCCGATACTATATGTCCGTCGAACCCCCATGTGTCGCGGAGCAAGTCAGTAAGAAGGAACTTGCTGCCGGAGGCGCTTTCGCCGAACACACGGTTGTAAGCTCCCATCACGACCTCAACATCGGCATCCTTCACCAGCATTTCGAATGCCGGGAGATAGGTCTCGTACAGATCCTTCATGGAAGGAACAGCATCGAAGCTGTGGCGGACGGATTCAGGACCTGAATGTACGGCAAAGTGCTTTGCACATGCAGCAGCCTTCAGGTAGAAAGGATCATCGCCCTGGATACCCTTCACATAAGCCGATCCGAGCGTTCCTGTGAGGAAGGGATCCTCTCCGTATGTCTCCATCCCACGGCCCCATCTGGGATCCCTGAAAATGTTCACGTTCGGAGCCCAGAAAGTCAGGCCTGTAAAGCGGCTGTAGTTCTCCATTTCACGGGCCTTGTCGAATTTGGCGCGTCCCTCATCGGAAACAATGTCGCCGATCTTCCGGACAATCTCGGGATCGAATGTGGCGCCCAGGCCTATAGGCTCGGGGAAAACGGTGGCACGACCGCTCCGGGCCACTCCGTGAAGGGCTTCATTCCACCAGTCGTATGGCTTAATCCCAAGCCTCTCCACTCCCGGAGTGCTGTTCATCATCATTCCGATTTTCTCATCCAGAGTCATTTGGGAAATTAACTCGGCCGCCTTCTTGTGCATAGCAGCTTCCTTTGACTCCTGTGCATAGGTTCCTGTAGTCAGGAACAGTCCTGCCGTTATTGACAGGATAATTGATTTGACTCTCATATTATAAAACATATCGCTAATGATTATCTGTTCGCTGATGTTTATCGATGATAAAATTACGGAATAAATCTGTTTGTCAAATTTTTTTTTCAATTTTTTCAAATCGGTCATAAAATGACAAATCAGAGGAACTTACCCCGGTTCTGCAACCCGAGCAGCCCAGACATCAGGAATATGACACCGGCAATGACCATCATGAGCCGGTTCTTGAACAGAATCACGCTCCAGATGGCGGCGTTGATGTTCTCCGGCTCCTCGTATGGATTGATTGTGACATCCCACACCTTGTTTTCAACCAGCGGAACATTCCCCAGCACCAATGCCAGTATCACCGTAAGTACGGAGAGCACAGCTGCGGCGTTTCCGTTGCGGATAAGCGTGGAATAGAGGAACGCCAGATTACCGAACAGCATGACCGGAACCATAAGCTTGGCCGCCATAGAGAACGGTGCCACCGGATACAGCAGGATCCTGGCCAGGAAGGCATAGACCACAAGGATAAGATAAACCTCCACGTAAATCATCAACAGCCTGAACAGCCAAACCTTGTACATATAGTTCGGTATGCCGAACAGAAGCTCCAGTATGCGGTGGTCGGCATCATTCTGGATACCGAAACACGCAGGGTAGAAAACCAGCAGGAGTCCGGGTATGATCAGTTGGTTATAGACCATGCCATGACTCAAAGTGGCGCCTCGGGATGCGGCGGTGAACATAAGGAAGAAGAACAGGGCCAGGCCCACCAGCAGGAACCAGATGAACTTGCCGGAGAAAATGATCCTCATATTGTATGCGCACAACCTGGCGAATGATTTCACTGTCTGTAATACTGACATCGGTCAATTTCTTTTAAAGATTCTTTAATAGGCAAAGGTATGCATCCTCAAGGTTAGGCTCGGCAGGCTGGGCACCCGGGAACGGACATACGGGCGATATGTAACGCACCTTAATCATGTCACCGTCCTGGATATGGTTGGCTATCAGTTTCTCGTCAAGCTCACCTAAGCGTGATGCGTCAATGTCAAAGAGCCACACCTTGTCCTTGGCCAGATGAACCATCTCGGAGGGCAGTCCGAAGTACTTGAGCGAACCCTTCTCAATGACCACCACCTGGTTGCATGAACTGGCTATATCCTCAATGATATGAGTGGAGAAAATCACTATGCGGTCGCGGCTCAACTCAACCAGCAGGTTCCTGAAGCGTATCCGCTCCCTGGGGTCAAGACCGGCAGTGGGCTCATCGACCACAAGGATACGCGGCAGATTGAGCAGAATCAGTGCTATACCTATACGCTGCTTCATGCCGCCTGAGAACGAGCCTATCTCCGAGTTCCTCTGCTCATACATGTGTACGGCCGTGAGCACATACTCCAATCTCTCGCGGCGGACCTTCTCATCGGTAATACCCTTGAGAATGGCCTGATAATCCAGGAAATCCCAGGCGCTCATGGACTCATACATGCCGAACTCCTGAGGCAGGAAACCTATCAGGCTCTGAAGTTCCTCCCTGTACTTGAGAGTATCCATACCGTTGATGAACACCGTTCCGTAACTCTGGCGCAGTATTCCGGTGACAATACGCATGAATGTGGATTTACCGGCACCGTTGGGTCCCAACAGGCCGAACATGCCGCTGTGAATCTCAAACGAGACGCCACGCAGGGCCTTGAACGGTTTCCTGCGCTTGCCTATGATGGGTATGCTCTTTACGAATATGAACCAGGCACGTCTCAACTTGGCTGTCTCACCATCCAGACGCTCCACGTTGATGTTGTTGTCATAGAGATAATCCGATGTCTTGCGGATGCAGAGACCTAACAGCCAGACTACGGCAATGAACACCATGAACCCTTTGCTCTCGATGCGCGTGCTCAGGAACAACATGGCGCATACCGGCAAGGCCCAGTAGAGGATCTTCCTGATTCTTGAAGCTATTGCAGCCCCGTTGTCGTATTTGTATGCGACATACTGAAGTACTGCCTTGATGATATTGTTTATGCCAGCCAGGGTAATGATTGTCATAAGCAGTATCCATCCCTGCTTCTCGAAATACCATCCGGCCAGATAGCCTGTGTATCCGAACACCACCACCTGCCATATCAGGCTCACGAAATCCTTTGC
The DNA here is from genome assembly GCA_017612875.1 of Bacteroidaceae bacterium. Taxonomy (GTDB): domain Bacteria; phylum Bacteroidota; class Bacteroidia; order Bacteroidales; family Bacteroidaceae; genus Colenecus. The sequence continues at coordinate 5,728 of JAGAEZ010000079.1, read as the reverse complement.
GTGATGGAAAGTGCGGGAAAGTCCCAATCTGCGGCGTATGTTCAGTCCGCTCCGCCACTGGCGCAGGAACAGGCTGTACCAGTCATAGACCTTGACCAGGTTGCGGACCTCAATCACAATAGGCTCGTCGGGACTCACGATATCCTTGCGTGCAATCCTTACGGAACTCTTTATGAAATAAGTCACTCCCGGAACGAGGAGTGCCAGCAGGATTATGTAGAGAAGCACCCTGAACACTCCGCTGACACTTGTAAGGATAACCACAAGGCCCACTCCGAACAATACAGCATGAAGGATATGCGTGTAGCGGCCCAAGCCCTTGTACCAGGCCCTCATGTTCTCGAATGATATGTAGAGCGTGGGTATAAGCAGCAGTGTGAGGATAGCCGAGAATGTAAGGCCGCCTATGACAGTCAGGGCAAACGGCGCCCCTATGGCGCCGGCATACTCGCTGTCGCCCATAGCCATCGGTATAAGAGTGACAATGGTAGTGATTGTCGTTATACAGATGGGTCTCAGGCGTGAATATCCGCTGGTCATGATTGCCCTCATCCGTCCGTAGCCTCTTGAGCGCAATGTCGATGAATAATCAATCAGTATGATACCATTGTTCACCACTATACCGAGCAGGATAAGGAATCCCGTCAGGGTATTGGCATTCATCAGGCTGTTTCCGGACAGAAGCAATGCGAGCAGGGAGCCTATGGCTGCCAGCGGTATGGAGAACAGCAGCACCACAGGCGTGGTAAGCGACTCGAAGGCCGATGCCAGTATCATGAATATGAGTATTATCGAAGCCAGGATTAGGAACTTGAACTCACTGGTGGAGTCATCACCGCGCTGGACTTCAAGAGCCAGTCCGGAAGGAAGGTTGTAATTGGCAATGATATCGTCAATCTGTTCGTGATAGCCGTCAAGCACATCCTTGGGCAGGTCCTCGCTCTGTGATATGGCGTATGTCACATTCACGCGACGGTCACGGTTCACGCGCCTCACCTCCGACGGTCCGCGGCTCAGACGGATGTTTGCAAGCTGCTGAAGCTCATGGGTTCCGCCGTTACCGTCGGTAACGATGACACGCCTGAGGTCATCCAGCGTCTTCTCCCAGCGTCCCATCTCCTCCTCTTCTTCCGTGAGATCATCCATAATGACAATGTCATATTCGTCGGCACCCACCTTGAAGCTGGTTCCGGTGCTGGTGGAACGGTTCAGTGAACCGAGTGCTGATGTTATGGCCTGGTTGGAAATATTGTACGATGCCAGTGACACAGGGTCAAAGGTCAGCTGTACCTCACGGCGGCCGCCGGGATTATCGACCCTTATGTCACGCACGAACTCCAACTGTTCCAGATAGTATCTCAGGTTATTGGACACTATACGCATAGTCTCCGTATCGGACCCCTTCACCACAATCCTCTCAGTATTGTCGCCCACACCGAGCACGCTCATGAACCTGGTCAGCGAACTGAGTCCCGAAGCACTTTGCTGCCCTCCTCCATAGCCCGGGGTGACGCGCACGTCAATGTCATCCTCAAGGGTGAGCTCATCGCTCAGCATCTCGACCAGCTGGCTTATGGTCATACCGCCCTTCTTGTTATAACCCTCCTGAAGAGTGACCGTGATTGAGGCCTGTTCCTCCTGGATGCGGCTTATGACATCCTTTTTCTGAGGGAAGCTGTCCAGACGCGCCTCAAGCATGGCCGTTGCCTCGTCCGTATCATCAAGCGTACTGCCGGTAGGCATAGTGATGTTCACGTTTATCCTGTCACTATCCACCTGACGGTTCTGACCGGTATTGCGGGACAGGGCGAATATGAAAGCTATCACCAGCACAGCCACCGCAGTGCCCACTGTAGGTCCCGGCTTGCGCAGACAGGTCTTGAGCAGCGTAGAGTACATCTGCAGCGGACGGTCATGAATGGACATCTTCTTGAAGAACACACTGTTGCCGCCGCCTCCGCGTTCCATCATGGCAGCCGTTGCCATAGGAATGAACGTTACAGCCACCAGAAGCGAGAACACCAGTGTAGATATGATTGAAAATCCGATATTCCTGCCCAGGAGCTTTATCATAGGCTCATCGGAGAACACGAACGGAAGGAACACCGTTACGGTTGTAAGCGTGGATGCGATAAGGGCTTTCCTGACCTCCTTCACACCCTGCAAGGCCGCAAGGCGCGGCGGCATTCCCATAGAGGCTAACCGGTATATGTTCTCTAAAACCACGATACTGCTGTCCAACAACATGCCTATGGCCAAAGCCATGCCTATAAGCGTAAGGGTGTTTATGGAAATGCCGGCGGCGTAGAATATATTGAACGCCGACAATATGGAGACAGGTATTGAAAGTGCGATGAAGAACACAAGGCTTATGTTGCGCAGGAAGAACCAGAGGACCAGAATGGCCAGGATACCGCCCAACAGAGCAAGTTTCACTATCTGCGATATGTTGTTGCTTATCTGGTCGGCCGAGTTGGACTGCACTACAAGCTGCAGATCCTGGGGGGCGACCTCACGGTTCACCTCGTCAATGCGCTTGAGGGTCCTCTTGGAAAGGTTGAGAAGGTTCTCGCCCGCCCCGTTGACTAAAGAGACCGAAATGGCGTCCATGCCGTTCACCCTGCTTATGGTAGTCTCCTCCTTGTAGTCGAAGAATACCGTGGCCACATTCTTGAGATAGATCGGGCCGTTGGCAACCACCAGATTCTCCACCTGCGACACGTCGTCATAATTGGCGTCAAGCTGCACATAATACTTCCTGTCAGGCTCACTTATATAGCCTAAGAATGTGCGTTCCTGGTTATACTGGCTCAAGGCCTGGCTTATCTGTGAGTTGGATATGTGCAATGCCTGCATGGCCTCCGGATTGGATCGGATCTCGATGGACTTGACCCTTCCGCCATAGACCGTCACGCCTGCTATGCCGTCAATGCTCTCAAGCCGTGGCACCACATCCTTGTCAACGATAGCCCTCAGACGGTCAACACCGCCCGATCCGCGCACCTGCAGGGACATGAACTGGTTGCTTATGCCGTTGATGTTAGCCTGCTGGACGTTCACAGAGACACCTGACGGGAAATCGGAACGGATGGAACTGATCTTCTCCTGCAGTTTCACGGTGGTCATCTTGAGGTTGGTTCCCCTCTTGAAATCAACCCTTATGGAGCCCTGTCTGCCCGATGCCGTCGATTCCATATTCTCCACACCACCCACGGCGCTTATAGCTCCCTCAAGCGGAATCACCACCTGCTGCTCCATGTATGCCGGAGTAAGGTCGCTTTGCGATGAGCAAGTGACATAAAGCTGGGGCAGTTCGGTATTGGGCAGCAGCTCAACCGGCAGCTGCCTGTACGAAAAGTAACCTAGCAGCGTCATCGCCACCAGAGCCATGCAGATGGTTACCCTACGGTCAATAAATGACTTCATTTTATCTTTATTTTCCCGTAATTCTTATTTTTGCGCTCTCAAACACATAATACACACAAGGTATCACCACCAGGCTGAGCAGAGTTGAAGTGACCAGACCGCCGATAACGGCAATTGCCATCGGGGAACTCAGCGATGCACCCTCTCCTATTCCGAGTGCCATAGGCACAAGTGCCAGGATTGTGGTAAGGCTTGTCATTAGGATAGGCCTGATACGCTGCTGACCTGCCTCGGCGATGGCATCGGTAAGACTGAGACCGGATTCCTTGAGCTGCCCGATGCGATCAACAAGTATTATTGAGTTGTTTACCGCTATACCGGCCAGCATCACCATACCTATGATACCCATTATATTAACCGTAATACCTGTTATCAGGAACATCAGAACCGCTCCCACCAGAGCCAGAGGAATGGTGAGCAGGATGGTGAACGGATGCAGAAGCGATTCGAACTGCGATGCCATGACCATATAGACCAGCACGATTGACAACAGCAGTGCCAGCAGCAGGCTGTTCATGGATTCGGCCCTGCGCTCCTCTTCACCGGTCACGGTTATGGAATAGTTCTGAGGCAGTTCAATGCCTGCCACCGCCTCTCTCGTCCTTTGTGCAGCCTTGTCAAGCGATACGGATTCATCGATATCGGCAGTGACCCGTGTCACACGGTTCTGGTTAAGCCTGTATATCTCCTTGGGCGCCGTGCTCTCGCTTATCTGGGCAAGTTCCGCAAGACGGAAATCCTTCTGGCCCGATGTTATGACCATACTGTTCAGCTCAGCAAGCGAAACACCGGGGACCTTGATGCTTATATCCCTCATGTCGCCCTTGTAATCCATCTGTCCGGCGGTACGGCCGTCAAGATGCTGCTGTATCTGGGTGATTATTGTGGATACGTTTATATTGTTCATACCGGCCAGAGCGCGGTCAACGGTAATGATAATCTCCGGAGCGCCGCCAGCTAACGAGCTCTCCACGTTATACAGGCAGTCAAGCGAATCGACAGCGGCTTCAACCTGACCGGTAAGGTATGACAGCAAATCCAGGTCTTCACCCTTGACCTCCACCACGAGCGGAGCATCTTCGGTACCCATCATTGAGCTAAGGGAGTTTTCATCCTGGGTGAATGACAGTTCCATACCCTCGACACCGTCAATATAGGCTGCAAGAACCTCAGTAAGGTCATCGGGAGAAATGGCCGATGCCTTGGAGAGCCGGATCTTCATGGTTGCGGTATTCTCTCCCTCGAAATCAAGATTCTGCGACGACGCACCCGGCCCTACATGCGTATATATGACACAGGCGGTATCCTGCGTCAGGTCAAACACCAGATTCTCCATGCTCTCAAGTGTAGATGAAGTACGCTCGAGACTGGTGCCCTCGGCCATGCGCACTTTCACGTTTATGGTGTTGTCCTCTGTCTTGGGCATGAACTCGGTGCCCACATACGGAAGAAGGAATACTGTCACGGCAACCAGAGCCACTGAACCGGCAATCACCAGCCAACGCCTTTCGACAAGCCTTTTAAGGAATGATGCGTACCCCCTGATGTTCACTGAACTGACATTCTTGAGAGGGACAGCCTTCTTTCTTCCGAAAATGCGCTCATACAGCGTAGGTATCACCAGGATAGCCACAAAAAGCGATGAAAGCAGAGAGAACGTCACCGTCCATGCCTCATCCTTGAAAAGTTCACCGGTGGCACCGTGAAGATATACTATCGGCAGGAACACCACTATGGTGGTAAGGGTTGATGCCGATACGGCACCCGCCACCTCGGAAGTGCCGGTAACTGCCGCATCGCACACAGAAAGCCCCCGTTCCTGATTCCTGAATATGCTTTCTATCACGACAATGGCATTATCCACCAGCATTCCCGCTCCCAACGCAAGTCCTCCTAATGTAAGGATGTTTATGGTCAGCCCGCTGAAGAACATGAGGTTGAAAGTGGCAATGATCGAAACGGGTATTGAAACGGCCACGATAAGGGTGGTCCCAACCCTGCGCAGGAACACGAACAACACTATCACGGCCAGCAGGATACCTAACAGGGCGCTGTTCTTGACCTCACCTATGGAATTGTTTATGAAGGTAGCCTGGTCACTTATTACGACAAAGTCATATCCGGGCAAAGATTTCCGTATCTTGTTCAGGCTTGTCTTTATCCCTTCCACGGCCTTGACGGTGTTGAAGTCCATCTCCTTGAACACAGAGATGCCTATGCTGCGTTCGCCGTTCACCCTGACAATGTTGTCGGGAGCACGGTTTTCAAAGTGTATGGTTGCCACGTCACGCAGGTATATAGG
>JAGAEZ010000078.1 GCA_017612875.1 Bacteroidaceae bacterium | reverse complement strand
CGACAATCTTGTTGGGCAGACGGAACTCAGGAATACCGTACTTGAGCACGCCGCCAATCTCATGCAGAGCCTCGAATACGGTTACGTCATATCCTAATTTGGCCATATCGCCTGCGAATGAGAGGCCTGAAGGACCTGAACCTATGACCGCTATCTTCTTGCCGTTGGGGGCTGCAACCTCAGGAACCGATATGTTGCCGCTCTCGCGCTCGTAATCGGCAGCGAAACGCTCCAGATAACCTATGGCTACCGGCTTCTTGCCCATCTTGAGGTGTATGCACTTGCTTTCGCACTGCTTCTCCTGCGGACAGACGCGGCCGCAGACGGCGGGCAGGGCGCTGGTGTGCTTGAGCACCTTGGCAGCGGCAAGATAATTACCGCGCTCTATGTTCTTGATGAATGAAGGTATCTCAATGTTTACGGGGCAACCTTCCATGCAGGACGGGTTGACGCAGTCGAGACAACGCTTGGCCTCCAGCAGGGCCTGTTCTTCTGTAAGACCCTGGTTGACCTCCTCGCGACGGCTGTGGCGGCGGTAATCGGGAGCAAGCTCGTTCATGACGCAGCGTTCTATTGCAGTGCGCTCCTTGGGCTTCATCGTGCCGCGCAGATCGGCTCTCCACTGGGCATTGCGGTCAGTCAGGACCTCGATGGGCTCGACCTCCTCCTGTCCGGCCTTGCTGCCGCAGCTGCATGATGCTTTTTCCTCTGCGGGGGCGGCAGACCGGGATGCGTACTCCTCAAGCTTCTTCATCTCCTCGCGCTCGATATCCTTGAAGGCACCCATACGCTTCATCATACCGTCCCAGTCAACCTGGTGGCCGTCGAATTCGGGACCATCTACGCAGACGAACCTGGTCTTGCCGCCTACGCTTACACGGCAGGCACCGCACATACCGGTACCATCGACCATGATGGTGTTGAGGGATACATCGGTTGAGATATTGTATTTCTGAGTGAGCAGGCAGCAGAACTTCATCATGATGGCCGGGCCGATGGCGAAGCACTTGTCAACCTTCTCTCTCTTTATCACCTCTTCCATGCCTACGGTTACCACGCCCTTGTTGCCGTAAGAGCCGTCATCGGTCATGATGATGGTCTCATCGGCATACTTGCGTACCTCGTCCTCAAGGATGATAAGCTCCTTGGTGCGGCCTGCCAGAACGGCAATGACCTTGTTGCCTGCCTCCTTGAGGGCCTTTATGATGGGGAGCATGGGGGCTGTACCCACACCGCCTCCGGCGCAGAGCACTGTTCCGAACTTCTCGATATGGGTGGCCTGCCCCAGGGGACCTACCACGTCGGTGATGTAGTCGCCTTCGTTAAGCAGGCAAAGCTTGTTGGTCGATAATCCTATGCGCTGGACCACAAGGGTGATGGTGCCGCGCTTGACATCGGAGTCAGCTATTGTGAGCGGAATACGCTCGCCTTTCTCTCCTATACGGATTATTACGAAGTGGCCTGCCCGGCGTGACCTTGCAATGAGCGGAGCCTCCACTTCAAACTTGAAAACATTCTCTGAAAACTGCTGTTTGGATACAATCCTGTTCATGTTTAATGATTTTTTCCTGCTTCTTGGAATTTTGACGTGCAAATTTACTCAATTAATGCTTTTTCTGACTATATTTGTGTATCTGAAATTGCACCGTCACCTGACTTTTTTGCAATTTCTGGAATTTTATAAATAATATATACATTTTATATGCAAAACTCATGAGTTATCTGCGTTTTGAAAAGACCCTGATGACAAATCTGGAGGAGGCTCTCCCGAGAGAGATTCTCCGGACAAACAGATCCGGTGCCTATCATTGCACTACCATCGTGGATTGCAACACACGCAAGTATCACGGATTGCTCGTTGTACCGCTTCCCGAGCTGGACAATGAGAATCATGTGCTTCTTTCATCATTGGATGAGACTGTTATCCAGCATGGTGCGGAATTCAACCTGGGTGTCCATCAGTTCTGGGGATACAACTTCAGCCCCAAGGGTCACAAGTATATCAGAGAGTTCAACTGTGACAAGGTGCCTACCACTATCTACAGGGTGGGAGGTGTCCTGCTCAAGAAGGAGAAGCTTTTCGAACATAACGAAAACCGTATTCTTATTCGTTATACTCTGCTTGACGCCCATTCCGAGACTACACTGCGCCTGCAGCCTTTCCTCGCTTTCCGGAGCGTCCGCCAGTTCACTCACGAGAACAGTCAGGCGAGCCGCGAATACCAGGAGGTGGAGAACGGTATCAAGACACGCATGTACCCCGGCTATCCGGAGCTCTTCATGCAGCTCAGCAAGGAGAACCGGTTCGTGTTCAGGCCAGACTGGTACCGCAAGTTCGAGTATTCGAAGGAGCTGGAGCGCGGATATGAATTCAACGAGGACCTCTATGTTCCCGGATATTTCGAGATGCCTATAAAGAAAGGTGAGAGCATAGTCTTTTCGGCGGGCGTTTCGGAGGTCAAGACCAAAGGGCTGAAGAGGACTTTCACCATCGAGGCCAACGAACGTACCCCTCGTGACAATTTCTACCATTGCCTGAAGAACGCCGCCCATCAGTTCCATAACAAGGTGGAAGGACACCATTATATATTGGCCGGCTATCCCTGGTTCAAATGCAGGGCCAGGGACATGTTCATCGCATTGCCGGGACTTACGCTGGCTCTCAAGGAGAACTGGGAGTTCGAATCGGCCATGGCCACGGCCCAGGAGGCAATCAGGCACTTCATGAAGGGAGCCCCGTCAAATCTGCAGATTTACGAGATTGAGCATCCCGATGTCTTCCTGTGGGCAGTATGGGCCATACAGCAATACGCCAAATACACTTCGCGTGAACAGGCATGGGACAAGTACGGCAAGCTGCTTGTGGAGATGATGGATTTCCTCCGTCACAACCGCCACTACAATTTCTTCGTGCACAGCAACGGCCTGGCCCATATCAACGGCAAGGACAAGGCGGAGACATGGATGAACTCCACTGTGAACGGGGCGCCGGTCATACCGAGGACAGGATACGTGGTGGAGATAAACGCCCTCTGGTACAATGCCCTCATGTTCACGGCTGACCTGTCGAAGGAGTTCGGCAAGGCCGATTATTCCAGGAGGCTCGAGAACCTTGCGGCGAATGTGGGGAAGTCATTCATAAAGACTTTCCTCAACCAGTACGGTTACCTGTATGATTTCGTTGACGGGAATGTGCCGGACTGGAGTGTACGTCCGAACCAGATATTCGCGGCAGCCCTCGATTTCTCCCCGCTTGACATAAGGCAGAAGAAATCGGTGGTCGATATAGTGACCAGGGAACTGCTCACTCCTAAGGGACTCCGTTCGCTGAGTCCCAAGAGCATGGGCTACAATCCCAATTATGTGGGGCCGCAGCGCGAGCGCGATTATGCCTATCATCAGGGTACGGCATGGCCCTGGCTTGCGGGATTCTACTTTGAGGCCTATCTCAAGGTGTTCAAGATGAGCGGACTCTCTTTCGTGGAGCGTCAGATGATAGGTTATGAGGATGAGATGTCATCGCATTGCATAGGCTCCCTCCCTGAGCTGTTTGACGGTAATCCGCCGTTCAGGGGCAGGGGTGCCGTATCATTCGCGATGAATGTGGCTGAGCTGCTGAGAACAATTAAGATTATAAATGAATTTTCATAACACATAACGGATTATTGCGCAGGCCGGAGCGAAAAGCCTGCTTATGCTGAGGCACTGCCGATAACCTGTTTTTTAGGAACAAGAAAATGAAAGTACTGATGTTCGGTTGGGAGTTCCCTCCCCACATACTCGGAGGATTGGGAACAGCCAGTTTCGGTCTGACAAGGGGACTGGCCAACCAGGGTGACGTTGACATAACGTTCTGTCTTCCCAAGCCCTGGGGTGATGAGGACCAGAGCTTCATGAAGATAGTCGGCATGAATACCGTTCCTGTGGTATGGCGGGATCCCGACTATAATCTCCTGAAGTCGAGATACCGGTGGATGGATCCGCAGGATTACTACCGGTTCAGGGACCATATATACTCTGATTTCAGCAATCTCTATACCAATGACCTGGGCTGCATAGAGTTCTCAGGCCGTTACCCCGACAACCTTCACGAGGAGATAAACAACTACTCGATAGTGGCGGGAGTGGTGGCGCGTACCGAGGAGTTCGACATAATCCATTCCCATGACTGGCTTACCTATCCCGCAGGCATACATGCCAGGCAGGTGAGCGGCAAGCCGCTGGTCATACATGTCCATGCCACTGATTTCGACAGGAGCAGGGGCAATGTGAACCCCACCGTCTATGCCATAGAGAAGGATGGAATGGACAATGCCGACCATATCATGTGTGTGAGTGAGCTTACCCGGCAGACGGTGATCAACAAGTATCACCAGGACCCGCGCAAGGTATCGACAATGCACAATGCCGTGGAGCCTCTGCCTAAGGAGATCCAGGATATCGTGCCGCAGAAGAAACCGTACGAGAAGGTGGTGACTTTCCTGGGTAGGATAACCATGCAGAAAGGACCGGAGTATTTCGTGGAGGCCGCATCGCTCGTGCTCAAGCGCACGCATGACATACGGTTCTGCATGGCCGGCAGCGGCGACATGATGAACGCCATGATCAATATGGTGGCGGAGCGGGGGATAGCTGACAGGTTCCATTTCCCCGGATTCATGAAAGGCAAGCAGGTGTATGAGTGCCTCAAGGCGAGCGATGTCTATATAATGCCGTCAGTATCCGAGCCGTTCGGCATATCGCCCTTGGAGGCCATGCAGTGTGAGGTCCCCACAATCATCTCAAAGCAGTCAGGGTGTGCCGAGATACTTGACAAGTGCATAAAGGTTGACTATTGGGACATTTACGCCATGGCCGATGCCATCTATTCCATCTGCAACAACTCCTCCCTTTACGAATACCTCAAGGCGGAGGGAAAGAAGGAGGTGGATGCGATAACCTGGGACAAGGTGGGAGGCCGCATCCTGTCACGCTATAAGAAACTGTTGGGAATTAAATAATGTGGAATAAATAAAGAATCAGGATATGAAAACAATCTGTCTGTATTTTGAGATTCATCAGATTATACATCTGAAGAGATACCGGTTCTTCGATATCGGTACTGACCATTACTATTTTGATGACTATGCAAACGACACGAGCATAAGTCATATTGCCAATAACTCCTATCTGCCAGCACTCAGGACTCTGATTGACATGGCCCGCGAGAGTGAAGGCGCCTTCAAGGTGGCCCTTTCGCTTTCGGGTGTGGGTATGGAGCAGCTTGAGAGGTACGCTCCCGAGGTCATGGACCTGTTGCAGGAGCTTAACAACACCGGGTGCTGTGAGTTCCTGGCCGAGCCGTACTCGCACGGGCTTTCATCGCTTGCCCCGAACGGTGAGCAGTGCTTCCGTGAGGAGACCAAGCGCCAGGTGGAGAAGATCAACCGGCTGTTCGGCCAGAAACCCAAGGTGTTCAGGAACTCAAGCCTCATCTATGACGATGAGATAGGCTCTGTCGTGGCTGATATGGGATTCAAGGGAATGCTTACCGAAGGGGCCAAGCATGTCCTTGGCTGGAAGAGCCCGCATTATCTTTACCATTGCGCGCTCAATCCCAACCTAAAGGTGTTCACTCGTGACTACAAGCTGTCCGATGACATAAGCCTGCGTTTCTCCAATCCCTCGTGGGAGTCTTATCCGCTGATGGCCGACACCTACATGGACTGGATACAGAACAGTCCGGAGGAGGACGGGATTTTCAACATATTCATGGAGCTCTGTGCATTGGGTATCTATCAGCCCCTCAGCTCGCATGTCCTTGATTTCCTCAGGGCGCTTCCTGCTTGTGCCAAGGAGAGAGGCATAAAGTTTGCCACTCCGTCCGAAATCATCAAGAGCAGCAAGTCTGTATCGGCCATCGAGGTGATGTACCCGATGTCGTGGAATGACGAGGAGCGCGACACGAGCTGCTGGTTAGGCAACCCGATGCAGCGCGAGGCTTTCAACAAGCTTTACTCGATAGGGGAGCGTGTGCTCCTGTGCAATGACAAGCATATCCGTCAGGACTGGGATTACCTTCAGGCAAGCAACAATTTCAGGTTCATGACCACCAAGAACAATTCGGTGTCCATGGATCGTGGTATCTATGAATCGCCGTATGATGCGTTCACCAATTACATGAATATCCTGGCTGACTTCATGCAGAGGGTCAACTGGGCTCTCCCGCAGGACATGGATATAGAGGAGCTGAACGCTTTCCAGACTACCATCCGTAACCAGGACAAGAAGATTCAGTCGCTTGAGAACCAGATAGCCCGTCTCAAGTCGGCCCAGAAGACCAAGAAAGAGCCTGTCAGGAAATAGGCTTTGCAATCTATTATAAATAAAGGATGGCTGCATTTGACGGCCATCCTTTATTAGTATGTCTCTGTGTGCTGTCAGACAGGCAAGATGATCATCTGGTTGAGCTTACAGTGTAGATGTTGACCTGTTTTCCGTCTGTTCCGCCGGAGAACTTGGCCTGATGCATGTATGTGTCAACGATATAGCTTATCACCTGTGAACTGGTGTTGTTCTTGGAGCGTACCGGAACCAGCAGGGCCTTGTTCCAGTCAGGATGAGCCTGCTCGTAGGCTTTCCTTCCCGTCTCGTTGTCGGACAGGCCGTTTTTCTTTAGCCAGTCGGTCCTGTCACTGCATATCTTTTCCACCATCTCCGCTATGTTGCCGTATGTGTAGGTGCCGTGGCTGCGGTCGAACGAGGCAACAAATGACTCTATCCCGTCAATCGTGTTGTTGCCTTCGAAGAATTCTCCGCTTTTCTCCTTGCGGATGAGCATGAGGACGCTTGGAGCCGAAGGCTTGATGGATTGGGCCGGAGTGTTGACGGTTGACATGATCAGCTTGGCGGAATTGAGAACGGAGGAACCTCCTTTCTTCATCTTATCGACGGGGAGGGTAATTTCGGTCAGGATGCCGGCCGGACTCTTTATCCAGGTGTGCGTGTTGTCATTGAGTATGCCGTCCAGACCGTTCCAGTCGATGCAGCTCACCTGGAGAACCTCCTCGCTGCCGGTAAACTCTGCCATGTATGACTTGTATGAGCCCTCGCCGTTCTTGTATTCGATGCATTTGAAATTCACCTCAAGGACGCTCCTTTCGATATAGAAGACTGAACCGTCACCCTGTGAACAGCGCACATAAAATCCTTTGCAGAGGTTTTCCATGAAGCTCTTGGCGCTCGTGAACCACTTCCTGCCCTCTTCAGAGTAGTAGGCATGGAGTATCTTGGATGCTATTGAATCCGGAAGCCTGAATGTCAGGGACGGGTAATGTCCGGAGATGGCTCTGACTGAATCCGATTCAAGGAAATTCAAGGGCGATACGAGCGCACTGGCTATGGGCAGGGCTGTATCGTCAAAATATTCTCCGGGGTCTGTGTCGGAATAATAGCGTTTTTTGCCGTCAAGCATCTTCTTGAGCGGGAAGATGTCTATCTTGACAGTGTTTATGGAATCGCCGAAATATTCATTGAAGTAGAGCCTCAGATTGGCGTAATAGGGCTTGGCGTCACCGACTTTCCGGATGAACCAGTCGGGAAAAGTGTGGTTGCCTATACCATAGACCGAGTCCGGCAGGTCAAAGTCCTCCACACAGTTGAGCTGTGTCAGAAAGCCTGAGGAGAAAGTGGCCGATGTCACAGGGTCAGTGTAGCGGCCCAGGGTGCAGACGGTAGTCTTCATGAGCAGCGGTTCTGTGACGGCTATGGAACGCGTTGTGGCATAGCATGTATCGGAGCTTATCTGCACTATATCATACGACGGGGTGACCGAGCCTCCGAGGGTGGAGGTGTCAGAGTCGCAGGATATCATAAACAGTACTGCAATCAGACTGCAAGCCAACGTCTTGATATTCATAGGACGTGATGAAAGATTATAATTTGTTGTAGAACGCGTTGACCTTTTCGGGCTTCATCCCTGACTTGAGGTACCTCATCACCTTGACTTTTCGGGCTTTTGCATAGAGGATGAGTTCCTGATCCACATCGGGGGAGTTGAAGATTATCCCGTCGGAGAATTCTATGGCTTTCTTCATGAGTGAATTGTAGTCGATAGGCTTGTCGAAGACGCCGGCATCGGCTGCCTGCATGTCCTTGGCGGGGATAATGTCAGGATAGTAGTCGTGGAAAACTCCGTCAAACGCCTTGTCATAGAGGGAATAGACCACTTTCGCGCTCCTGAAGGCAGGCTCATCCTTATAGGCTGTCTTGATGTAGAGGGGTATGAGTGCCGAAAGCCAGCCGTGACAGTGGATCAGGTCAGGGTTCCAGCGAAGTTTCTTGACGGTCTCAAGGACTCCGCGGGCAAAGAATATCGTGCGTTCGTCATTGTCCTGATATTCCACCCCGTTCTTGTCACGTGTCTGGAGACGGTTCTGGAAATAGTCGTCATTGTCTATGAAATAGACCTGTATCCTGGCGGACTGGAGTGAAGCCACCTTGATTATCAGGGGGTGGTCCGTGTCGTTTATGATGAGATTCATGCCGGACAGGCGGATGACTTCATGGAGTTGGTTCCGGCGTTCGTTGATGGGTCCCCATTTGGGCATGAATGTGCGTATTTCATTTCCTGATTCCTGAATGCTTTGTGGCAGCTGCCTGCAATAGTCGGCTATCGGAGACGAAGCCACAAAGGGCGAAATCTGGTCGGTAATAAATAATATTTTCTTCTCGCTCATATCGGGATTGGATTGTTAAGCTTTTTGTCGGAAACAGCATGTTTGCAGTTCCGCTTTGCAAAGATATAAAAAAAATATATGAATTTGGCAAGCAGTTTGACCGAATCTTTTGAAATTCCATAAATATTAGCTTATTTTGCGCACTTTTTCAAAGTGCAAAGCAAAAAGGGTATGGTAAAGATTATAACAACCGTCAGGGAGTTGAAAGAGGCTCTTGAGCCTTGCCGCCAGACAGGCAAGACCATCGGCCTGGTTCCCACAATGGGTGCGCTTCATGCAGGACATGCCTCCCTGGTCCGCCGCTCTGTGGCCGAGAATGACATAACCGTGGTGAGCGATTTCGTGAACCCGACCCAGTTCAACGACAAGGAGGACCTCAAGAACTATCCTCGTACGATGGAGGCCGACTGCAAGCTTTTAGACAAGGTAGGTGCACAGTATGTGTTTGCGCCCTCGGTCGAGGAGATGTATCCCGAACCTGACACGCGTCAGTTTGACTTCACCCCTCTCGACAAGGTCATGGAGGGGCCAAACCGCCCCGGTCATTTCAACGGGGTGGCCCAGATCGTGAGCAAGCTGTTCTATGCGGTTGAACCGGACCGAGCATATTTCGGAGAGAAGGATTTCCAGCAGCTGGCAATCATCCGTGAGATGGTCCGCCAGCTCGGCCTGAACATTGAGATAGTGGGTTGTCCCATAGTCCGCGAGGAGGACGGGATGGCTCTCAGTTCACGCAACATGCTGCTCAGCAAGGCTGAGCGCAAGCTGGCTGTCAATATCTCCCATACCCTCATAGAGAGCCGCTACTATGCCCGCCACCACACTTTGAAGTCAACCCGCAAGCATGTAATCGACACGATCAACTCCTTCAAGGGGCTGGAGGTCGAGTACTACGAGATAGTCGATGGCCGCACTTTGCAGCCTGTGGATAATTGGGATGCATCGGACTACATCGTGGGATGTGTGACGGTACACTGCGGAAAGGTTAGACTCATTGACAATATCAAGTACAGGGAATAATGTTACTGACAGTACTCAAATCCAAACTGCATCGCGTAAAAGTGACCGATGCCAATATCAACTACATCGGCAGCATAACTATTGACGGCAACTGGATGGATGCTGCCGGAATAATAGACGGAGAGCAGGTCCATGTGGTCGATGTGACCAACGGGGCGCGTCTGGTGACATACGTGATCCGTGGCGAACGCGGCTCCAGATGCATCTGCGTGAACGGCGCTGCCGCACGCTTGGTATCGGTAGGCGATACCGTTATCATCATCGCTTACGCCCAGGTTACTCCCAGGGAAGCAAAAACCTTCAAACCTACCGTTGTAATCCCGTAGAGATATTTACAGGGAGAAACTTGAAGGGTATAGTCTCAAGAACTACGGCCCTTCGGGCCTATCCCTCCCACGCCTTTGGCGCGGGCCCCTCCCTCTGACGCGCCGAGGGTGGCGACGGTTCTTGAGACTGTACCCTTCAAGTTTTCAGTTCGATCGGAATCCTTGAAAAAATGAAAGGTTTCCGTTTGCAGATATAGAAAAATCAGCCCCCGCGTTTGTGAGGGCTGGTTTTTATGTGACTGTAAGAAGCGCCGTCCGGCCTTGCCGAACCAGGAAAAGGTCAGGGGTATGCTGTTGACAATGCTCAACCGAGCATTGTCAACAATATACCGGCAGCTACTGCAGAACCAATCACGCCTGCTACGTTCGGGCCCATGGCGTGCATGAGCAGGAAGTTGCTGGGATTTTCCTTCTGGCCCACCATCTGGGAAACCCGGGCGGCCATGGGCACGGCGGATACGCCGGCGGAGCCGATGAGCGG
>JAGAEZ010000014.1 GCA_017612875.1 Bacteroidaceae bacterium | reverse complement strand
CGGCAGTTCCTCGTCAAACTGTCCCGATGCAATGGTTTCCGCCTGGTAGGCGAGATTCTCGAGCGGTTCCAGCTGCTTGGTTATGATGCTGCTGAATATCATGAGCATAAGCAGCAATCCGACCACCACTATCCCGATGACGGAGTTTATCAGGCGGTAGTAGCCGCTGAAGATGTCCTTGGCCGGGCATACTATACCTACGCTCCAGCCTGTGCCTGTAATGGGCTTGAAGAAGACAAAGCAGTCTTTCCCGTCAACCTCAAGCTCGTGAACGCCCTCCTCTCCGGCCTGCATTGCATGGCCGAGACTGACCATGGCTGTGTCAGGTTCCAGAAGTGACGAGGTGAATATGGTCTGATAGAACAGCTTGGTGGAGTCGGGATGGACGAAGAATGTGCCTCCCTGGCCAATCATTATGCTGTATGAGTTCGGGTATGGCTTGACTGCCGAAATGGTCTGGGAGAGCCATCTCAGGGAAAGATCTACCGAGAATGTGCCGATGAACGTACCTCCGTCATCCTTGATAGGCTTGCAGTAGGATATTATCATCTCGGGCGAGCAGATATCTTCGGGGTTGACATCCGCAAAGGGCTCGGTCCAGCAGGGCCTGTCAAGAAGCTTGGGTAGCTGGTACCAGTCCAGATACCAGTACTGGTAATGGTCATTGCCCTCCTGGGTGGTAAGTATGGTGCCGTTGTCGTTGAAGGAATAGGCCGAGAAGTACAGTCCCTTGTTCTTGAAGAAGTACGGCTCGAAGGCTATGGAGCAGCCGTTCAGGTCGGGGTTGTTCTGGAGTATCCGGCGGCTATAGACCAGCATCGAGTCCGGACCGTCCAGATGTCTCGTTATAAGCCAGTCCATATTGTCGGCGGCCACCGTCACCTCGGTCAGGATGGTGTTGATGTGCTGGATGGTGTTGTCAAGTGTCAGGGAAGCATTCTTTATGGCTTCTTTCTGCACGGCTAACCTTGATTCATTGAAGAACAGACCTAATGCGGCAAGGAAGATAAGTCCTGAAAACAAAACAATCCAGAGACTGATCTTGGTAGAGAGTGATTTCTGTTTTTTCTGTCCCATAATAGTCATCGGATTATCTGTCTATCAATTCATTGTATGTCACCTGACGGTCCAGCATGCCGTTCTCGTACATCAGCTGGCCGGCTTTTTCCACCATGTCGGGGCGGAGACGGAATTCACACTCTTTCGATTCCCTGTCAACCAGCAGCCTGAGCACCTCTTCAAGCATCAGTTTCTGGAGGACCCTGTTGGTGGCTATATGTTCCCTGTCAACATAGTCCATAACTATGTCAAGGGTCTCGTCGGGGTTCTGCACCGCCCATTCCCAGCCTTTCCGGCTCGCCTCGGCGAACTTGCGGGCCTGATCCTTATGCCTGTTGTAATAGTCCCTTGTCATATAGACCCCGTCTTCCTGGATGTTGTAGCCGTGGTCGCGGAACCGGTAAACGCTGTTCTCACCTATCTCTATGCCGGTCTGGAGCAACTGATAGTATTCGTTGTAGCTCATGGCCAGTGTGGCGTCGATGGCACCCGAGATAAAGAGGTTTATATTGGAGGCGAACGGGACCCAGTGATATCCCAGATTGTCCTTGATGCTCATGCACATGGCTATCTGCCCGAATCCGGCGTTCCAGATCCCGACTTTCCCGCCCACCTGTTCAAGGGGGTTAACGCCCTTGCGGGAGACGATGACCATGGCGTTGTTCATGGACGTCTGGAGTATGTTGACAAGGGGAATGCCGTCATCGACTATCTCCATGGCCTGAGCTAACTGCAGGGTGGTGGCATGGCTTTCGTTGTTCTGGATGCGGCTGAGCGAAGACTGGGTGAGGGAAGGATGGATTATCTCGACATCGAGTCCAGCCTCTTTATAGAACCCCATCTCCTGAGCCACATAATAGCCTGCAAACTGTGCCTGGGCAGACCACTGCGGCGTGAAGATCATCTTGTCCTGCGCCTGGCAGACAGTACAGATGACGGTGCACAGTGCTGTCGCTAAATAATGTCTGTTCATAGGAATGCTATCACACCTTGGTTTTATGAATTCGGTTATATGATTTGCAAAAATAATAAAAAATCAGTTGTATGGTTCATTTTGACCGATATACTGACAAATAGGCTTTTTCCTCTGTCTTTTTAGGAATAAACCTTACTGCGGGTGAAAAACCTCTATTATTTTTGCAGCAAAATAGTGTGAAAGATGAGAAATGTTACCGTTTTCGTGCTGGTGTCGCTACTCTCGATTGCAGCCGCCGCCAAGGAGAAAAGCAACATACAGGTGTGGGGTGAAGTCAATGCGGCGAAGGATGGCAGGAGCTATCTGACAATGTACAAGAACTGTCCTGCCGAGGTCAAGGCACAGTTCCACTTCATTTACTCTGACAAGTCCGAGTCCGGAATGTACGAACTCCTCATGCCCGATTCCGTGGCGGAGGTCACGGATCCTGTGCCGGTAGAGAAACCTGTCAGGAGAGTGGTGGTGGATAAGGTCATCTACAGCACGACGGGGAAAAACGGCGAAGTCTATCATACGGAGGACCCTGATGACCCTGTACTGGCCATGCTCTTAGTGGACCTGTTCGACCTCTATCACGACATATTCTGGTTGGACGCCATGCACAGGGCACATTATTATAATAACCGGAAGTATGACAACTGGAATCCGGCATCCGGCCGGTCCCGGCAGAACCGAGGACAGTCCAAGACCCCGGACATCGACCTTGACAAGCTCGACAACACCACGCTGCTTGTGGGTGTGGCGGCCGTGGCGGTGGCATCGGCGGGCATGCTTGTCGCTGTCGCCGACAAGTGGAACGTAAAGGACGGGCGTTTCCCGTATTTCTCCTTCTCTTCCCAGGTGCAGTACTATTGCGAGACCGGGAATGTACGCGATGTGATTGAGTTCAGGTACAGGGGCGGGAACTTGGGCGGTTTCTCCCTGATGGGTGACCTGGGCTGTTGCTCAGGTTCCCTGAACGAGCCCGGCCTGTTTGACAGACGTTTCACATGGAGCGTCGGCGCAGGCCTGGATTTAGGAGCCTTCTCCCTCCAGTTCCATTACAAGCCGTCAACTAGCCACAGCTCGGAGAACTTCATGAATGTCCAGTTGGGATACGACATCTTTGTCCTGAAGAATCTCGCCATTGACCTGAGGGCGGGAGCGGGTGTATTCGGACATGACGGCAACCTATATGCCGACTACCCTCTTTCTGCAGGCCTTCTCTGGAAATTCTGACGCGATAGGGACGGTTCCTATAGCGTCACCGCTGGAGGCAGCGGGCGGCAGTTGTAGCAGGAGGACATGGTCTCACCGTATGCGCCGGCAGACATTAGTGCTATCAGGTCGCCGCGGTGTACCTCAGGCAGCAGTTCGTCCTTGCCGAATATGTCCGATGACTCGCAGATGGGGCCTACCACGTCATATTTCATGAGAGGACCGTTTGAGGTCAGGTTCACTATCTTGTGATGTGCCCCGTAAAGAGCAGGCCGGATAAGCTCGGTGAACCCGGCATCGACTATGGCGAACTTCTTGATGGTGCCCTGCTTCACATACAGGACCTTGGTGATGAGCCGTCCGCACTGCGCCACGACGGCGCGGCCGGGCTCGAAGTGGAGCTGCTGGCCCGGACGGAGCCTGAGACCGTCCCGGAAGATGTTGAACCAGCCGTCGAAATCAGGTACGGGGTTGTCTTCGGGGTTCTCATAGTCAATCCCTAAACCTCCGCCTACGTTGATGCTGTTTATCTTGACACCCTCTTCCTCCAGCTGGTCCTGAAGCTCGTTCACTTTGCGGCAGAGCAGGCGGTAGGGCTCCATGTCCAGGATCTGTGAACCTATGTGGAAATGCAGTCCTTCAAACCTGAAACAGGGGTTCTGCCGTGCCTTGCGGATTATGGGCATGAGCATGGGTATCTCTATGCCGAACTTGTTCTCAGCCTTGCCGGTGGTGATGTTGGCGTGGGTGTGCGCATCCACATCGGGGTTCACGCGCAACGCTATGTGTGCCGTGGTGCCGAGGGCGCTGCACCGCTCCGCTATCACATCCATCTCGGCCTCCGACTCCACATTGAAGCAGAGTATGCCGGCCTTGAGAGCCATGTCTATCTCCCAGTCGGCCTTGCCCACGCCTGCAAACACGATGGAGGATGCGGGGAACCCGTTGTCGAGAGCCGTCTGTATCTCGCCTCCGCTCACGCAGTCAATGCCTAAGCCGTACTCGTTTATCAGTTTGAGCAGCAACGGGTTGGCGTTAGCCTTGATGGCATAGTGGACATGCCAGTCGGGGTGTCCGGCGGTATTCCTGCGTATGGCCTTGAGGGTCTCTTCGAGTATCCCGAGGTCATACTGGTAGTATGGTGTCCGCATTATTCCTTCCCGTTGAAGAGTACCTCACTGAGCCGTTGCAGGGCGGCTTTCTTGTCGCTCTCCTTGATGAGGAAGGAGATGTTGTAGTTGCTTCCTCCGTATGAGATCATGCGGACGGGGATGTCGGCGAGAGCGTCGAGGGCCCTGGACTCGAAGCCGAGATTCTCCCAGACCATGTCACCCACCACACACACGATGCACATTCCCTTATCAACGGTTACTGTGCCGTATTTCTTGAGTTCGTTAACTATGTTGTCCAGATTGCGGACGTTGTCGATGGACATGGAGACTCCCACCTCCGACGTGCACACCATGTCAATGGATGTGTGCCATGTCTCGAACACCTCGAACACCTTCTTGAGGAAGCCGTGGGCCAGGAGCATCCGGCTGGATTTGATCTTGATGGCGGTGATGTTCTCCTTGGCGGCGACGGCGGCTATGCGGCCGGGTTCCGAGCGGTTGTCAATCAGAGTGCCGGGGGCGGTGGGCTCCATGGTGTTCAGCAGACGCACAGGTATGTTGGCCGCCTTGGCCGGCTGGATGCAGGTGGGATGCAGGATCTTCGCGCCGAAGTATGCGAGCTCCGCAGCCTCCTCGAAATGCAGATGCCTCACGGGCTGTGTCCTGTCAACCACCCTCGGGTCGTTGTTGTGCATCCCGTCTATGTCGGTCCATATCTGTATCTCCTCGGCTTTGAGCACAGCACCGAGTATGGAGGCTGTATAGTCGCTGCCTCCACGCTGCAGGTTGTCTATCTCACCGTCGGCGTTACGGCAGATGAATCCCTGTGTTATGTATATCTGCATGTCAGGCTGGTTATTGAGCCTGACAGCCACTTCCCTTCCGATGTAACTCATGTCGGGTTCGGCGTCGGCATTGGTCCTCATGAAGTCAAGGGCAGACAGGAGTGCAGTCCTGATGCCCTGCTCCTTGAGATAGCAGGTCACCATGAATGTAGAGATGAGCTCTCCCTGGGCAAGTATGATTTTCTCCTCCTTCTCGCTGAAACCCTCCTTGGGGAAGGAGAGGAGGTAACGGAACTCCGTATCGAGGAATTCATAAAGGGATTTGCGGTTCTCCTCCTCGGAGAGCAGTTCCGGCACGTGGGCAAGATACTTGGTGCGCAGGCGGTTTATCACGTCATCGGCTCCGTCCTTGTTGCCGCTGTAGAGGTATTGGGATATCTCCACAAGCGAGTTGGTGGTGCCGGACATGGCCGAGAGCACTACCAGTTTCCGCTGTCCGTCGGCGGTAATCAGACGGCATACATCCTTCATCCTTTGCGGAGAACCTACCGATGTTCCGCCGAATTTCAAAACTTTCATGTCGTATGGCTGTTTTTCGGGTTATGCTATGATTGTGTCTTCGTTTTCCGTGATACGTACAGGTCCTTCCGCCTGGTTCAACTCCTCCGGAGTGACGGCATCGGGATTGTACTCGTCAGTAAGCAGGGCATCGACTATAAGACGACGTCCCACGCACTGGAATATCCTGCCGGGGAACTCGCGCACCCACTGCAGGTTGTGGGTTATCATCACCACGGTAGTGCCGTTCTCACCCACCTTGCGGAGTATCTCCATGATCTGGCGGCCTGTCTCAGGGTCAAGGTTGCCGGTGGGCTCGTCGGCCAGGATGAGCTTGGGGTCGTTAAGCAGTGCCCTGGCTATGCAGATACGCTGCTGCTCTCCGCCTGAAAGCTCGTGGGGCATCTTGTAGCCCTTAGTCTCCATACCCACCATGTCCAGGACCTGGAATATCTTCTGGTGTATGAGTTTCTTGTCTTTCCAGCCGGTCGATTTCAGGACAAAACTGAGATTGTCGAACACGTTCCTGTCCGTGAGCAGCTGGAAGTCCTGGAATACGATTCCCATCTGGCGGCGCAACTTGGGGATGTTCCTCTTCTTGAGGCTCTGGAGGCTGGTGTTGAGCACTATGGCATGACTGTCCGGCATGGGGCAGATGGCCTCCAGCTCTGCATAGATGGTCTTGAGCAGGCTGCTTTTGCCGGACCCCACCTTGCCTATCAGATAGACGAAATCACCTTCCTGGACGGTGAAGGAGACATCGCCCAGGACGAACATGTCTTCCTGACGGATCTCAACGTTATGGTAATCTATGATGTCCATGACTGCTGAAGGTTTTATTCCCTGTGGCGTTTGCGGAGCTCGGTTGCCAGCTCCTCGAACCGGTGACCCTTTGAGGTGAGCAATACAATAAGGTGGTATATCAGGTCCGAAGCCTCGTAGATGAGCCGGTCATCGGAACCGTTGGTGGCCTCGATGACAGTCTCCACAGCCTCTTCACCCACTTTCTGCGCCATGCGGTTCACTCCGCTGTTGAACAGGGAAGTGGTGTAGGAGCCCTCAGGCATCTCGGTATGGCGGCGGTCGATGAAATCCTGCAGATAGGATATGAAGTTCAGGTCGGCCCGGTTCGTCTCGCCCCAGCATGTGTCCTTTCCCGTGTGGCATACCGGACCGTCGGGATGGACCTTGACGAGAAGGGTGTCACCGTCACAGTCAACCAGGATCTTCTTGACGTGGAGGTAATTCCCGCTGGTCTCACCTTTGGTCCACAGACACTGTCTGGAGCGGCTCCAGAAGGTGACAAGTCCGGAACTGACCGTCTTTTCGTAGGCCTCCTTGCTCATGTATCCCAACATGAGGACTTTGGCTGTCGCATTGTCCTGGATTATGGCAGGCACCAGACCTCCGTTCTTTTCGAAATCAATCTGCATTTTCAGTATAATTTGTGTATTCTATAACCTTATTGGGATATTTTGGCCGCAAAGGTACTGCTTTAATTCGGGAATCGGTATCTCTCCGAAGTGAAAAACACTGGCTGCCAGCGCGGCATCGGCATGACCCTCCTTGAAAGCATCGCGGAAATGCTCCTTCGTGCCCGCCCCGCCGGATGCGATTACGGGGATGGAAAGCTCGTCGGAGAGCTTGCGCAGGGCATCGTTGGCGTAACCCTGCTTCACTCCGTCATGGTCCATGCTGGTGAACAGTATCTCGCCTGCACCGCGCCCGTTGGCCTCATGCGCCCACTCGAAAAGCATACGGTCCGTGGGGACGCGGCCTCCGTTCAGGAAGCAGCGCCAGCCTTCGGGGGTCTGCTTGCCGTCAATGGCCACCACGCATACCTGTGAGCCGAAGTTGAGGGCTATCTCATCAATCAGCTCGGGGTGTTTGAGTGCGGCCGAGTTGACCGATACCTTGTCGGCTCCTGCTCCCAGCAGACGCTCCACATCCTTGAGCTCATGGATGCCGCCGCCCACGGTGAAGGGAATGGAGATGTTTGCGGCTATGCGCTCAACCAATTCCGTAAAGGTTTTTCTTTCTTCAAAAGAGGCTGTGATGTCCAGGAATACCAGTTCGTCCGCTCCCTGGTCACTGTATAGCTTGCCCAGCTCCACAGGGTCGCCGGCATCGCGAAGGTTGACGAAGTTGGTGCCTTTTACGGTGCGTCCCTTGTTTATGTCAAGGCAGGGTATGATTCTCTTTGCTAACATGGGTTACTCTTGGCTAAGTTGTGAAAGTTGCTCAAGCGTTATGCGTCCCTCATAATATGCTTTGCCCACTATGGCAGCCGGAAGTCCGGCCTCCTTCAGGTCAATCAGGTCCCGGACTGAACTTACGCCTCCGCTGGCAATCAGTCTTATGCCCGGAAACTCCTTTAACAGGCTTCGGTACAGTTCCACTGACGGGCCTTGCAGCATTCCGTCGCGGTTTATGTCAGTGCAAAGGACCTGGGTTATTCCTTTCTGCATATAGTCACGGATAAAGTCGCTGAGTGGCAGCGTACTGTCCTCTTTCCATCCGTTGACCGATATCCTGCCGTCGCGGGCATCGGCTCCAAGTATTATATGTTCCTGGCCGAAGTCCTCAATCCATCGGATGACGAGTCCGGGGTCTGTTACGGCGGTACTGCCTACGGTGACCATTGCGGCTCCGCATCCCAAAGCGGTTTCCAGGTCTGATGTGGCTTTGATTCCGCCGCCGAAATCAACGGCAAGGTCGGTGTGTCCGGTGATTCTCTCAAGGGTGGGGTAGTTGACAATGTGCTTGCTGCGTGCTCCGTCCAGATCCACAAGATGCAACCGCCTGAGGCCTGCGTCCTGAAAACGCAGCGCCATGTCCAGAGGATTGTCGCTGTAGGTCTTGCAGGCGTTGTAGTCACCCTTGGTGAGCCTCACGCATTTGCCGTCGATTATATCTATTGCGGGAATAATCTCCATGGTTCCTAAATGTCAAGAAAATTTTTAAGGATGCGTTCTCCGGTACCACCGCTCTTTTCCGGATGGAACTGTGTGGCGTAGAAGTTGTCTTTGTGCAGTGATGCGCTGAACGGAAGTATGTACTCCGTCTTGGCTGCTGTCCACTCGCAGACCGGCACGTAGAAACTGTGTACGAAATAGACGTATTCGGGTTTGTCAAACCCTTTGAACAGACCTTTACTCGTGGTTTCTATAGTGTTCCAGCCCATGTGCGGAACCTTGTCCTCATGCTTTTGCGGCTGGAATTTGAGCACCGGGACATCAAATATGCCCAGACACT
Source organism: Bacteroidaceae bacterium (assembly GCA_017612875.1). Classification (GTDB taxonomy): domain Bacteria; phylum Bacteroidota; class Bacteroidia; order Bacteroidales; family Bacteroidaceae; genus Colenecus. The sequence goes on along the minus strand of JAGAEZ010000014.1, from coordinate 926 downwards.
CTGCATCACCCTCCTCACTGTGGCTGCACATAAGCTGCTGCCCCAGGCAGATACCTAAAACCGGCTGCTTAAGCTCTTTGATTATGCTGTTCAGATTGTGAGCCTTGAGGTACTCCATGGTTGTGCTCGCTTCGCCTACGCCAGGGAAAATCACCTTGTCGGCGCTTCTGAGCTGCTCCTCATCATCGGTCAACAAAGCTTTCACGCCAAGTCTTCCCAGCGCATTTATGACCGAGTGTATGTTTCCGGCATTGTATTTGACTATTGCAATGTTCATAAAGAGTGGGTATCCGTTTTCAGCCGCGAAGTTACTAAGAATCCCGATATGACACAAAGGGATTGTTATGATTAATAGTAACTGCTGAAATTCAGGTCCCGCCGGACCCTGAACGGAAACAGATTCTGATAATCCTGCAAAGATTTTGTAGTTCAGAATATCCTTATTTTTTTGCGTCGTCGCTGATGATATTCGCGAAAAATCGTCAACGACACTGCAGAATCTTTGACCTCATCTTATTGCCGCTCTTTGCCCTTTCTTGGCTCAGGGCAGATGGAAACCTTTTTTATTGGAGCCTATGCCTCAACGTTGTGCTACCTATATCCTATCCAGCAAAAACCTGACCGTCAAAGAAAATACCCTGTTGTGGAGGCAAAGATGTCTGAACAAAGAAGTCAATCTTTTCCTCAGTTCGTGACACCCTTTGTTCAAGACGTTCCAAACGATTGTTTATAGAGTATCCTCTGAGTAAATACTCTTTTGACACTTTTACTTCGCTCGGCTTCATTCTTAATGATAAATTGAGTAAATTTGCGGCAAATTACGGGTAGAGTACCTGTTTGTAGATTGTAAATCTCTTTATATCAGAAAGTTGTGATGAAAAAGTTTGCTGAGCGTGGACAGCTTGACCTGTCGCAGGTCAACAAGG
>JAGAEZ010000077.1 GCA_017612875.1 Bacteroidaceae bacterium | reverse complement strand
CATGGCCGTCAGCCTGTCGATATCCTCAAAGAGGCTGTTGATGCTCTGCTGGTCAAGCGTCAGGTCCCTGCAATCCATATAGACCTGGCCCATCAAGACACCGTCCGACACGAGTCCGTCAAGCAAGGGGCTCCAGGCAATCCTGTGATCAATCTGTTCCTTAGCCCTGAAATATGAGAGCCTGTATGAGGAGAGATACTGCACATCTACATTCCTGTTCTGCACCTTGCCCCTGTACTCGCTCGAGAAACCGGTCGAGTTCTCCAGGTCATCGGCCACAACTATCTTGCGGTAGTTATACACGTTCTTGTCGGAGCTGTTGCGGGTCTTGCCTTCATCGGAATCACCGTCGGATGACGCGGTGGTGTCGCGGCCGGGGTTGTTGATGTCATTGAAACGGCGGCTCTGCTCCCTGAGCACCACGAGCGCGTCCTGCTCGGCACCTCGGCGGTCACCGAGGGCGTTGCGCACCTCCGAACGGAGCTGGTAGCCTGTAATGAACTGCGGGAACTCCTCGAGGACCCTGGTCAGGTCCCTCTCCGCCCCCCGGTTGTCGCCCGTGCCGTGACGGAGCAGGCCCCTGTAGAATATGGCCATCATGTTGTCGGGCTCAGCCTCGATCACCATGTCGAAATCCTCTATTGCACGGTTGTCATCGCCTATCTGTGCCCGAAGGTTGCCGCGGTTGTAATGGGCTATCACGTTTCCAGGGTCTATCCTGACGGCCATGTCATAGTCCGACAGCGCCCCGTTCAGATTGTCCAGGAAATACCGGACCATGGCACGGTTGATGTATATCCCGGGGTTGGCAGGGTCCAGATAGACGGCCTTGTCCAGGTCCGGCTCAGCCTCGGAATAGCGTTCCATCCTGGCGAGCAGAAGTCCCCTGTCCTGCAGCAGACCGGCATCGTAACGGTCTATGCCTACAGCCTTGTCAATCCATTCCATGGCTCCGACCGTATCGTTCCTCTCCCACAGCAGATTGGACTTCATGGCCATGGCAGGGGTATATTTGGGAGATATGGAAATAAGTGAGTCGGCAGCGAGGAGGGCCTCGTCGTATTCATCCTGACGGGCAAGGCAAAGGATGAGATTATGGCGGAGTGCACGGTTCTCCGGGTCAAGCGAGAGCCCCTTCCGGAAATCCCTCTCAGCCTCCTCGAACCGGTTCTGATAGATCCGGGCCAGTCCCCTGACCTGGTAGCTGTTCACCACGAAAGGGTTCCTGCTGATGGAGCTGTTGCAGTCCTGCTCGGCTCCACGGTAATCTTCAAGGGAGAGCTTGGCCACAGCCCTGTAGAAATACGGCTCGTACAGATAGGGTTTGGCGTTGATTACCTGGTTGAAATACTGTATGGAGAGCACATAGTCGTCATAGTAGAGCGCGGTGCGGCCCACCGACATCATACGGTCGGTGTTGAGCTGCGCGGACAACACGGCAGGAAGCGACAGTGACAACGCCGCCATCAGAAGCCACCTGCGCCCTACCCTCATATCACTTCCTGTTTGACTTGACCTTGTAGTCGCAGTTGAACTTGCCAGCGGCAATGTTGTTAAGGGTCTTCTTGTTCATTTGACGGCGCAACGGCGACATCCTGTCTATGAAACACTTGCCGTCCAAATGGTCTATCTCGTGCTGCATGACCCGGGCAGGGAAGCCCTCGAACCATTCGTCATGCTCATTGAACTCCTCATCCAACCAGCTCACTCTAACCTTGGACGGGCGGTTCACCTTCTCGTGGATTCCTGGAAAGCTCAGGCAGCCTTCCTCGTACGGCACCATCTCGCCCCCGGTCTCTTCAATGTAAGGGTTGATGTATGATTTGAGGTATCCCTTGAACTCAGGCATGTCATCGGACACGGCATCCAGATCGACCACCATGAGGCGTATGGGCAGACCCACCTGAGGTGCAGCAAGCCCCACTCCCTCGGCTTTCTTCAAGGTCTCGAACATGTCCGCTATGAGTTCCTTCAGGTTCTCATAGCTCTCGTCAATCTCATCGGCCTCCTTGCGGAGCACTCCCTGTCCGTAAGTATAAATAGGTAATATCATAAGCTGTCTCTTTTTGAATCCATGTATGACTCGAGAATGATGCAGGCACTGACCTCATCAACAAGAGCCTTGTTCCTGCGTGCCATCTTCCTGATTCCCGCCTCAAGTATGGCACGCTGCGCCAGGACCGACGTGAAACGTTCATCGAACATCTCTATCCTCTTGTCCGGAAAGGCTTTCTTCAGTTTCCCGACGAACGGACGGATCTGCTTCATGCTGGCCGATTCGCTGCCGTCCATGTTAAGCGCGTGTCCCACCACAATGACATCGACCTCCTCCCTGCCGAAATAGCCTGTCAGGAAATCCAGCAACGTGTGCGTGGGAACGGTGGTCAGGCCGCCGGGAACAATCCGGAGAGGGTCCGTGACCGCGATGCCGGTCCTCTTGGTACCGTAGTCAATGGCTAATATCCTTCCCAAAACTATCTGTTGTACAGAATCCAGGAATTCTGGAAATCACTGTTGTCGGGATATCTGGCCTTGAAGGAGTTGCGGGCGCTTACGGCCTCCTCCTTGGTGTCATGGCTTGAGCATATCACCCTGTAGGTCTTGCCTGCCTCGTTGACCACCACCAGGGCCGAATAGCCGTCACCGGCCAGTCTTTCACGGAGGGCGTCGGCGTTGGTCTTGAGGGAGAAGCTGCCGCATACCACACTGTATGCCTTGAGCGAGTTGCCGCCGGACACGACGGACACCTTCTCTTCACGGACAGTCACGGCTGACGCCTCAGCCTCCTTGGTATCATCTTTCACCTGGGCAGTGGATACAGGCTGTGACACGACAGTCTCAGCCTTGGGCTCATCATTCTGGATGGCCTTCTCGTACGCCTGCCTGTAGGCATTCTCACTTGACTTGCAGGATGCGAGAGACAGCACAGTCCCTGCTACCAGCATATAAACCAAACCTCTTTTCATTTTCATATTCACGTAAGTTATCTTTTATTAGTTATCTGCTCAATGCGGCAAAGTTAGTCCAAAAATACTCCGCACACTCTTTTTAGCGTAAAATAATGTTAAGCGTATCGGAAGAGAGCTTCTCCTGCACGGTTTTCACAGGAATGAGGCTCCAGTTTCCATACCTCGGCACAGTCACCGGTTTCCCGGACTCCCTCTTTATGTAGAAATCCGTGATGATGTAATAGCGCAAGTCCGCGCCTGACGCCACCACGGTCCTGCGACGGATATTCTCCCTCGTGATACCCGGCACATCAAACAGGGGTGACTCCGCCCCGTATGCAAGAAAGGAGTTCAAGGTGGTCCTGTAGTAACGGTCCGTATCGAACGGCTTGCCGTCCGACATGGACACGACCCGGACCCTGTCACCCTCCTTCCGGGTCACATCGACGGTATAGTCTATTCCGCAGGCCGAAATGAAATGGCCTGCCTTGACCGGATCCTTAAGGAGCGTGCCGGTTCCCTTTCCGGCTTGATTGTAGAAACAGGAGGCGGTATATTCCAGAATCGCCTTGATTTCGGCCCCTTTCATCATGACCGACACCATCCTGTTCTCGAACGGGTATATCCGGAAAGCGTCACGGATGGTGAACTGACCGGCTTCGGCCCTCGCGTCAGGAGCCACAGGAGAGGCAAGGGATATCTCGGCGGCCTGAAAACGCATCTGGTGATAATGGATGAGGTCCATACCCGTGGTGGCTCTCCAAAGCGCTCCCCGGCTGTCTATGGCAGTACCTAAGTCACCGATGACCGAATCGGCATAGTGACACACCTTGTCGTATCTCGGTTTCAGGTCGCGGTCGAGCTCCGCATCCGGTTCCTCTCCGGTGATGTCGGCAAGCAAACCTGCAACGGAGCGACCGGTCAGCGCTCCTCTCCTGAAGGTGACGGTTATATCGGCCACTGCAGCATTCTCCGCGTTGGCACCAGGGTTGAGAAGCAGTACGGGATTGCCATCAGACCCATCCGCCATGCCTTTATACGGCTTATGGTCGTGCCCGAACACGATGATGTCAAATCCCGGCACCTCGGCTGCCAGATGCCTTGCGGCATTCTCCTCTATGCCCTGCTCCGCGAAACGGCCGCCGTCAAACCCGCTGTGAAGAAGACCTATGACTATGTCGGGTTTCTCCTTGCTCCTGATGACAGGTAACCAGTAGCGTGCCGACTCCACTATGTCGGTCGCTATGACTGTTCCCAGGATATCAGCAGGTACCGAATAAGTGACTGACGGGGTGGTGAAACCTATCACCGCAACCCTTACGCCATGTCTTTCGATGATGCGGTACGGAGGCAGGAAATCCCCCGGGGAATCGAGCATCAGATTAGCTCCGAGCACCGGGAAAGGGCATCGGTCGATGAAGCGCATATATACATCGGCTCCAAGACCAAGCTCATGGTTGCCGAGAACAGCTGCATCGCAGCCCAACCTGTCGTATATGGTCGCGGCCAGGCTAGGTTCATAGAACTCGGCGGTCATGTCATGGTATGCCTCCACGGAGCCTGCAAGCATGTCACCGGCATCGAGATAGATGAGGTTCCTGTTCTCTTTTCTCTGCCGTCCAAGGAAGGTGGAGAATCCCGAAAGCGAGCCTCTCCTCTCCGTCCCGTCCAGGATATCGGTCGAATAGTAACGTCCATGTATGTCGGAGGTGGCCACCACGCGGATTTCCACCGTACCCCTCCTGCCGGAACAGCCGGAAAAGAGAGAAAGCAGCACACAAAGTCCTGTCAGACTGAAAAATAATCGTCTCATCACTATTTCAGGTCAGTGTTTCTTGAAATCAGAAGAATGACCACCAGTCCAGACTGCATTCATCGGTGAAATGGAAGAACAGCTGGAGTGTCCCCACTGGCACTTTCATGAGCGGGACCGTCACTTCGGTATAGTCACCTGTATCGGGTATCTCCACGTAGGCCAGCACAGTGCTGCTGATTGCGGTGAGGGTCTTCTTGGCAGTGATTCTCATGATGCCCTTACCCTTAACCCTGGCGGTGAATCCGTTGGCCCCGTTCCTGAAATCCACGTTGGAAAGGACTATACAGCCTCCGGGCTTTTCAATCTCGGCCGCCACAGTAATCTTCCTGATGTATTTGCCTACCGAATATGAAGTGTGGACATCACGGCACCATGCCATGGTCTCACCCTCGACCTTGACGTAAGGATCGAAATCCTGCAGCTGCCCGACACCCGCCTCAGTCGTGGCTGAAGCCCTGAGATAGTTGAACTTACCGTTCTTCTCGTCCACCGAGAGTTCACTCATGCATGTGCTGCGGAGCTCGGCGCCATCGGTTATTATGTTCTTCCACTCATCGCTCCTCTTCATGGCCGCCTTCAGGGTACGGGTATGGTAGAGAATGTAATACTTACCCTTGAACTTTATCACGGCGTGGTGGTTGTTGCCGCCGCCTCCGGCCCATGAAGCGTCGCCGGGATTGTCAAAGAACGCCCCCATGTACTCGAAGGGTCCCAGCGGCTTGTCCGAGGTCATGTAGGCTATCTTGGCCACGCCGGGGTTGCTGTTGCCGGTCCAGTTGGAGCAGTAGCTGTAGAGATACTTTCCGCCCACCTTGTTGATGCCGGAGTCCTCGAACAGGTAGGGAGGCCTTATCTCCACCGGCTCGCCTACAATCGAGATCATGTCCTCGCCGAGCTGCACGCATCGCGCGGAACCCGGGTCCGATGCGCTCAAGCCGTCCGTACCGCCTCCGAAATAGAGATAGGCTATGCCGTCATCGTCAATGAGTACGGCCGGGTCAAACAGCCAGGGAACCTTGGAGCCGGAGCAGTTGGGGGTGCTGCGGGAAATCAAGGCATGACCCAGCGGGTCCTTCCAGGGCCCGTACGGGTTGTCCGAGGTCACCACTCCTACCCCGCCGCCATTGTCGGCAAAGTAGAGGAAGAACTTCTCCTTGCCGTCAATCGTCTTGTGGGCGGCACAGGGCGCCCAGCTGTTGGCGGCCCATTTGGCTGCACCGCCGCTTCCGGCTATCGGCTGCGCCCCGTGGTCTGTCCAGTTGACCAGGTCCGCGGAGGAGATGATACTGATATTCCTGATGTCACTGTATCCGCCGTCGATGAAATTGCCGTTAGAGTCGAACATGTGGTCATCGGTCATATAGACATATAACCGGCCCTCATACTCCATTCCGAACGGGTCGGCGCCGAACTTGTGTCCCATCAACGGGTTATGGTTGCCTGTCTTCTTGAACACCGGATTGTTGGCCTTGACCTGGCTGAAAAGGGTCTTGAGTTCGCTGTCGCTCCTGGTATTGGTGCCTTCAAACGTCGGGGTGACTATGTTCAGGCTGTCAATGGCCGATGACTCGATGGTGTCGTTCCCCTGAGCGGCATCCCATACCATAAGCTTCCCTTCCGCCTTGAGATAGGTGATGCTGTCTATGGAGTTTATGGCATGCCTGCTCTGTTCGCTGCCGTTCTGCCACACGCTGAGCGATATCGAGTTGTTCTGGGCCATTCCCGCACTCACGGTCAAGACAGCCGCAGACAATGACAATAGTGCCTTTCCCATACCGGTTTCCTGTTAACTGATTCAGATGCCGAGATCCCTCTTGAAAGCCTCGATCCTGGTCAGCGCGTCGGCCTTCACCTTGAGATAGTCCTTCTTGTCGGCCATGGGCAGCTTGGCCTCCATGTAGAACTTGATCTTGGGCTCCGTACCCGACGGACGGACCGATATCTTGTCACCGGCTGCCGTGAAGTACTGCAGCACATTCGACGGCTCCGGCATGACAAGGTCTGTCACATTGCCGGCGGCATCGGTCTGCTTGAGCAGCTTGAAGTCCTTTATGAGAACCACCTTCTCCCCTGCCAGACTCTCGGGCGGGTTGGCGCGGAACTGCTCCATCATGGCCTTTATCTCGTCGGCGCCGCTCTTGCCGGGCTTGACCACGCTCACGGCAGTCTCCTGCGAGAATCCGTACTCCTGGTATGCGTCAAGCAGCAGGTCCCACAGCGTCTTGCCGTTCTCCCTGGCCCATGCGGCTATCTCAGCCATCAGCGAGCAGGCCGACACGGCATCCTTGTCACGCACGAAATCCTCGGCCAGGAAGCCGAAGCTCTCCTCACCGCCTCCTATGTATTTCTTGCCCTTGGCGTTCTCCTCGGCAATGACCTTGGCGATCCACTTGAAGCCGGTGTAGCAGTCGAACATCTCAAGGTTGTTCTTCTCGGCTATGCGGCTTATGACCTCCGTGGTCACGATGGTCTTGACAATGTACTCCTTGCCGGTCATCTTGCCCAACTTGGTGTACTGGGTGATGATGTAATAGAGGAATATCATGGCGGTCTGGTTGCCGTTCAGCAGCGTCAGCTGCCCTTTGTCGTCACGGCAGGCCACGCCCAAGCGGTCAGCGTCGGGGTCCGATGCCATCACCACGTCGGCGTTCAGCTTGCGGGCCAGGTCCAGCGCCATGGTCAGAGCCTCGGGGTACTCCGGGTTGGGTGAAACCACTGTGGGGAAGTTGCCGTCCGGAACCATCTGCTCGGGCACGCAGTTCACGTTGGTGAAGCCCCACTGCCTGAGTGAGCGCGGTATCAACACGCGGCCGCATCCGTGCAGCGGAGTATATACTATGCAGAGGTCATGGTTGCGCTTAACCAGGGCGGGATCGATACAGATTCCCTCGATTGCATCCAGATAGGGCTTGTCAACCTCCTCGCCGATTATCTTTATCAGGTCCGGGTTGCCCTTGAACCTGATATCGGCCACCTTGACCTTGGCCACCTCATCAATTATGCCGGTGTCATGCGGAGCCAGCACCTGCGCGCCGTCCTCCCAGTAAGCCTTGTAGCCGTTGTACTCGCGGGGGTTGTGGCTGGCGGTGACGTTCACACCGCTCTGGCAGCCTAAGTAACGGATGGCGAACGACACCTCCGGCGTAGGTCTCAGGTCATCGAACAGATACACCTTGATGCCGTTGGCGCTGAAAATGTTTGCCACGGTCTCGGCATACAGGCGTCCGTTGTTGCGGCAGTCATGCCCCACCACGACCGATATCTCCTTACGCTCCCTGAAGTTCCTGTTCAGGTAGTTGGCAAGGCCCTGGGTGGCCATACCCACGGTGTATATGTTCATGCGGTTGGTGCCTGCGCCCATGATGCCCCGCAGTCCGCCCGTTCCGAACTCCAGATCCTTGTAGAAAGCGTCTATCAGATCCGATTTGTCCTCTTTTGCCAAGAGGGCCTTTACCTCCTCACGTGTCTTCTCGTCGAATGAACCGCCTAACCACTCCTGAGCCTTGGCGGTTACCTGTTCCAGCAAATTGTCCATATTAAGTATATTTATTTATTGAATATCCACAATTAGCAAAGATATGACTTATTTTCTTAACATCATTCTCAATGAGGAATAGATTTTCACTTGAAGGAAATAGCCCCTGAAAGAGAGACAGGGCCAGTATCCGAACTTCAGTTTCAGCCCTGCCGGAAGCAGGCTCCTGTCAACATCCCGCCATACTTTCCTGAACCTTTCCGTTGCGCCTGCCCTGTCCATGACCTCCCTGTGTCTGAGCCAGAACATGCATATCCCGGTAAGGTTGATCCACCGTTCCCTCTCGAACGCAGCCAGGACTTCACGGCCCTGCCCTGACTCCCTGAGCTGCCGGGCCATGGAGGTGTTGGCTTCAAGCAGGTCGAGCCTGAGCGCGGAAATCCCGTTTGTGAGGCTCCCGCCATGCTGCCGGTAATAATAGGTACCGTCACACATCCTCACCGTTCCGGAATGCAGATAATGCATCCTCGTGGTGTTGTCATCGCTGTAGAGGCGGCATGTCGTGTCATACGGCCATTTCCGGAAAAGATCCGTCCTGGAGACATAAAGACCATGTATGGACCAGTCAAGCGTGAGTTCGAAAGCCTCCTGTCCGCTCCACACCTCCCTGTCCGTGCGCATGGGATAAGGAGTCTGCCCGTTCCCGTCAAACCATACGAGACGGAACAGGACGGAGCCTGTCCCGGGATGGGCATCAAGCACCGACACGGCCGATTCAAGGGCATCCGGAGAGAGGAGGTCATCGGCATCGACCATGGTTATGTAGTCACTGTCGGCCAGCTCTATCCCCATATTCCTCGCCACGGCCTGCCCCCTGTTCTCTTTGCAGCCGATGATTGTCACGCGCCTGTCCGAAGCGGCATATTTCCGGAGGATGGAAAGGGTGTTATCGGTCGATGCGTCATCGATGCAAACTATCCGGATATCCTTCAGCGTCTGTCCCGTCAGCGAGTCAAGACACTCTTCAAGATACTTTCCGGCATTGTAGGCCGCCACCAGAACCGTCACCCTGCTCATAAGCCAAGTTTCCTGCCTATCTTTTCACTGACGAACCTGATGAACGACGTATGTTTCTTCAGGTGATGGAACGAGTAAGCCGATGAGACACACAGTAGGATTATTCCCGTTATCCACCGCCAGATCCCGCTCATGTAACAGGAGGCCGCCCAGGATGCCAGGATGAGAGGCAGCTGCACGAGAAACACCGTCAAGGCCCGGCGGGAGAAAGTCACTCCGTAACGCGTACGGGTGATGGCATATACCATGACCATATCGAACACCGCTGCAAGCGTCAGGGCCGTACCCGTCATGGCTATGCCTCCGAGATGGAAGAACAGCACCACCGTCACGACGAACACGATGTCATACAGCACCTCCTGCAACATGAAGGTGCGGGAATCGCCCTTAGCAAGGGAGACATACGACAGAGGCTGGGTCATGGCCTTGAAAGCCAGGCCTACGGCAGCGATCCTCGCCATCGGGACGGCATCGGAGAACCTGGAGGTAAGGAGCAGGCTTACAATAACGGCGAGGAACACTATGAAGCCCACGATCATGGGTGCCATAAGCAGTATGGCCACCTCGGCCTGGGAGTTCACGAGGACGTTGATCTTATCCCTGTCATGGTTGACCGCCGACAGCCGCGGGAAGTAGTCCGACTCCATGGCCGAGAACACGAAGAGCCCGAGATATGATATCAGGAGATATCCGGCACTGTAAACGCCGGTGATCTCGGCGTTCCCGTACTTCATCAGATAATTGGCGATTATGGAGAAGGCTCCGGCTCCGAAGAATGAGGTGGCGGTGAAGAAGACCCCGAGCCTGATCATTCCGAAGCCCTTGGAGAGAGTGGCTGCCGAGAACGGTCTCACCCTGTACGGGAAGGCCCGGAAAGAGTAGCAGCAGGTCACGACCATCGACGCGAACGACACGAGCACCAGGGAGGGGACTATTCCCATGAGCCTGAACCTCCACAGCAGAGGGACTGAGATGCATAGCGTCAACACAACCGTTATCAACTGGCTCTTGGCCAGCTGGAGCAGCATTCCCGTCCCCTTCATTATGGCAGTCTCGCCGCCGTTGATTGCACTGAACGCCACCAAGGGCGAGAGCAGCAGGAAAGAGAGCGTGTAGCCCCTGTCACCCTCGAAAGCCCAGTAGCTGAACAGCTGCGACAGTATTATGCAGACGAACATACCGGCCGCAGCGGTAATCAGTGACCATGTACGGGCCACCAGGATACTCTCCCTGAGGAGACCGGGGTCACCGCCCCCCTTGCACTCGGACACGTTCTTGACGGCGCTGAAAGGCACTCCGAGGTCGGTCATGCTCTTGACCAGGTTGAGCGTCCTGTTGAACGACTCGTTGATTCCGAAACCGGTAGGCCCCAGGAACAGGGAGACAAGCTTGGTCTTGACGACGGTAATCAGGGCCACGATGCCCTGCACGCCGCCGAAAAGGCCTGTGTATTTTATGATGCGGTCGTAAGTGTCCGACTGTCCGGAGCCGTCCCGGACCTGCTGTCCCTGTTTTTCCTCTGCCACGTTCAAATAACGTCAATACAGGTACAAAATTATACATAAACTGTAATAATAAGGCCTGTTTCACGTTTTTGAGACAGTGTATGGAGAGATTATCGGTCATTATTCCCGTCTATGACAGCGCATCCACCCTTGAGAGATGCGTCAGGAGCGTCCTGTCACAGGGGCTCGCCGGAACGGAAATCATTCTGGTGGACGACGGCTCCACTGACGGCAGCTCCGCCCTGTGCGACTCGATAGCCGCCGGGAACGGATGCGTCCGCGTGATACACTGGGAAAACGGCGGGCTCAGCGCGGCCAGGAATACCGGAATCGGGGCCTCTGACAGTGAATGGCTCGCGTTCGTGGACAGCGATGACGAGCTTGCCCCGGGAACATTGGCGGAGAACATGGAATGGGCCGTATCACACCCCGGCACCGACTTAGTGGAGTTTCCCGTAACCGTCCATGCCGGCTCCCCCGATGCATACGATATAGACTTCGAGCCGTTGACCACCGTCGCTCCCGATGCTTTCCGGCACTGGATAGAGAGCGGAGGATACCGTCACTGCTATGCCTGCAACAAGCTCTTCCGCCGCAGGCTGTTCGACCGGATAAGGTTCCCCGAGGGCGAGAGCTTTGAGGATGCGGCCATCTGTCCCGACATAATCCGGAGCTGCCGCGCCATACACTACTCCGGCAAGGGCAGGTATATCTACTACAAATCCCCCGACAGCATAACCCGCCGGTACAGTTTCCGTAACCAGGAACCTCTGTTCAGACACAATTTCAGGCTGCTCGGGGAGGTAAACAGCCAAGGGTACAGTCCCACGGTCAAGACCAGGCTCTGGAATGTCTGCCTCAACCTGCTTGTCGATCTCTGCCGGTGCAGCGATGCCGATGCCGCATATATCCGGGAACGTGCCGCAGCGCTGGATTCCTGCCGTCCGGGAATCGCCAAGGCTTTCGGCAGCGGCCTCCCTGCCGGTTCAGCAATCAAGACCGTCGCAGCCTCCTTAATCGGAGTCAGGGGGGTCTGTTCCGTACTCGGTCTGAAAAAACTCCCGTCATGATTTCAGTCATCATACCATACTACAACCCTGACGGCGACACCTCAGCCGATGCACTGCTCGGCCGTGCCGTCCGTTCGGCTGTCTCGAATCTTGAGGGACTCTTTCCATACGAGATACTCGTCATCAACGACGGCTCTCCGTCGGACCCCTCGCTCGATGGGCTCAACTCTACAAGGATCAGGTATTTCCGTCGTCCCCACGGCAGGCTGGGTGCCGCGAGGAACTTCGGTATGGACAACGCATCGGGCGACGTGCTCACGTTCCTCGATGCCGATGACTACTATTACCCCGGTTCACTGGCACCGTGCATCATGGCCATGGCCGACACAGGGGCGGACCTGCTCGGTTTCGGGATGAGAAAGAGCGTCAACATGACCGGCATCGACAATCCCGGCAAGGAGGAACCGGTTTTTGAAGAGCCGGTGAGCGGCAACGGATACATGAGCCGTCACAATCTCTTCGGGAGCGCCTGCCGCTACCTGATTTCAGCTTCACTCATAAAGGAGAACGGACTGCGGTTCATGGAGAACGCCTTCATCGAGGACGAGGAGTTCACGCCCAGGATGGTCTGGCTGAGCCGCAGGTTCGTCAACACCTCTTTTCCGGTCTATGCATATTGCATACATCCGGGCACCATAACCACATCGTCCTCAAGGAGCCGGGCCGATGAGAAAGCCGCGCACACGCTCATCGCGTTGGGGCACCTCGTCACCTTCAGGGACGGGCATGCGGACGAGCCGCATGACGGACTGGACAGGAAAATAGACTATCTGGCCTTAGACCATCTGCGCCGGACATTACGGAGGAAAGAGTGGAAGGAGGTTATCGGGTCGCAGACGGAGGCGCTCTCGCGGATGGGACTGTTCCCCCTTCAGGACAAAGGCTACCCCCGTGGATTCCGGCTCTACTCACTGCTCTCAAGGAGCCGTGCAGGACTTTATATACTTCATCTGGCTGAAAAGTTCTACAAATGAAAATACTGCTACTCGGAGAATACAGCAATGTGCACAGCACCCTTGCCCGGGGACTACGGGCATCGGGAGAGCAGGTGTGCGTGGCAAGCGACGGTGACGGCTGGAAGAACTACCCCCGTGACATCGACCTGTCCCGTGAAGGGAAAGGGCGGGCCGCATTCATGGTCAGCCTCCTCAAGGCGCTTCCCTCCATGAAAGGCTATGACGTGGTGCAGCTCATCAACCCTATGTTCCTAGAGCTCAAGGCGGAGCACATCGAACCCGTTTACAGGTATCTCAGGCGGCACAACGGCAAGATTGTCTTGGGTGCGTTCGGCATGGACCACTACTGGGTGAGCGTGAACAGCGAAATCCGGCCGCTCCGGTACAGCGACTTCAATTTCGGCGACCGGCCACGCACTGACCCTGAGGCGGAAATTTACAGGAAAGAGTGGACCGGCACCCCCAAGGAGCGGCTCAACAGACTGATAGCGTCCGACTGTGACGGAATCGTGGCCGGACTGTACGAATACTGGGCCACATACCGCGAAGTCACCGTATCAGGCACCGACGGCCGTCCTGTCCGCGACAAGATGACCTACATCCCCTTCCCCATCGTCATGCCCCGGAACCCGGTCACGACCATGTCCGGTGACAAGTTCAGGCTGTTTGCCGGCATAAGCCGGGGGCGTTCGGCCTACAAGGGGACGGACATCATGCTTGAGGCCGCCCGCGAGGTGCTGAGGGCATACCCGGACAGGATGGAACTCAGGATAGCCGAAGGGGTCCCCTTCAGCGAATACACCCGTCTGATGGAAGGGAGCGACGCCATTCTGGACCAGCTGTACAGCTACACCCCCTCCATGAACTCACTTCTGGCCATGTCAAAAGGCATTATCGATATCGGTGGCGGGGAACCTGAAAACTACCGGATACTCGGTGAGGAGGAACTGCGCCCCATCGTGAACGTCCTGCCCTCCAAGGAGAGTGTCCGTGCGGAAATAGAGAGGCTGGTGCTCAACCCGGACATCATCCCCGACCTGAAACGCCAGTCGGTGGAATATGTACGCCGGCATCACGACTACATGAAGGTGGCACGGCAGTACATGGATTTCTACCGTTCCCTGTAACTGTCGGCACTATTAAAAAAACTGTCGGATTAACCTAAAGAACTCCTGAGTAATCGGGTGCCTTGTGCTTGCGGAACTTCCAGCGCAGGTCCGAGAGCAGCCGCCTGACGAATGAGCCGTACCCGTAGATATACCGCAAAGCAGGCAGGGAAAGTATCAGGGCGGCCAAAGCCCACTTCCAGGGAAGGAAGATGAAATATACCGCACACCAGATGATGAACGATATGATGGAGAGGCCGAACCGCGTCCCGAACCTGGCCGTGTTGTAGAAAGCGTCATCCTGCACCCTCCCCAGTATGACGACGGTGGGAATCCATATCAGCGAACTGACCAGACCGCTGAACAGGTAGTACGGAAGGCCTGCAAGAGCCATGAGGCACTTGACCAGTATCTTGCCCCACCCCTTCTCGTCGGCTATTGAAAAGACCGATATGCCGTTCTGTATGCGCCAAAGCCTCAGACTGTCAGTCTTCCTGAACAGCTCCGCCGCAGCCTCGGGCTCGCTCTCGCGCATGGCAAGCACCTCACTGATCAATGACCGGTCAACGGCCTGGTTGCGCATCAGGCCATTCAGCTTGCGGCCCGTCTCTGCCTCCACCTTGGAGAGCGTGCCGGCAAATACCTTCCTGTCGGCAGCCTTGAGCTTGACATACTCCCACATGGCATCGTAGTCCTCGTCATCCGGCAGATAGGCAATCAGTCCCGCAAGCCTCTCCGTGAGCATCCCGCGGAGCTTGAGCATCAGCACAGGCCAGGGCTCACCGGCATTCTCCCTTATAAGGCCGCTGATGTCCAACGGTTCGCCGAACCTGACCAGCACTGTGGAACGGAACCGGAAATAATCACCGTACTCAATGCCTATGGGCTGTATATACACCTGCTCCTTGCCGGAATGTTCATACACGGAACCTGCGATATGGAAAATACCCTTGCTGAGCTTGAGCAGGGAATGCCTGGGCCGGTGGGTGGCTTCGGGAAAGAGTACCAGCGGCACCTTGTCCATGAGTATGTCCGTGGCCTGGGCTATCACCTCGTCATTCCTCTTGACAGCCTCAATGCCGTCCCTGATGCGGTAGATGGGCATCACCTTGAGGAATGTGAGCCATTTCACGGCACTCTTCTTACGGAATATGTCGGCACGGGCCATGAACACTTTCTGCTTCCGCGTGGAAGAGAGCAGCACCAACGCATCCATGAGCGCATTGGTATGGTTTGACGCCCAGATTGTGTATCCGTGCGAAGGGATATTCACCAACCCTTCCACCTGATACTTGCGGTACGAGCTCTTTACGGCCCAGTCAACAAATACCTTTAGAAAAAAATATCTGAAGTTTCCGTCCTGAATCTTTTCTTTCATTGCTTGACTTTTCGTTTAGACAGACCTACCGAGTCAAAACCGGTGAACCTGAAGAGTGCAGACACGCCGAGGCCCGATATGATATGCCAGATTCCCCACCATGCCGTGACGAACACCATGCCGCCCATAGCTATCTCAGGCGGAAAGATATTGGGGTTGAACAACAGCATGAGCCCCAGTCCGGAGTTCTGTATTCCCACCTCAAGCGTAAGTGAACGGCGGTCCTTCACAGGAACATGCCCTATCGTGGATGCGGTATAGCCTATACCAAGGCCGATAAGGTTATGGACCAGGACGATTATGAAGATTATTCCTATATATTTTCTGAACGAACTGTAGTTCTGGGAGAGCATCATGACCACGATACCCAGGAAAATGGCAATAGAGACATAACGCATGACCTCCTTCAGACGGTCAGCCACCCTGGGAGCGAACCGCACTGTCAGGAAGCCCAGCAGGACAGGAATGCCTACGATTATTATCACCGTCAGGGAAACATGGAGAGGCGATATCTGAAGCGGCTGGAGCATGTTGCGGGCCGCCAGGTCGAAATATTTCACATAGAGCCCGCCCCAGATGGCATAGTTGATGGGCGTGAAGATGGGTGCTCCGAGAGTGGTGATGGTACTCATCAGTACGGACAGCTCACTGTTGCCCTTGGAATAGGATGACATGAAATTTGACACCGCCCCTCCCGGACAGGAGGCCACCAGTATCAGTCCCATGGCAACCGT
>JAGAEZ010000076.1 GCA_017612875.1 Bacteroidaceae bacterium | reverse complement strand
GCATTGGTCCATTCTATGCCGTTGGCTTCACACCATTCCGTGTCAATGTGGTCATATCCGATGGTAGCGGTAGCGATCATCTTGACCTTGGACCCTTTGAGCAGGGACTCGTTGCAGATGGTGCGGGTGCGGGTGATGATGGCGTCGGCATCGCGTACCACATCGGGAGTGGTCTCCTTCCCGGGTAGATACACTACCTGGGCGTACGGTTCCAGGGCTCCCTTGAGGAAGGGTATCTTGTTGTCACATACTATCTTCATATAGAATCAGTCTTTAAACCGGTCAGGGTGTGCCCATAGGCCGAGAGCAGGGTTTGAAATATAATATATCTCCTCTCCGTTTACAACGTTCCAGCCGTCGTGAAGGGTGGAGGGGGAATATTCCGCGATTACCTTCTCAAGGCTGTTCCAACGGAAGCCCACGCCTTCCGTCTCTGCGCGGCTCACACCGGGGCCCGGACAATAGGTGATTGTGAACCGGCCCTCGCTTGAACCGTGTATCAGATGCGCGGCGGCTCCGAGATTGGCCTTCAGGTCATCGTTCTCTTCCACTGCACGCAGCGTGGCAGGAGTTCCTTTGTAGCCGTATTTCCGTATGAGAGAATCAATTGCCGGGTCCTCTCCGAACTCTTTCAGGGCAGGAGCCATGATTATCAGTTCCGCTCTGTCGGCAAGTGCCATACGTGTGCGGTAGATTGCCTTGTTGCCGAGCCATGTGCTTTTGAACTCGTCGGGGTCAAGCCAGACGAGACATTTGCGGATAGGCTTCTCGACCATGATGAAGTTCACCTCAAGGGCCAGTCCGGCGGCACGGCTGAAACATTCGAAGTCATCGCCTATGTAGAGTCCGCGCAGCTTCATCTGACCGTCTTCCCCTTTGGAAAGTACGGTCTGTATATAGACAATAGGCAGGTTCTTGATGAAATGCTGTGAGGAGTACTCCAGTATGTCGCGTACCGGGCTCTTTGCGCGGCCCATGATACGTTCCATGCCGTATGTGGCACCCAGGAAATGGCTTTTGTTGATTCCGTCGCTTCCTCCGACACCCACGAATATGTTCTTGTTGTAGTTGGCCATGCCTATGACCTCATGAGGTACGACCTGGCCGATGGATAGAATCAGGTCGAATCCGGGATCAAGCAGGAGCTTGTTGACCTGGGCCTTCCAACTGTAGTGGAGACGGCCCTCCGACACCTTTTCTATATATGAGGAGGGTACCTCGCCGACTGTCACCACGTCATTCCGCCAGTCATGCTTGCGGAACAGTCCAAGGGACGTGTGGCCGAACATGAAGGACAACTGCCCGTCAGTCATGGGAGTGTGCGTGCCTATGGCCGGCATGATGTCCGTAAGTCTGCTGCCGAAGTAATCGTAGCACATCTCCGTAATGGGGCCGGCGTATGAGTTGAGCCTGGTAATGTCAGGCGGAAGTGCAAGTACACGTCTCTTCGGTCCCATACTGTCGAACACGTCACGCAGTATGCCACGCACCTCGTCAGGGGTGATCACATCGGTTCCGGAGCCTCTTGCAAAATAGAGCATGGCTTATCTCTTGACTCTGGCATTACCGGCCCAGACGCTCCATACCTGCTCCTCATCGGCAGGCTGGACGTAATCGGTAAGGAATGTGGTGGCGAGAGCGCCTGTGGCCCATCCGAACTGAATCCATTTTTCAGGTTCCCATCCCTTGAGTATGGCATAGAGCAGACCGCCCACAAAGCCATCGCCTCCGCCTATACGGT
This sequence comes from Bacteroidaceae bacterium, assembly GCA_017612875.1. Classification (GTDB taxonomy): domain Bacteria; phylum Bacteroidota; class Bacteroidia; order Bacteroidales; family Bacteroidaceae; genus Colenecus. Next base: position 14,926 of record JAGAEZ010000076.1, on the reverse strand, counting down.
CCAGGACGTGTATGTTGCGCGGCTCAACTATATGCCACTTGTCATCGTGAAGCATAATGGCACCCCAGTTGTGGCTGTTGGTGTGTTCCACCTGTCTGAGGGTGGTCGCGAAAACCTGTGCGCCGGGATATATGGCTTTGACCCGGTTGATCATGGACTTGAATCCGTCTATCTTTGATGTCAGGTCCTTGCCTCCGGCCTCCGGTCCCTCTATTCCGAGAGCCAGCTGGAAATCCTCCTCATTGCCTATCAGGATGTCACTGATACTGCAAATCTCAGAGAATATCTCACGCAGTTCCTTCTCGCGTCCTTTCCAGAATGATGCGCGGTAATTCAGGTCAAAACTGATCCTGGTCCCGTATTTCCTGGCAGCACGGGCTATCTCAAGGCAGAAACGGCTGGTCTCCGGACTGAGAGCGCATATCAGACCTGAGAGATGCACTATCTGCACTCCCTCTTTACCGAATATGCGTTCCAGGTCGAAATCCTTGACATTAAGGGTGCGGCCCACTTCACCTGCACGGTCATTCCAGACCCTCGGTCCGCGTGAACCGTATCCGCTGTCAGCCACGTTGATCTGATGACGGTAACCCCAAGGACCTCCCTGCGGGACATCCGGTCCCTCGAAGTCCATCCCGCGGCTGCGCAGGTCACGCTTGATGAAGTCGGAGAATGGCGAACCCTCGACGAAGGTCGTCAGCACCTTGACCGGAAGACCGAGATAGGAGGAGATGCTGGCTACATTGGTTTCGGCGCTGGTGGCCTGGAGATTAAGTACATTGCAGCTCTGTACGGGCTGGCCGGACGGAGGGGTGACACGCAGTCCCATGCTTGTGGGTACAAGCATCGCGTATCGGCAGTCTTTTTTCAGTTCGATACTCATATTGTTGTCAATAGTTTCTTGGCGCGTATTTCTTAAGTCTTAAGGCTACTTCGCGGATATGTTCAGGAGTGGTTCCGCAGCAGCCTCCGGCTATGTTAACCAATCCGTCGGCCGCCATGCCCTCCAAGGCATCGGCAGTGTCGCATGGACCTTCGTCATAACCGTGGGCGGTGGGCAGTCCGGCGTTGGGGTATATGCTTACCGCACAATCTACGGCCGAAGCTATGTCCTTGATTACAGGATAAAGCTCTTTTGCCCCGAAGGAACAGTTGAGACCGAAACTCATCAGCCTGAAAGGTCCTTTCCTGACAAGGCTGTCATAGAGGTCAACCACATTCAGTCCGGTCATCAGGCATCCGCTTGAGTTCATTATGCTGACAGAGAGCATAACAGGCAAGTCTGTACCGTTCTCCTTCTGGACTTTGCTCACAGCATCCAATGCCGCATAGGCGTTGCATTCATCGGTGACTGTCTCGATCAGAAAACCGTCAACACCTCCGTCTGCCAGAGCCTTGGCCTGTACGTAATAGGCCTTGGTAAGAGTCTCTATGTTGAATGTCTCCGAGGGGTCCTGCATCATCGTGGTGATGACGAGAGACTTGGGCGTGGGACCCATGCTCCCCACTACCCAGACTTTCTTCCGGGCGCTTTCAGCTTCCTCTTTGGCAACCTTTACGGCTGCAAGGTTCATCTCACGCACCTGTTCCTGCAATCCGTATCCCTCCTGGGAAACGGCATTGGCCCCGAAGGTGCAGGTACTGATGATGTCGGCTCCTGCATCGATGTAGGCTTTGTGGATTCCGGAAATGATATCCGGTCTTGTCAGAGGGAGAGCGTCATTGTTGCCGTCATAATCCAATCCTGTCTGCTGGATGCATGTCCCCATGCCTCCGTCCAGGATTAAGATCCTCTTTTTCAGTTCTTCCCTGATATCCATGTCGCTGTCAGGGTTGTAATCAGTAAGCGAACATCGGATAGTCCTTCATTATGCCGTTGACACGTGAACGGACCTTGGCTATTACAGTCTCGTCCTCAGGGGCATTCAGGACCTCTTCAATCATCTCCGCTATAGTGACCATCAGGTCTTCCTTGGCTCCTCGGGTGGTGATGGCGGGTGTTCCGAAACGCAGGCCGGATGTCTGGAAGGCGCTGCGTGAGTCGAACGGGACCATGTTCTTGTTGGCAGTGATGTCGGCTGCCACAAGAGCCTTCTCCGCAACCTTGCCGGTCAGGTCAGGATACTTGGAGCGAAGGTCAACCAGCATACTGTGGTTGTCCGTACCGCCGGATACAATGGTGAATCCGCGCTTGGTCAGCTCCTCGGCCAGTTTCCTGGCGTTCTTCTGAACCTGGATCTGGTACTCCTTGAACTCGGGCTGAAGCGCCTCGTGGAAGGCGACGGCCTTGGCTGCTATGACATGCTCAAGCGGACCGCCCTGTGTGCCGGGGAATACGGCCGAGTCGATGAGCTGCGACATCATCTTGATCTCTCCCTTGGGTGTCCTGCGGCCACGGGGATCCTCGAAGTCCTTACCCAGCAGGATTATTCCGCCACGCGGGCCGCGAAGGGTCTTGTGTGTGGTGGAGGTGACGATGTGGGCGTATTTGACAGGATTGTCCAGCAGTCCGGCTGCGATAAGGCCGGCGGGGTGGGCCATATCAATCATAAGCAGGGCACCGGTCATGTCGGCTATCTTGCGCATGCGTGCATAGTCCCACTCGCGTGAATAGGCCGAGCCGCCGCCTATGATGAGCTTTGGCTTGACCTCAAGTGCAAGCTGCTCCATCTTGTCATAATCCACGCGACCGGTATCGGGATTGAGGTCGTATCCTACGGCTTTGTAGAGGATTCCTGACGAATTGACGGCGGAACCGTGCGACAGGTGACCGCCGTGGGCGAGGTTAAGGCCCATGAAGGTGTCTCCCGGGTTGAGGACTGCCTGGAGCACCGCGGCATTGGCCTGGGCTCCGGAGTGGGGCTGCACATTGGCATACTCGGCTCCGAACAGCTGTTTGATCCTGGATATTGCAAGGCGCTCAGCCTCATCCACCACCTCGCATCCACCGTAGTAGCGTTTGCCGGGATAGCCCTCGGCGTATTTGTTGGTAAGGCATGACCCCATGGCCTGCATTACCTGGTCACTCACGAAGTTCTCTGATGCTATCAGCTCGATTCCTTTTGCCTGACGCTGATGCTCGCGTTCGATGATGTCAAAAATTTCCTGGTCTTTTTTCATAATCCTATATTGTTTCGTTTTTGGTTCAGAAAGTGATTCCGTAGGAGAAAGAGAGGATGTTGAGCCTGCGGTTCAGTATGAGCTGTTCAGGTACGGGTTCAGGGCATTGGCCTTCAAACCCTCCCGAAATGTTGCTTATGCCGCTCTCGTACTCAAAGTCGATCATAGTCCTGCCCGTGCGTATGGTGAGTCCGACGGTCCAGCCCCAGATGAAATCGGACAGACTCTCCGTGATATCCTGGTTCTCAAGTCCGATGAACGATGATTTGTAGCTGCTGGTGAACGGAACCATTAATCTCGGTCCCGTATATACAGACATGCTGTAGGGTGGTATGTTGATGATATGTACTCCTGCCTGGAGAGGGATGACGAGATTGTATGATGAGAGTGAGACTCCGATCTCCCTCACCGATCCGGCATCCGGGTTCCAGCTGTTCAGATCGACATAGAACGTGGATTTGTTACGGCTGAGCCCCACACCGGTCTTCATGAACAGGTATCTTCTGTTGTAATAGCCGTCCAAGCCGAAGAAATGTCCCACCTGGGTGTCCTGGGTGTAGCCGTCAAGTTTATTGCCGTCGGCCTGGGGGTTATATACGTAGGTGCCTGTGGCTGAAAAACCGAACCGGAAGTCCCACGTGAAGGACGGCATTGACTGCGGAGGCTGTGTCCCGGACTCCTCGGCCGACAGGGCCGGGATGTACAGGAACAGTATCATGATCTGTGCAGTAAGCCTCTTCATATTTGCGGTTGAATGGTTTATGTGCCTGTCAGAGCAGTTTCACGTCGTCTTTTGGGATATCCTTGCCGCAATACCTGCAGCGGAGTGTGCCGTTCGTCTTGTCAACCACACGGAACACGGTCTGCATGGGTTCGTGGTTGGTTATGCACATGGGATTGCAGCATTTCACGATACCTCTCACCTCATCGGGCATAGGGATGGCCTTCTTTTCGGCAACTTCGTAGTTCCTGATGATATTCAGTACTATATTCGGGGCTATAACCGAGAGCTTGCTGCACTCGTCCTCGCTGAAATAGCGGTCGGCAATCTTGATAATCCCTTTGCTGCCCATCTTGTGGCTGGAGAGGTTGGCGCCTATGGTTATGGGAGTCGTTATCGAGGTTAGTCCCAGCAGGTTTACCACATCAAAAACCTTGTCGGAAGGTATGTGGTCAATCACGGTCCCGTTCTCGATAGCCGCGACAAGCTGTTCTGACTTTTTTGCCTTTTCCATTTTAAAGAAGATTCAATGCGTTGCAAATCAGAGCCTCACGGACAAACAGCCCGTTCTTGGCCTGTTGGAAATAATAGGCTTTGGGATTGGAATCCACATCCTGTGAAATCTCGTTCACCCTTGGCAGGGGGTGTAGTATCCTGAGATTAGGCTTGGTGCCGGCAAGCATGTCGTTACGCAGGATGAACGAGTCCTTGACTCGCTCGTATTCCATCAGGTCCGTGAAACGTTCCCTCTGGACACGTGTCATGTAGATGATATCAGCCTCGGATATGACATTCTCGTTGAACTCGGAGTGTTCGGTGAAACGTATGCCGTTCTCCCTGCAGAACTCCTTGTATTCGGCCGGCATCCTGAGCTCTTCCGGCGAAATGAAGTGGAAGGTGGGGTTGAAGAAGCGCATTGCCGTGAGCATGGAGTGTACGGTACGTCCGTACTTGAGGTCACCGACGAGGAATATTTCAAGCCCGTCAAGCCGTCCCTGGGTCTTGAGCATCGAGTAGAGGTCAAGCATGGTCTGGGAGGGATGCTGGTTGGCTCCGTCACCCGCGTTGATTATAGGGACCGGCGAGATCTCGCTGGCATATTTGGCCGCGCCTTCCAGATAGTGCCTCATGATGATGAGGTCTGCGTAGTTGCTCACCATCATAATGGTATCCTTTAAGGTTTCGCCCTTGGAGGAGCTTGTCGTGGCTGCATCGGAAAAACCGATCACACGGCCTCCCAACCTGTTGACTGCCGTTTCAAAACTTAGCCTGGTCCTGGTCGAGGGCTCAAAGAAAAGGGTGGCCACCACCTTACCGTCCAGAATCTTCCTGTCCGGCTTGGCTTCGAATGTAGCTGCCTGCCTCAAAAGTCCGAGAATGTCGTTCCTGTCAAGACCTTCGAGGGAAATCAGGCTTCTGCTGGAATTGTCCATACTATAGTCCGTGTTGCTAAGAATATGTTTAAGAATCTGTTTCTGATTTGTTCCCATAAATTTCCTACAGCCTCTTTTCCCCAATGTTGAATTTCATTCCACCTTTTCACGCCGGAACGGAGTGGGGAAACTTCCTCTGTCCGTTCGGGTTATCCGGAACGTTCTTCATTCGGAAAGGACCTCCGTTGCGTCTCCGGACCGGCATGGACAAAAACAGCTGATAAAGAATTTCAAGGAACAAATTCAAGCAGATTCTAACGGATTCCAAAATTACTAATAAAAAGCCAACCCTTATCCATACTGTTCATAACTTTATATAAAATGGTATAAAATGAGGAAAAGGGATATTCCGTATCGCGATTTTGTGTTATTTTTGCAAGATACTGTTCAAACCGTAGTGATGACCGTAAAAATTTTCAAGAAGATTGTTCTGTGGCTCTGGATACTGTTCGGAGCCGGTGTAGCGGCACTATTCATAATATTCATTTCACTCTCCAAGGGATGGATGGGCGATATCCCCTCCGTCGATGACCTTGAAGATCCTATAGACAAGTTCGCCACGCAGGTGATATCGGCCGACGGGGTGGTGCTCGGCACCTTCGCCCGAAGTGAGGACAACCGCGTATGGATGGGATTCGACGAGCTGTCGCCGAATCTGGTCCAGGCTCTGGTCGCTACTGAGGATGTACGTTTCCAGGAGCATTGCGGGATAGACGCCAAGGCTATCATCCGTGCAGTCATCAAGAGGGTTATCCTTCAGCAGCGCAGCGCAGGCGGCGGCAGTACCATAACGCAGCAGCTGGCCAAACAGCTATATACCGGCAGTGTGGCCAGAAATTCCCTTCAGAGAGCTCTCCAGAAGCCGAGCGAGTGGGTGATTGCCGTCAAACTGGAACGGTATTATACGAAGGAGGAGATTCTCACGCTTTACCTGAACAAATATGATTTCGGCAACAATGCCATAGGCATATACACTGCTTCCAGGACATATTTCGGCAAGGATCCCATCGACCTGAAGCCGGAGGAGGCTGCCATGCTGGTGGGTATGTGCAAGAACTCATCGCTCTACAATCCCCTGCGCCGCAAGGAACTGACGCGTGAAAGGCGTAACGTGGTTCTTGCGCAGATGGAGAAGGCCGGTTTCCTGACATCCGCATCCAAGGACTCCCTTCAGGATACGGAGCTGGTGCTCGACTATCACAAGGTTGACCACAAGGTTGGCCAGGCCACCTATTTCAGGGAGTACCTGCGCAAGATCATGCGTGCCACCAAACCGGAGCGGAGCGATTACCGCGGATGGCAGATGCAGCAATATTACGAGGATTCCCTGGATTGGGAACAGGACCCGCTTTTCGGCTGGTGTAACAAGAACCTTAAGCCCGATGGCCAGCCGTACAACCTCTATACCGATGGCCTGAAGGTATATGTGACCATCGATTCCAGGATGCAGGCGTATGCCGAGGCTGCCGTTGACTCCCAGCTCAGAGGTTATCTGCAGCCGGATTTCTTCAAGGCAAAGAAAAAGGTCAAGACTGCTCCGTTCACATCAAGGATCAGCAGCGATGAAGTGGAGAAGATCATGGTCCGTTCCATGCAGCAGACCGAGCAGTACAACGCTCTCCGCAGGAAAGGCCTTGATGAGCAGCAGATACGCGAGGTGTTCGACACTCCCCGCAAGATGACGGTGTTCTCATATTCGGGCGATATAGACACGGTAATGTCTCCCATGGATTCGCTGAGGTATATGAAGTTCTTCCTCAGGACCGGTTTCATGTGCATGGAAACCAAGTCCGGCTATGTCAAGGCATACGTGGGAGGAACAGATTACAGGGTCTTCATGTATGATATGGTCACTTCCGGAAGGAGACAGGTGGGTTCCACCATGAAGCCTTACCTCTATTCCCTTGCCATGGAGAGCGGCTATTCGCCCTGTGACCAGACCATCAACCAGCCACAGACTATCCTGACAGAGTCAGGCCAGATATGGAAGCCTAAGGATGACGGCAAACAGATGCTGGGGCAGCTGGTGACATTGAAGTGGGGCCTGTCACGCTCCAACAACAACGTGACGGCGTATCTGATGAGCAAGCTGAGCCCATACTCCTTCGTGGAACTGCTGCATGAGTACGGATTGAGGAACCAGTCCATCGATCCGGTGCCTTCGCTCTGTCTCGGCACGTGCGATGTATCCGTTCAGGAGATGGTCAGCGGATATTCGGCGTTTCCCAACAGGGGCATCAGGACCGTTCCTCTGTACGTGACACGCATAGAGGATGCCGAGGGTAATGAGCTGGCCCGCTTCACGGCAAGGAGTAACGAGGTGATCAGCGAGGAGACGGCATACAAGATGATAGACATGATGCGGGCGGTTGTGAGCGAGGGGACCGCTCTCAGGCTCCGTGGCACCAAGGCATATCCCGTCATGAGCAAGGTTGACTGCGGTGCCAAGACCGGAACGACCGACAACCATTCCGATGCCTGGTTCATGGGATATACACCTGAACTGGTGGCAGGCTGCTGGGTTGGCGGAGAGGACCGTGACATACATTTCGATGATATGGACCATGGACAGGGGGCACATGCCGCACTTCCCATCTGGGGTATGTTCATGGAGAAGGTATATGCCGATTCGGTAAACCTGGGATACTCTCCGAGCGCCCGTTTCGACATACCCAAAGGTTTCAATCCTTGCGCCGGTTTCTCAAACGAGAGTTCCAAGCCGGTAGAGAACTATACGAGAATGGAGTCTTTCTGATGGAATACGTTGCAATAATACCTGCCAGATACGCATCGACCCGTTTTCCGGGCAAACCGCTTGCGGTGCTCGGAGGGAAGCCTGTGGTGATACGCGTATGTGAGCAGGCGTCAAAGGTTTTCAGACATGTCTTTGTGGCCACCGATGACGTGCGTATCGCGGATACGGTCGAAGCCGGTGGATTCAGTGCCATAATGACCCGCCAGGACCATAAGAGCGGTACCGACCGCTGCCGCGAGGCTTTCAGCAAATGCGGGGTGGATGCCGGGGTCGTGGTGAACATCCAGGGTGACGAACCTTTCATACAGCCTTCACAGCTGATTACTTTGAGCCGGTTGTTTGATGACGTCTCTACGGATATTGCAACTCTTGTCAAACCGTTCCCGTCCGATACTCCATTTGAAAGACTGGCGAATCCCAATACCCCCAAGGTGGTCGTCGATGATGACATGAATGCTCTCTATTTCAGCAGGAGCGTCATACCGTATTTGAGAGGTGTTCCTGAACAGGAGTGGGCATCCGGACATGTCTTTTACAAACACATCGGCCTCTACGCATTCAGAGCGGAAGTGCTCGAGTCGATAACAGGACTGCCGCAGTCTCCTCTTGAAAAGGCGGAGAGTCTTGAGCAGTTGCGCTGGCTTTCAGCCGGATTCAGAATAAGGGTCGGCGTCACCGATGCGGAGACAATAGGCATCGACACCCCCGATGACCTTTCCGCCGCCGAGTCTTTCCTAAAACGGAACAGCCTATGAAGACAGGTTACTGTTCCAGGTCGATTGCCGTTCTGACGCTTGTTGCCATCTGTTGCAATGAGGTCCATGCCTCAAGGCCTGACAGCGTCAGGAACGACAGACGCAGCACCTATACCTTCGATGACGGATCGGTTTATACCGGTCAGAAGAAACTTGGCAAGCCTACCGGCACCGGTCATACCGAGTATGTGAACGGTGACGTTTATGAAGGTGCATATATCAAAGGTATCCGTGAGGGTGAGGGAACAATGCACTATGCTGACGGAAGTGTATATTCAGGCACCTGGCACGAAGATCACCGTAATGGGGAGGGCGAGATCCGGTTTTCATGCGGTGATATATATAAAGGTGGATGGGAGAATGATATCCGTACCGGAAAAGGTGTATATGTGTGGGAGGACGGCTCCTACTATTCAGGTGAATGGACCAATGACCGCAGAAACGGGACAGGCACGATGGTTTGGGCGGACAGTTCCGTATATCGGGGTTCATGGAGCGCCGGGATGCGGGAGGGCCAGGGAGAGTTCTACGGACCTGACTACTCCTACAAGGGAAGCTGGAAGCAAGACAGGGAGAACGGCAACGGAGAGTGCCATTTCGTGAACGGCGACTCATACAAGGGTCAGTTCAAGGATGGAAAGATCACAGGAAGCGGGTTATACACATTCGCCAACGGTGACCATTATCAGGGTAATCTCAGGAACGGACTTGCCGACGGCAAGGGGACTTTTTTCTGGGCTGACGGCTCCAGATATGAAGGGGACTGGAAAGAGAACCGCCGGCACGGTACAGGACAGATGGTCTGGGCCAACGGCGACAGCTATTACGGAGAGTGGCAGGGTGACAAGCCATGGGGCGAAGGTTCCATGCGCCTGTCCGACGGAACGAAATACAAGGGCGGTTTTACCGACGGGGCTGTTGACGGCAAGGGTGTGATCGAAGAAGAGGACGGAACCCGTCTTGAAGGGGTTTTCAAGGACGGCATGAGGACCGGTACATTCACCGTGCGTGACAGATCAGGCAAGAAACTTAGGACTATAATATACTGAACCTGTATGTTGAGGATTATCAGGAACGACCCCTGGCTGACACCTTACAAGGATGCCATTGAGGGACGTCATGCCCATGCTCTATGGCGTGAGAAAAGACTTACAGGCGGGAAATGCTCTCTTGCGGATTTCGCCCAGGGTTACAACTATTATGGCCTGCACCGCGAAGGGAACGAGTGGGTTTTCCGTGAATGGGCTCCTAATGCCCAGTATATATATCTTGTAGGAGATTTCAATGACTGGAGGGAACAGAAGAGATTCAGCCTGCGCCGTCTGAATGACAACGGAGACTGGGAGGTCCGTGTTCCGTACAGCCTGATGAAACACGGCCAGCACTACAAGATGCGTGTAAAGTGGAACGGAGGTGAGGGGGACCGCATTCCGGCCTGGTGCCGGAGGGTTGTCCAGGACAGTTCCACATATATATTCTCGGCACAGGTCTGGGATCCGGAAAAACCGTACCTGTTCAAGGTCGGGAAATTCAAGCCGAAGAAGGATCCCCTGCTTATATACGAGTGTCACGTGGGAATGGCCCAGGAGAAGGAAGGAGTGGGTACATACGTGGAATTCAGGGAGAAAGTCCTTCCGCGTGTCAAGGATGCCGGATACAACTGCATCCAGATAATGGCTATCCAGGAACATCCTTATTACGGCAGTTTCGGGTATCACGTGTCCAGTTTCTTTGCACCTTCGTCCAGGTTCGGCACCCCTGAGGAACTGAAGGAACTGATCGACGCTGCCCATTCCATGGGTATTTCGGTAATAATGGATCTTGTCCATTCCCACTCCGTGAAGAACGAGTATGAGGGACTGGGTAACCTGGCCGGTGACCCTAACCAGTATTTCCTGCCCGGTGACAGGCATGAGCATTCCGCCTGGGGTTCGCTCTGTTTTGACTATGGCAAGGACCAGGTGCTGCATTTCCTGCTGTCCAACTGCCGTTATTGGCTGGAAGAGTTCCGTTTTGACGGATTCCGTTTTGACGGGGTCACCTCGATGCTGTATTACAGTCACGGTCTGGGTGAGGCATTCTGTAATTACGATGATTATTTCAACGGTCATCAGGACGATGAGGCGATAGCCTATCTCACCCTTTCCAACAAGATGATACATGAATTCAGGCCGGGTGCCATAACCATAGCCGAGGAGGTCAGCGGAATGCCGGGGCTGGCGGCTCCCTTCAAGGATGGAGGTTATGGATTCGATTACCGTATGGCCATGAACATTCCGGATTACTGGATCAAGACCATAAAGGAGAAGAAAGACGAGGATTGGTCCATGGCCGGTATCTTCTGGGAAGTGACCAATCGCCGGTCCGACGAGAAGACCATATCGTACGTGGAGAGCCACGACCAGGCTCTGGTAGGCGACAAGACCGTCATTTTCAGGCTTGTCGATGCCGATATGTACTGGCACTTCACCAAAGGCGGAGGCAATGACGTTACAGCAAGGGGGATAGCTCTCCATAAGATGATAAGGCTTGTCACAGCCTCGACGATCAATGGCGGATACCTCAATTTCATGGGCAATGAGTTCGGCCATCCCGAATGGATTGATTTTCCGCGTGAGGGTAACGGATGGAGTTACAAATACGCGCGCCGGCAGTGGAGTCTGATAGACGACGGCAACCTTGCCTTCGGTTGGCTGGGGGCCTTTGACAAAGCCATGACAGGAATAATCGGCTCTACAAGGAATTTCCAGAAGAGCCCTGTAGTGGAATACTGGCATAACGACGGTGACCAGGTCCTTGCTTTTGGACGTGGTGACCTCATTTTCGTGTTTAATTTCAATCCTGTAGAATCGTTCCGGGATTACGGGTTCCTGGCTCCTGCCGGGAAGTATTCCGTGATTCTGGACAGTGATGACGGAGAGTTCGGCGGATATGGCCGTGTCGATGACTCGTGCGAGCATTTCACGGTCTTCGATCCTCTGTACGGCCAGGAACAGAAAGGATGGCTCAGGCTCTATCTGCCGTCAAGAACCGCATTGGTGCTGAAAAAGAACGTTGATTATGAGAAGGGATAGGGAAGTGCCGGGTGTCAGGATCATATGCTTTGTCGTGTTCCTCGCCTTCACTCTCTGCTGGCTGTTCATGCAGAGAGAACTCTTGGTCTGTGCCATCTGTCACCTTTCACGCACAAAGGAGACGATCAGCAGGTTCAGTTTCCTGTATGTGTCAGTCCTCCTTATATGCATCCTGCTGTTGGCTGTCCCTATTTCACGTATGCTGTTCAAATACAGGAACGGACAGCATGCCTGCAATTATGCTGTTTCGGCATTCCTGCTGGGTTGTATGACAGGATTTGACGGGGAACATTTCTTTTCCCGGGACACCACCGTCTGGATAACGGGGGCATCGCTGCTGGCCCTTGTCCTTATTGTTCCCAAGATTGTCTCCTTCCTGAACCGTCCGGCATCTTACAACAACGCTTCCCGGACAATCGCGTCCAATCTTATGATATTGTCCGTCCTGTTCTGCATCACGGCTGTGACGGGCAATACCGACGAGAACCTTCACCGCAGGTTAAGGATAGAGAACCTGGTGTCGAAAGGCGATTTTGCCAAGGCTCTGAAGGTGGGCGTTGATGAAGAGGAGACAGATCCCGCCATTACGCTTCTCAGGGTAAAGGCCATGCTTGGCATGGATTCGGCCGAACCAGGGTCAGGAACAGGTGAACATCTCTTCCGGTATCCGATATCTGACATAAGGGCATTGACCGACAGTCTGACCGTGCTGGAGCGCGATTCGGTATATGATTGCCGTACAGTGCAGATTGCATTGGCCATGCTGGACATGGATATTCAGAGAGCTGATTCCCTTATTTCTCCCCTCATACCTGAAGGGAAGATTCCTTTGTATTATATGCAGTTGCTTGTCTTGAGTGAAAACAGTGAGGCGGCTGCACTCCTTCCCGATGAATTTGAAGCTGAACGGAAGAGGTACGGGAGTTTCAACGAAACGTTGGACCAGCTCCGGAACGAGCCTGCCCAGGTCCGTGCCAACGGCACTTTCATCGCCTTTCACGACTCCTACTACTGGTTCTGCACCTTTTGTCGGAAATAATGCCCTGAGCGGGTGAATGTGAGTTTCAGGGACAGATTCTGAAACCCCCGGAAAACGAATAATGAGATAAAAAAAGGCGGTAGTCCGAATCTACCGCCTTTTTTTGTCGAATCATGCGATCAGCAGTTTTCTATAGCACCCTGTGCGGCTGCCAGACGGGCAATAGGCACGCGGAACGGTGAGCAGCTCACGTAGTTCAGACCTACCTTGTCGCAGAACTTGACTGATGAAGGCTCGCCGCCATGCTCGCCGCAGATGCCGCACTTCAGGTCAGGACGGACAGAGCGGCCCTTCTCAACGGCCATCTTGATGAGCTGACCGACACCCTTCTGGTCAAGAACCTGGAACGGATCGACCTTAAGGATCTTCTTCTCCAGATAAACCGGCAGGAATGATGCGATGTCATCACGTGAATATCCGAATGTCATCTGGGTCAGGTCATTTGTACCGAATGAGAAATACTCGGCGCGGGCAGCGACTGCATCGGCGGTAAGGGCGGCACGCGGAATCTCGATCATTGTACCGACCTTGAACTCGAACGGCTCAACACCCTCCTCCTCGAACAGCTTGGCAGCGGTAGCGCGGATAATCTCCTCCTGCTGCTCGAACTCGTAGTGCTTGCCTACCAGAGGAACCATGATCTCAGGCTGCGGGTTCAGGCCCTCCTTGCGGAGCTGGATAGCAGCGCCGATGATGGCCTTGGTCTGCATCTCGGTGATCTCGGGATAGGTGTTCCCTAAACGGCAGCCGCGGTGACCCAGCATCGGGTTGTTCTCTGACAGGGACTCGACACGGGCCTTGATCTGCTCCAGGGTTACGCCCATGGCATCGGCCATCTCCTGCTGGCCCTTCCTGTCATGAGGTACGAACTCGTGCAACGGGGGATCGAGCAGACGGGTATTGACGGGCAGTCCGTCCATAGCCTTCAGTATTCCGTAGAAGTCCTTGGTCTGATAGGGGAGCAGTTTCTCCAGTGCCTTCTCGCGACCCTCCTTGTTTTCGGCAAGGATCATCTCACGCATAGCCTTGATTTTCTCGCCCTCAAAGAACATGTGCTCGGTACGGCAAAGACCGATACCTACGGCACCGAACGTACGGGCAACCTGGGCGTCGTGCGGGGTGTCGGCGTTGGTGCGGACAACCAGACGTGTATATTTGTTGCACAGGTCCATGAGTTCCGCGAAGTCGCCGCTGATCTCGGCAGCCTTGGTCTCTATCTCGCCCTGGAATACCTGGCCGGTAGAACCGTTTATCGAGATGTAGTCACCCTCCTTGAGAATGACATCCTCTATCTTTACAGTCTTCTTTACATAATCCACATTCAGGGCACCGGCACCTGATACGCAGCATTTGCCCATACCGCGGGCCACAACTGCAGCATGGCTGGTCATACCGCCACGGCAGGTGAGGAGTCCCTCGGCAGCAGCCATACCGGCCAGGTCCTCAGGCGATGTCTCTATACGGACCATGATCACCTTGTGGCCGTTCTTGTGCCAAGCCTCGGCATCATCGGCGTTGAATACAATCTGACCGCAGGCGGCACCCGGTGAAGCGGGAAGACCGGTGGTCAGGACCTTAGCCTTCTTAAGGGCGTTCTTGTCAAATACGGGGTGGAGCAGCTCGTCGAGCTTCTGCGGCTCGCAGCGCAGGATAGCGGTCTTCTCATCGATCAGACCCTCGTGTACCAGATCCATGGCAATCTTAACCATTGCGGTACCGGTGCGCTTACCGTTACGTGTCTGGAGGAACCAGAGCTTGCCCTCCTGAACGGTGAACTCCATATCCTGCATATCGTGGTAGTGGTTCTCAAGCTTTGTCTGCAGAGCATCCAGCTGCTTGTAGATCTCGGGCATTGCCTCCTCCATTGAAGGATACTTGGCCTTGCGCTCCTCCTCAGATACGCCAGCCAGGGCAGCCCAACGCTTTGAACCCTCAATTGTGATCTGCTGCGGTGTGCGGATACCTGCTACAACATCCTCACCCTGTGCGTTAACCAGATACTCACCGTTGAACAGGTTCTCACCGGTAG
>JAGAEZ010000075.1 GCA_017612875.1 Bacteroidaceae bacterium | reverse complement strand
TCAGTATCACTTTCGTCATTCGTCGAAGTCGAATTCGTCGGGGAGACCGGAAGGGGTGTCGGAAAGGAAGTCCTCCATGTCGCGGCGGTCCTTCTTTGTGGGGCGGCCCAGGCCTGCGGCCCGTTTCACGAAACCGCCTATCCGGTTCATCTCCAACAGGTCATACTGGTCCTGCGGAGTGATGTTCTCCATCATCTGCGGAACCAGTTTGGCCCCTACACGGTTTTCTATTGCCTGCAGAACCTTGAAAGTGTAGGTTACAGGGGCTTTGCGCACGGAGACTGTATCACCCTCCTTTACTGTCTTGGAGGGTTTGCACTGGACTCCGTTTATCTGGATGCGCCCCTTCTTGCACGCCTCGGCAGCAACGGTGCGGGTCTTGAAGATACGCACTGACCAGAGCCATTTGTCAATCCTTGCTTCAGCCATTTCCGCAAAAAGGTCATTTGTTGTTGAATCTGCACATGGTGTCGTCAATGCCTGCCAGGCAGAAGTTCTTTACGGCCTCTACAGCTACAGGGATACGCTCGTCCAGGATCCTGCGCTCATCCTCATAGAACGGGTCAAGCACAAACCTGATCTGTGCTCCCATGGGAAAGTCATTGCCTATGCCGAAACGCAGGCGGGCGAACTGCTCTGAGCACAGCACCTGGATGATGTTGCCCAAACCGTTATGACCGCCATTGCTCCCGTGTCCTTTCAACCGTATCTTTCCAAGTGGCAGCGCCAGGTCATCGGCCACTACGAGAAGGTTCTCCGGCTGGATGTTCTCCTTATTCATCCAGTAGCGGACAGCGTTGCCGCTCAGGTTCATGAAGGTCGTGGGCTTGAGGAGCACAAGCTCACGGTTCTTGATGCGCATGTTGGCCACGAAACCGTAACGCCTGTCCTCAAAAACAGTATCGGATGCCTTGGCGAGGGCATCCAATACCATGTAACCTATGTTGTGGCGGGTATCTTGGTATTCGTCGCCCGGGTTACCCAAACCCACAATCAGACACTTCATCGACAGTCTTATTCTGCAGCCTCCTCACCCTCGGCGGCGCCGGCATTGGCGGCAGCTGAACGGGTTGACATGACTGTGCATATCACAGCCTCCTTGGGGCTGGTGAACTCTATGCCGTCAACCTTGAGGTCGCAAACCTTGAACGACTTGCCGATTGTAAGGGGTGTAACGTCAATCTCTATCTTCTCGGGGATGGCAGTGTAGAGAGCCTTGGCCTTGACGCGGCGCATGATCTGCTCCAGCTTGCCACCGGCCTTCACGCCTGCAGCCAGTCCGTTCAGCTTGACGGGAACCTCCATCACGATAGGCTTGTCCTCAGTGATCTGATAGAAATCTATATGCAGGATGTTGTCCTTGACGGGGTGGAACTGAATCTCCCTCATCACGGCCAGGACGGTAGTGCCGTCAATGGTCAGGTTGACCGAGAAAATGTCGGGTGAATAGACCAGGTTGCGGACCTCCTCGTTGGTCACGCTGAAAGCCTTTGCTACCGGCAGACCTTTCTCGTCCCTCTCCACACCGTACAGGTTGCAGGGAATCAGGTTCTGCTTTCTGAGCGCCTTGGCGCCTTTCTTTCCGAACTCGTTGCGGGCTGTGCCCTTGACATCGATTGATTTCATTTTGTTACGTGTTACTCTAAATTGTAAATACTCAATTCACCATCACACAAATACAGCCTGAGAGCTGTTTTACGTAAAAGCGCCGCAAAGGTAGTTCTTTTTGGTCGGAATCGCAAAAAATTAAAGCCTTAAATGATAATCGGGAATTGCACTCCCCGATCGGATCAGAATTCAATCTTGAAATCGTCGGGTTCCGGTTCTTCCGCTGCGGGCTCGCCGGGAAGGGGAGCCTCCGGTTCAGGAGCGTCAGCATCGGCTGATGCAGTCGGACCGGACACGGTTTTTTCGGCCTCGTGTATGAACCTTATCGTCCTGGTCAGTCCGTCTATGAAGTTGCTGAAGTCCTCCCTGTACAGGAAAATCTTGTGCTTTTCAAAACTCACCTGGGCAGACTCGCCATCCCCGGTGGTGACCTTCTTGCTTTCCGTTATGGAAAGGTACAGTTCGTCTTTCCGGGTCTTGCGCACGTCCATGTAGTATATGCGCTTGCCGGCTTTGACCGCATGGGAGAACAGTACATCCTTCTCCATCTCCTCATTATTCCTTCTTTTGAACTCATCCATGGCTGCAGTTTTTATAATTCACCACAAATATGGTCATTTGAATCAGAATATGCAAGAAATAGAAAGCGTATATTGCCGGGGTGACGAAAAAAGATGTAATTTTGCAGACCGTTACATCGGTTTTTTGACAAGAAATGGTTAACAGGGTTCTCATCAGACTGAAAGTGGTGCAGGTGATATACGCATATTACCAGAACGGATGCGGCAAGCCTGAATCGGCCGAACGTGAACTTGCACAGAGTCTTGACAGTGCATACTCCTTATATAAGACGCTTTTGTATCTTCCTGTGGCATTGTGTGCCTTGTCCCGCAGGTCGGTGGCCAGGAAAAGGCGCATGAACGAGGAGCATATCCCCGGCAAGGAGGTCCGTTTTTCAGAAAACAGGTTCATAGGACAGATAGAGTCGAATGTGTTTCTTTCGGAATTCATCGGCTCGACCGATCTTTCGTGGATACAGGAGTCCGGTTTCCTCAAGAGCACATACGACCGCTTTCTGGAGAGCGACATACTTGAGGAGTACTGGCAGGAGGAGAGGTTCGACTACGAGTCCGACAGGAAGCTTTGCAAGAAGCTCTACAAGTCTTTTTTCATGGACAATGAGGAGCTGGACGCACTGCTTGAGGAGCAGAACATCTACTGGAACGGCGACAGGGACCTGATTGACTCCTTCGTTTTGAAGACCTTCCGCTCGTTTACGGAGGAGGGCGGGCCGGAACAGCCGCTGCAGACCGAATTCAAGGACGAAGGTGACAGGGGGTTCGCCGTCGCGCTGCTGCACGCGGGACTTGCCGCACATGATGAGCGCGAGAGGGTGGTGGCCGCCAATTGCCGCCGATGGGACCCCTCAAGGCTGGCTCTGCTGGATGTGATAATAATCCAGGTGGCTCTCGCCGAGCTGACCGGCTTTCCCGGGATACCGCTCAAGGTTACCATAAACGAGTATGTGGACCTGGCCAAATATCTGAGTACCCCGGCCAGCGGAAGTTTCGTCAACGGCATGCTGGACACCATAGCCAAGGAACTTGCCTCCGAGGGGCGGCTTAACAAGTGAATTGAATCAAAAACTGTATAATCTTATGGGTAAAATGCTTTTGTTGAATCCCTCTGCAATGACTTGGCAGGAGGTTGAGAGTGAGAACGTAGTGACATTTGTGCAGCAGGACGTGAATCTTGGTGACATCCAGGAGACACAGGCCGGCAAACCGGCTGGAGGCGGCATGATGGGAATATGGATAATAGTACTTCTGTTCCTTATGCTGATGATGTTCATGCCCCGCCGCCAGGACAAGGAGGGTGACAAATTCCGCAATGCCCTTCAGAGGGAGCAGGACGTGGTGACAAGTTCCGGCATATTCGGCAGGGTAAAGGATATCGATGACGTCTCGGTCACATTGGAGGTAGCCAAGGGCATTACGATAAAGGTTGACAAGCGCTATGTCAATCCGGTACCCACTCCTCAGCCCGCCAAACCCGAGAAGCCTTCAAGAAGAAGGAAAAAGGATCCTTCCAAGGATGAAAAGGCCTGACATACTGTCGTTATGAGGGGAGACGGGTCCTTTCCTGAGACATCGGCCGGAACAGATGAAAAAAACAGGAAATCACTGCTGAGACTCTTCAGAGGTGATTTCCCGGTTTTTCTGCTGTTCCTTGTCATAGCCTTTTTCTTCTGGTGGTCACGGGCCATGAGCGACACCTACGAGGCAAGCATCCCTTTTACCGTGGAACTGCAGAACGTTCCGCAGGAGATACGCGTCACATCACCGCCTCCCGGTCAGGTGACGATATCGTTCGGAGGCAAGGGGACCGCCCTTTGGAGGGTTAAGACCGGATCCCGGAAGAGGCTCATCGGCCTGGACTGTACACAGTTCTCCATGGGACAGGGCAGGGCTTCCTATTACACACAGAATCTGAAGGACACCCTCTCGGGCGTTCTGCCCTCTTCCGTGACCATCAGGCAGATTGAACCCGACTCCATCACTTTCCGCTATATGGTCCAGAGGGCCGTCGTGCTTCCTGTAAGATACGGAGGTTCCTTTGACAGCCATGACCAGTACTCGCTCGAAAGGGTGATATTCGAGCCTGACAGTGTCATGGCACTCGTCCCGATAGACAAGTCCGGGATTTACGATGCTGTCTATGTCTCGGTCGGCAACCTGAGCCTCACTACTGACACGATCAACCTGAAGACCACCCTCAGACCGCTCACTGATGTCATCCTTGAAACATCGGAGGTCCACATGACAGTAGTATCACAGCAGTTTACGGAGAAAAGCATCGAGGTGCCGGTTACAGGCGTCAATTTCCCCGACGGGGTGACGCTGAGGGCGTTCCCGTCCAGGGTTCCTTTGATTTTCTGGGTCAAGATGGCCGATTTCGAACAGGTTACCGCCGATGATTTCAGGGTGGTGATAGACTACAACGATATTGAGGGACGAGATGTTGACAGGGCGGAGCTCCATATCTATTCCCAGCCGGCAAACGTGACCAACGTGAGGCTTCAGATTCCCGATGTGGGGTTCCTGATGGAGGAAAACCGTAATGACAGCATATTCTGGATGTAAGGAGCTATGGTGAAGGTCGGGCTGACAGGCGGTATAGGCAGCGGGAAGAGCTACGTGGCGGCACTGCTCTCCCTGCGCGGCATTCCTGTATATGACTCTGACTCGAACGCCAGGCGAATCATGTCAACCGATGCGGAGACCATCCGTGCGCTGACTGCGATCGTAGGGCCGGACCTCTATCCCGATGGAGTCCTGGACCGCGGTATGATGGCCCGCTACATATTCGGGAACAAGGCACATGCAAGGGAGGTAGAGTCGGTCGTTCACCCGAAGGTGAGGGAGGACTTCAGGGAGTGGGCT
>JAGAEZ010000003.1 GCA_017612875.1 Bacteroidaceae bacterium | reverse complement strand
TGTGGACAATTATGAGTGGAAAAAGAATGTCTTTACCATCTCAGTAGGCTATATCTTCTGATTTTCAAAAGAGGTTCGGGACACCAGTCCCCCTCTCGGTTCAACAGTAATGGCGCCCATTCGGACGCCATTATCTGTATATGGTTCCAACAGGCAGTTATGGCGAGAGAGGAACGAGCGAGAGCGGCCTGAGGCCGCCCCGTTTCCGTCAGGAAACTAAAAAACGGTGGGACACCAGTCCCCCTCTCGGTTCAACAGTAATGGCGCCCATTCGGACGCCATTACTGTTGAGCCGAGAGGGGGACTCGAACCCCCGACCCACGCATTACGAAAGCGTTGCTCTACCAACTGAGCTATTTCGGCCGATTTTTAAACCGGCTGCAAATTTAGTCATTTTCTCTAAGAATCTGTTTTGATTTGTTCCGTGAATTTTATTATGGTTTATTTTTTTCATCTGGTTTCGCCGGTTTGAGGGAGTAATGGAGGTCCATTATGACCGAACGTTTTCGATAAGCCAGACGAACAGAGGGAGTTTACTCACTCTGTCGTGGCGAGAAAAGGTCGAATGAAATTCAAAAGCGGTGGAACCAGAGGGGAAAAGAGGCTGTAAGAAAATCATGGAAACAAATCAAAACAGATTCTAAACTTATTCCAGCGTCTTTTTCCTTTTTGTACCATGTTGCGTTAATTGCCGTAATATTTGGCCGTGTCGGCATTTTTGAGTTATTTTGCACCTTAATATAGGGTTAGTACCTGTAGATTTTTTATCTGACACAGAAAGAATGAAATACGCATTGGTTACCGGTGGCTCAAGGGGTTTGGGGCGTGCCGTATGCATAAGGTTGGCAGAACAGGGATATCCTGTCCTGATAAACTTCAAATCGAATTCCGACGCTGCCGCAGAGACAAAAAGGCTCATTGAGGAGGCTGGCGGTCAGGCTGAGCTTCTGCCCTTTGACGTTTCTGTAAAGGAGGAGGTGGAGGTCGCTGTTGACAGATGGCAGGATGCACACAAGGATGATTACATTGCTGTGCTTGTGAACAATGCCGGAATACGTCGCGACAACCTGATGGTCTTCATGCAGGATGATGACTGGAACAGTGTCCTTAACACCAATCTGAACAGTTTCTTCTATCTGACGCGCCGCCTGCTCAAGAATATGATGACCAGGCGGTGGGGCAGGATAGTGAACCTGGCATCACTCTCCGGAATAAAGGGCCTTCCCGGTCAGACCAATTATTCGGCCTCCAAGGCTGCGCTGATAGGTGCGACCAAGGCATTGGCCCAGGAGGTGGCTTCCCGCAAGATCACCGTCAATGCCGTAGCTCCGGGATTCATAACCACTGATATGACTAAGGGACTTCCTGAGGACGAGCTCAAGAAGATGATTCCTGTGGGACGTTTCGGACACCCTGAAGAGGTGGCCGCCGCTGTCGCATTCCTGGTGTCGGAAGAGGCGTCGTACATCACCGGTGAGGTGATATCAGTAAACGGCGGACTCTATACATGATTGTTTTTTAAAATATTATTGATATGAAAAAGATTTTCTTCCTGTCATTGTTTGCCGCTCTTGTCGTTTCGGCAAATGCACAAACCGTTGTAATCACAGACAAAGGTGCCGTCCGTGTCCCGAGCGGTTATCAGGGACATATCGAGTATTCCAACCTGTTCTATCTCGAGGACGGGGGTACTGCAATGGATATCTCCACCACACATGGCTTCTATTACACTCCCAACATGTTTGTCGGTCTGGGTTTTGGCGTTCACGTGGCTCCCGATGACGGTTTTGTGCCTGTGTTCGCGTCGGCTAAATATATTTTCAACTCCGTAAAGAGGATTTCTCCGACCATCCAGATGCGTATGGGCTCGTTCTTCAACGAGGGTGCCAAGCCTTACGGTGACTTGAGCTTTGGCCTGAGGTTTGCATCGGAAAAGGATTTCGCATTCTCCATCCAGGCTTGCGCATCGTATTATGCCCCGTTCGACCAGACCGAATACAAATGGGATTACACGACCCAGACTGAGATTGTCAATACGTCAAGGATCAATCTGTCGTGTGTAGGCATCAGATTGGGTATAGAGTGGTAAAAACGGTTTCATGATCTTTTATGGGTAGAGTCGTAATTACCGGGATTGGAATCTGGAGCTGCCTTGGACAGGATGTGGAGCAGGTCCGTGATTCCCTGTTCTCAGGAAAGTCAGGGATTGGAGTTGAACCGGTCCGTAAGGAATACGGTTACAGGTCGATGCTGACCGGTATTGTACCTAAACCTGTGCTCAAGGGTGTGCTGGACCGCCGTACACGTGCCGGGATGAGTGAGGAGGCTGAGTATGCGTACATGGCTTCGGCCCAGGCCTTCCGCAACGCGGGCATTGATGATGACTATCTGCTGGCCAATGAGGTGGGCGTAATATTCGGTAATGACTCCAGTGCCGAGCCGGTCATTGAGACCGCGCGGATCATGAGCGAGTACCGGGATTCCGCAATGTGCGGTTCAGGCCTGATCTTCCAGTCCATGAACTCGACGGTGAACATGAACATGAGCACCATATTCCATCTGCGTGGCATAAACTTTACCGTGAGTGCTGCATGTGCAAGCGGCTCACACGCCATTGGCTTGGGCTTCATGATGATTCAGCAGGGCCTGCAGGATATGGTCCTTTGCGGCGGTGCGCAGGAGACCAACCACATGTCAATGGCATCGTTCGACGCTCTTTCGGCTTTTTCGATCCGGCATGACGAGCCGACAAAGGCATCACGTCCGTTTGACCGTGACCGTGACGGGCTTGTTCCGAGCGGTGGTGCGGCTGCCGTAGTGCTTGAGGATTATGACCATGCCGTAAAGCGCGGAGCCCATATCCTGGCTGAATTGCTTGGCTACGGATTCTCATCGAACGGCACAGGAGGCATATCGCAACCCAATTCCGATGCATCATATCTGGCTATGACCCGTGCGCTTGACCGCGCGGGACTGCAGCCTGACGATATAGATTACATAAACGCACACGCCACATCCACGCCTCAGGGCGATATGTATGAGGCTGTGGCTCTGGCACGCCTGTTTGAAGGGCGCAAGGCATTGATCAGTTCCACCAAGTCCATGACAGGACATGAATGCTGGATGGCCGGCGCAAGCGAGATTGTCTATTCCACTATCATGCTCAATAACGGTTTTGTGGCTCCCAACATAAACTTTGAGAACCCTGATGAACAGTCGGCCAGGCTGAATATTGCAGCTGAGACAAAACAGACTGAACTGAGGACCATACTGTCGAACAGCTTTGGTTTTGGAGGAACCAACAGCGCACTTGTAATAAGAAAGATATGAATCTGTCACCAGCCTTGAAGGAGGCATACACCAAGGAGCACCTGAGCGCCCGTGACGCACAGCGTCTGGCGGAGTTCATCGCATGGGGCCCTATTGTTTTCCAGACATCGCGCCTGATGGTCAAGTTCGGCATACTGGACCTTTTGCGTGACAATGTAGATGGTCTTACACAGCAGGAGATTGCTGATAAGACCGACCTGTCACTCTATGCGGTCAAGGTACTTACTGAAGGTTCCCTTTCCATAGGTACTGTGCTGTTAGACCCTGAGACAGACCGTTTCAGCCTCTCCAAGACCGGCTGGTTCCTGCTTACCGACCCCGCCACCCGTGCCAATATGGACTTTAACCATGATGTTAATTATGAGGGCTGGTTCAAGCTTGAGGAGTCGCTTTTGGAGGGCCGTCCCGCAGGTCTGGAACACTTCGGCAACTGGCCTACGGTCTATGAGGGCCTGTCACAGCTGCCGCCTCCGGTGGAGAAAAGCTGGTTCGGATTTGACCTTTTCTATTCCGACCTCTCCTTTGACGAGGCTCTCAGGATAGTTTTTGACAGCGGTCAGACCGAATCACTGGTTGATGTGGGCGGAAACACCGGCCGCTGGGCACTGCGTTGCGTGGATTACAATGACAAGGTCCGTGTCACCATAATGGACCTGCCGCAGCAGCTTGAGATGATGCGTGCCCAGACAGCAGGAAAGAAAGGGGCGGACCGCATAGAGGGATACGGAATAAATCTGCTGGACCGCAGCTCGAAGTTCCCCGAGGGCCGTCATTTTGACGCCATCTGGATGAGCCAGTTCCTGGACTGCTTTGCCGAGGATGAGATTCTGAGCATACTCACACGTGCCGCAGCCGCTATGGACGAGAAGACGCGCCTTTACATAATGGAGACGTTCTGGGACCGTCAGCGGTTTGAACCTGGCGCGCTATGTCTCACTATGACAAGTCTTTACTTTACTGCCATTGCCAACGGAAACAGCAAGATGTACCATTCGGAGTGCATGGAGCGCCTGGTGGAGCAGGCGGGCATGAAGGTGGAACGTATATATGACAATCTGGGGCAAGGCCACAGCATAATGGTATGCAAACTTGAAACCGATTATCAAACAAGTTAATAATATAGAAAAATGGAAAGAAGCGAGATTGAAGCCAAGGTCCGTAAGTTCATGATTGAGGATCTGGAGATTGACGAGGAGAAGATCAAACCCGATGCACATCTTATGAAAGACATGGGTATAGACAGCCTTGATTTCATAGATATTGTGGTTATAGTCGAGAAGACTTTCGGCGTCAAGATCAAGAGTGAGGAGATGGCCGGGGTAGATACCTTCAGCAAGTTCTGCGATTATCTGGAAAAGAAGATAGGCTGATTTGGCAAGGCAAGGGGAGAAACCTGTGGAGTGGAAGGGCCGTACTGACGGTCTGCCGTGGATGATACGGTCACTTGTGGCAGTCATGAGAGTACTTGACCGCAGGGCAATCTATATAGTAATGGCTCTGATTGTCCCGTTCTACATGATATTCAACCACAAAGGGTATAAGGCGATATACAGGTTCTTCCGCTACAGGTTCGGTTTCGGACCCTTCAAGTCTTTCCTTAAGGTCTATGCCAACCATTTCCGTTTCGGTCAGGTGATAGTCGATCGTTACGCCGCATACGCAGGCAAGAGGTTCCGCTTTGAGTTTGACGGCAATGACATGTTCCTTGCCATGCTCAACCAACCGGGCGGATTTGTCCAGCTGAGCTCGCACATAGGTAACTATGAGATGGTGGGCTACAGCCTGACATCGACCGGGAAGAGGATAAACGGACTGTTCTACGGCGGCGAATCGGAGGTGATGATGGATTTCAGACGCAAGATACTGAGCATGCACAATATAGGGCTTATAGAGGTGAACGGCAGCATGGAGCATATTTTCCAGATGAATGCGGCCTTGGACCGCGGCGAGATAGTGAGCATGACGGGTGACCGGATGCTCGGCTCGCCCAAGTCATTGTGCTGTCAGTACATGGAGGCCGATGCCAGATTCCCCATGGGGCCGTTTGCGCTTGCCGTGCAGAAGGACGTACCCATAGTGGCTGTATTCTGCATGCGTGACAAAGGCGGAATCTATAAGGTCTATGTCCGCAAGATACTGGCTGCACCCGGACTGCCGCCAAGGGCTTCGATGCAGGATATGGCGCAGAAGTTCGCTGCGGAGCTGGAATGTATGGTCCGGCTCTATCCTACGCAATGGTTCAACTATTATGATTTCTGGAGTGCCTGATATGGATGATTTCAGCCGGTATGACATACTGGAGCTCCTGCCGCAGCGCAGGCCGTTCGTGATGGTTGACCGCCTGCTCTATTGTGACTTGACAGTGACAAGAACGCAGCTTGAAGTCAGGGAGGACAATATCTTCAACGACGGAGGCCGTCTGTCAACCGCAGGTATATGCGAGAACATCGCGCAGACCTGCGCCGCACGCCTGGGGTATCTGAGCATAGCATCGGGAGAGCCGGTTAAGCTGGGGTTCATAGGTGCCATAACCAACATGCAGGTGTATAGGAATCCAGTCACAGGAGAGACAGTTGAGACTGCAATAGAAGTGCTGCAGGAGGTGTTCAACATAACGCTTGTACACGCTGTGGTCAGATGCGGTGATGAACTGATAGCGCAGACAGACCTCAAGATTGCCTTGGGTTCTGACGCGGCAAATTAATATGATGCTATGAAAGAACTTAAAGAGACAATACCGTTCCGCGTAAGGTTCAGTGAGGTTGACTCCATGAACATAGTCTGGCACGGTTCGTATCCCCTCTATTTTGAGGATGCCCGCGAGGCTTTCGGCCGCAAGTACGGGCTGGGGTACTATGACATATTTGACAACGGATACTACGCGCCTCTTGTGGAACTGTCGTTCAAGTACAAGAAGCCTATAACATACGGCACAAAACCGGAGATCACGATCATGTATCGTCCTACCGATTCGGCCAAGATAGTGTTTGATTATGAGATAAGGGACTCTGCAGACGGAGAGTTGCTGGCCGAAGGCCATTCCGTCCAGGTATTCATGGACCGCAACTACCAGTTGGTATGGGCCAACCCGGAGTTCTACGAGGAGTGGAAAAAGAGATGGCAGGAGTGATAGAGTGCATAGCGGACAATGTGGTTTCGCCGCTCGGCAGGACATCGATGGAGAATTTCGTCAATGTCAAGGCCGGACGCAGCGGACTGGCACGTTATGAGGAGATGGGCCGTGTCCGTTCCCCGTTCATGCTGTCACGCATAGACCGCGCATTCATGGAGAGTCTCTGTTCAGAACTTGGCATACCTGAAGGCCAATACACATTCTTTGAAAAGATGCTGCTGTCCAGTAGCATACAGGCTGTAAGGAAGTCGGGCATAGACCCGTCATCGGACAGGGTGCTGTTCATCATCTCAACTACAAAGGGAAATGTGTCGCTGCTGGACAGGGACGTAAAGGGATTCCCGCAGGAGAGGGTCCTGCTTGGCAAGTCGGCAAGCATAGTTTCACACTATTTCGGCAATCCTAACGCACCGGTAGTGGTTTGCAATGCGTGCATATCGGGCGTATGCGCTCAGATAGAGGCCATGCGTGCCCTGCAGAGCGGCCGATATGACTATGCCGTTGTAACAGGTGCCGATGAGCAGTCACCGTTCATAATATCGGGATTCCTCTCATTCAAGGCGCTTACAGATACTCCATGCCGTCCGTTTGACAAGGACCGCACAGGGCTCAACCTGGGTGAGTGTGCCGCAACAGTGGTGCTCAAGGCCACTGACGGACCTGCCGGCGGATGGGTGCTTGAGGGCGGAGCCATACGGAATGACGCAAACCATATTTCAGGGCCTTCACGCACGGGCGAGGGGAGCTATCTGGCTCTTATGGAGGTCTTGCGCAAATGCGGCAGGGAGGGGCTGGCTTTCGTGAACGTGCATGGCACGGCCACCGCCTACAATGATGAGATGGAATCCATAGCCCTTTACCGCGCCGGACTGATTGACGTACCTGTAACGGGATTGAAAGGCTGTTACGGACATACAATGGGTGCGGCCGGAATAATGGAGAGCATTCTCTCCATGTACGCTGTAGAGGACGGAACGGTACTGGCCACACGGGGTTTTGCGGAGCAGGGAGTGACCTATCCGGTGAATGTAAGCCCTGAAAACAGGCCTGCACACGGAAACAGGTTCATCAAACTGCTGTCAGGTTTCGGCGGATGCAATGCCGCCCTCAGTTACGCTTATTACAGGAGATGACGGATATGGAAAAGAACAGGAATCTGAAATATACCGTCATTACTGACAGGACAGTTACAGTATGCGGACGTGTGCTTGGACATGAGCATACAGGTGCTGCCATGCTTACCGAAATATATCGCGCCCATGCGGGTGACTGGCCCAAGTT
>JAGAEZ010000074.1 GCA_017612875.1 Bacteroidaceae bacterium | reverse complement strand
TCCGGCCCCTTGCGTGAACTCTTCAGATAGGGGAACACGACAACGGTGAGATGTCCCTCGAACTCCTTCCTGGTTTTCTGTACCTGCACCTGCGAAGGTTCGGTGTCCAGTCCGTACAGCGCCTTTACAGCCTGTGCGGTCATGCCTGCTATAAGCGATTCTATGTTCATATATTGCATTTGAGTGGGCAAAGTTACTGAAAAAAGGCTAATTTTGCAGTTCCTATCCTAACTATCCTAACATAGTCGCGCATATTATGAACAAATTACCGCCCGTAACCAAGAATCTGCTCATCATCAATGTACTTTGCTGGATGGGTACGATGGCGATGGAAAAATACAATATCGATGTGAACTACTATCTGGGCCTGCATTTCTTTCTTGCCCCGGCATTCAGGATATGGCAGCTCATAACCTACATGTTCCTACATGAGGGATTCCAGCACATTTTCTTCAACATGTTCGCCGTGTGGATGTTCGGCCGAATCATGGAGGCGGAGTGGGGTTCCAAGCGGTTCCTGCTTTTCTACCTGCTCTGCGGACTCGGTGCAGGTCTGTGCCAGGAGCTCTGCCAGTTTGTGCATTATGAGATGGTTTTCTCTAAATTTACATCGGTCGATATAGGCGGGAGCGTGATTCCCATGTCACAGTATCTGAACAGCATACTCACCGTGGGTGCATCGGGAGCCGTATATGGGATACTGCTCGGCTACGGCATGACTTACCCGAACAACCCGTTATTCATCATCCCGTTCCCCTTCCCCATCAAGGCCAAATGGCTTGTCATAGGCTATGTGGTTCTTGAGCTGGGACTCGGCATCAGGGGCAGCGCCGCGGACAACGTGGCCCATTTCGCCCATCTCGGAGGTATGCTGGCCGGACTGCTTATCATCCTCTGCTGGAGGCATAAAGAGAAAAAGAAAAGAGACAATCACATAAATTTCACCTGGTAATGTCCATCTTTGACGAGATTAAAAGCAAATACATGAACGGCGACGTTCTCCGCCGCCTGCTCATAGTGAACTGTGGAATGTTCGTGCTGATCCTGCTCACGGACATAACGCTAACCCTGATTGGCGTGGGTGACGCCGGCTATGCCGCCATGCTCTTCCAGTTCCCGTGGAGCACTCTAGCTCTCGCATTCAGGCCCTGGACCCCCATAACCGCGCTTTTCACCAGCTGGGGATTATGGCACTTCATATTCAACATGCTCGTCCTGTACTGGATGGGAGGCATATTCCAGCGGTATTTCACCAACTCCCATCTGAGGGGACTCTATATCATCGGCGGATTCGCCGGTATGATAGGCTATTCCTGCTGCATGCTCATCCCTGTCTTCCAGCTCAAGGCGTGGGCCGAGACCATGCCCATGGCATCGGCTTGCATACTTGCCCTGGCCGTGGCGGTGGCCTTCAGGGCACCTGACCACCAGGAGACGATACCTGTCATCGGCCCTGTCAAGATCAAGTACATCGTGATAGCGCTGGCGCTTATTGACATAGCACTCTTCCCGCGGACCAACCCGGCCAATGACCTGGCTCACGCCGCAGCTGCAGCCTCGGGCTACCTGTTCAACCGCCTCCTCGGCAAGGGTACCGACATAACTAAGCCCGTCACGGCCTTCTTTGTCTGGGTCAACAGGTTTTTCACCAGAAAGCGATTGGAGAAAAAGTAGGATTCTAACTATGACGTTGGTCAGGAAACTGTTGATCTACCCCATTTGGGCGGTGAATTGGCTCATTTCGCTGCTCCTGGTGTTCAGCTGCTACGGCTCGCTCGCGGCTCCTGTGGGCCGATGGCCTTTCGCCTCTCTTTCCGGACTCGCGTTCCCCATCTTGTTCGTGGCCAACTTCCTTTTCCTGCTCTTCTGGACGGTGTTCTGGCGCAAGGGGGCTTTGCTCCCTCTCATCACCATACTCATCTGCCTTGTCCCCACGCTCAACTACTGGCCCGTCCATCCCTTTGCGGAGCGGAATGTGGCCGATGATGACCTGACGATTGTCACATACAACACCGAGGGGTTCGGCATCGATGACAACAAGGACACCAGTAAGGACAATCCCGTGCTGCAATATGCTGTCGGCCTCGGTGCGGACATTCTCCTCATGCAGGAGACCTCTGCATCGGTCATGAACAAGGCCAAGCAGGACAAGACACTCACCGGCCTCTATCCATACATGGTGTCGGTAGGCAGACCCACCGGGGAGGCGTGCATGTCCAAGTACCCCATAGTGCATAGCGAGCGTATAAATTTCGATGACAGCGGCAACTCATGCCTCTATCTCAGGGTGCTGCTTCCCGGCGGCGACACCCTGGCTATATATAACTGTCACCTGCAATCCAACAAATTGGCTGAGAATGAGATAGAGGAGTACCATAAGTTCATGGGGAACCCGCGGGACAGCTCACATTACAAGGCCTCCAAGCAGGTGGTGAAAAAGCTCCTGGCCTCCACGTCGCAGAGAGCGGGACAGGCCCGTCTGATAGCTGATCGTGCCCGGAACGAAAGCGTGCGGCACGTGGTGGTGTGCGGCGATTTCAATGACACCCAGCTCTCATATTCGCACCGCGTGTTCAGCCGTTTCATGACTGATACCTACTCCAAGTCCGGCAACGGCCCCGGAATCACCTTCCACGAGCACGGGCTCTACTATCGTATTGACCATATCCTGTGCAGCCGGAACATGACTCCTGTCCATTCCCGAGTAGATCGCAACCAGAAGGACAGTGACCACTATCCGGTCATCTCCCGCATCCGTCTCGAATAGCAATTTGCCATCAATCAATCACAAATTACTGGTTTCCGGCATCCGAAATGAACTCCCGCAACCGTTCGGACCAGCCTCCGCTGTGGATTATCCGTCCGGCGTTGTGTGCGCGGAGGAACCGCAGGGCTCTGCTGCGTTCCACGGTCATCCGGTAGAGCGGTTTGTCGGCGATGTCGGTGAAGATTACCTCACGGTGCATACCTGCGCTCTCCATAGCGTGGCGCAAAGCGTGTTCGAATCCGGTGTCCGAAGTGTTGAAGGTGTAGAGGTAAGTGGCTGTCTGTTCTTTTGTCACGAGCTCTACGGCGGCTTTGCCCTCCTTGATTCCTGCGAACCAGAATCCGGTGTCGTCCAATGAATAGAGTCCACAGACCATCCGGCACCCTACAGCTTCCATCTGCCTGTATTCGTCGGCTCTTTCGCCCAGACGTTCAGAGAGTTGCGCGGACAGCTCGTCATGCGCAGCCTTCCATTTCCTGATGACTTTCGTACGTGCCGCGCACATTTTCCCGAACACAGCCTCTGTGTCCCGTCCGATGCGGCTGATCCGGTACTGCTCCCCGGTGTCCAGTCTGAGGGATATTTTGAACGGCTCTGCCTCAGGCTCTTGCGTGAAACAGAGGGGGATACGCCGTGCGCCGTTGTTATGCGGAAGCAAGCAGAGACAGTCGCTGTGTAACGAGATTTTCGCGATACCGTGACGCTCCTCGCCCTGCTCCGTGTAAGCGTAGTCGCCCTCGCGTGTGAAAATGGGCTCGTCTTCCACAAAGAGTGCATCCAGACAGCGGGCGTTGTAGGCTTCCCACAGCTTTTCGAAAAAGTCTTCGGTTTGCAGTCCCAGTTGCGAAACCTCCACCTTACCGCCCGAAGTCTCTATGAACAGGTGGTAGTTCAGCAGCCGCAAATCCTTGACATCGGCATAGTTGACAGTAAACGTGCGGTTTCCGGCGCGGAATTGCAGTTCTTCCTTTCCGATGGCGCACACGGCTTCGCCGGACAACGTATCGGCGTTGACCCGGCAGTTGTAGGTCCCTGAACTCATGAGTGGTCAGAGTTTAGTGCCGCATTCGCCGCAGAACTTGGTGCCGGGTTCGTTCTCTTTGCCGCAGTTGGGACAGATGGCCTTGCCGCCCACAGGAGCACCGCATTCGCTGCAGAATTTCGTGCCTTGCTGCACCATTGCGCCGCAGTTGGGACATTTCAGCAGACTCAGCGGCTTACCGCAGTTGTTGCAGAATTTGCCTTGACCGGCGGGTTTGCCGCAGTGCGGACAGAGGGTCGTGCGTTCCTCCAGTTTGCCGTGCCACACGGTAGCGGTCTGCGCCTCATCGTCGATGTTGCGGCGCATAGCCTCATTGCGGGCCTTAGCCACGTAGCTGCTTTCGCGCGGGGCGCAGCTGATGCAGAGACCTTCCTCTTCGTTCCAGCAGTCGGCACACACCCAGTTGTTACAGGAGGGACATTTCGTGAACATGGGCTTTACTTCCGCCTGCGCATCGTCGAAGGATTTCTCCTGCTCCTTGCGCCATTGCGGACTTCTGTCTTCCAGACGGTCGCGCAGAGCGTTCGCACCGGACTCTATGGCGTTGCCCAGGCTGCCGAGCTTGCCGCCGAACAGGTTGCCGAGGATGCTCGCGCCGCGGCCGAAGCCTTCCGTGCGCTTCTTGCTGTTATAGGTAGTCGATTCCTTGAAAGTGGATCTGAAACCGTTTCCGCAGCAATCGCAGTGGAATTCGTACTGAAAACCGGCTTCCGTTGACAAATCGTCGTAATTTTTCGTAAAACTGTGCAACATATCGCTTGATTTTGGCAGGTCACTTTCCGTTTCCGAAGACAGCCGGCTGACCCGCATAGCCGCCTGTCACCAGAATGACAGTACAAACTTACATAAAATCTGCCGCTTTTACACCCGCTGAGATAAAAAATCAAACGTAATTTCAGAGAAAACCGGTGAAATCAGAGACCAGAACAGACCATAATCATCTTCACGGAACAAATCCAAACATTTTTTAAGATAATTGTGAAAATCTGAATATTAAATGTTGAGAGATATGGTGTCAGTTTGCC
>JAGAEZ010000073.1 GCA_017612875.1 Bacteroidaceae bacterium | reverse complement strand
TGACAACACAAAACTCGGTGGGATGTTGCTCAAGTTTGCTGATAATGGTCTTCATCGCCTCCTCAAAATCAAGATGGCAGTCTGCCGGACCGTGATAAATCCTCAGTGTGCCGTCCTCAAGTTTAGGTCTAAGGTCAAAAAAGCGGATTCCTGCATCCCACTGCTCAGACAGATCCATCATCTGGGTACGGGCATAGTGGCGCATCGGGAAACGCACGCCCGCCGTACCTGAATCATGCGTCCCGGGAATGGATACCCTGCAAACCTTAACAGTATCGGGCAATCCGGCCATCCAGCAGGCATTATCGGTCTGCGCTTCGGCCAGAGAAGCCATCACCGCAATAAGACAGCAAAGAAATATGATCCTTTTCATAATCCTTGTTATTCAGGCATGTCTGCAAACTTACATAAAATGCCATAAGGGTGGACTCTAAAAAACGGATTATGCGTCAAACTGTTTTCACAAACAGCAAATTCGTTTCCTGTTTACCGATAAAGGAGCCGATATGATTGATGAGAACGGATATATTGCAATAAGGAAATAAAAAACAATGAGTATCTTTGCGGCCGTTTAGAATCTCGAGTATGGAACGGTTCAAAAGGGTTGTAAAGCAGGCAGTACCAAGAGCTTTCAAGACAATATGGTGGATATTCAAGATTACCGCCATTGTATCTTTTGTAATGTTCCTGCTCAAATACACCGGTATTCTGATGTGGATTGCCGCTGCAGTGAGTCCTGTGTTCCATATTTTCGGACTGCCGGGTGATGCAGCACTGGCATACGTGAGCGCTTATTTCATTAATATTTACTCAGGTATTGCCGTAATATCCACTCTTGACCTGACTGTACGTCAGATAACCATCCTGGGGACGATGAACCTGGCGGCACACGCCATGGTGGCCGAGACTGCCATCCAGAAAAAGACCGGCACCCCGGCTGCATATACTGTATTTATCCGTACGTTTGCCTCGCTCTCGTTAGGAATACTGATGAACCTGATACTGCCCGGCCGCCCTGTCTTTGAAACCGAAGCTGTCAACCTCTCCCAGGTCCCGCTATTCAATATTCAAGGGGAATTCCGGCCGATGTTCTTTATATGGCTCAAGGGACTTGCCAGGCTTACCGTATGGATGACCATACTGATATTCATTCTGAACATAATCCAACGGGCTTTCTACGAATATGGAATCATGAACAGGATTTCGCGTCTGTTCAGTCCTCTGCTCACTCTGTTCGGATTGCCCAAGGAAACCACATTCCTTTGGATCGTAGCCAACGTAATAGGCCTTCTGTACGGTTCAGCCGCCATTATGGACGAGATGGAACGCGGCAAGATTTCAGACCGCAGCATACTGATGCTCAACACCCACATAGGCATATCGCACAGTAACCTGGAAGACCTGATGCTGTTTGCTGCCATGGGCGGTCTATGGTATTGGATGCTGCTGTTCCGATGGGCAATGGTCACCATTCTGGTCTGGTTCCTCAGACTCTACTTCAAACTGACGCAATAGGGACGGTTCCTTCCGTGGACGTTTGTTTCAAATGTCCACGGAAGGAACCGTCCCTATTGCGTCCTTAGAACTCTGCAGAACGCGGAGTACGCGGGAAGGGAATGACGTCGCGAATGTTCTGCATTCCTGTAATGAACAGGATCAGACGCTCGAAACCAAGGCCGAATCCGGCGTGCGGGCAGCTGCCCCAGCGACGTGTATCAAGATACCACCAGAGATGGGTCATATCCATCTGACGGCGGTTGATTTCGGCCATGAGCCTGTCGTAGTCAGCTTCACGCACTGAACCGCCTATTATCTCTCCAATCTGCGGGAAGAGCACATCGGTACCCTGCATGGTCGATGCGGGAGCCTCAACTCCCTTATAACCGATTGATCCGCCACCGGCTGTAGCCTCATTCTGCTTCATGTAGAATGACTTGATGGCTGTGGGATAGTCTGTCATGATTACAGGCTTGCGGAAGTACTCCTCGACCAGATAGCGCTCATGCTCACTGGCCAGGTCATCGCCCCAGTTGCACGGGAACTCGAACTTGTGGCCGTTCCTGATCGCTTCCTGAAGGATGTTGATGCCTTCAGTATAGGTGAGTCTTACAAAATTCTCCTTCAGCACGCTTTCAAGCCTTTCAAGGAGGGTCTTGTCAATCATCTGATTGAGGAAATCAAGGTCATCCTTGCAGTTGTCAAGCGCCCAGCGCACGCAGTATTTGATGAAATCCTCTTCAAGGTCCATCAGTTCCTCCTGATCCAGGAAAGCCACCTCGGGTTCAATCATCCAGAACTCAGCCAGATGACGCGGTGTGTTGGAGTTCTCGGCACGGAAGGTAGGTCCGAAGGTGTAAATGGCCCCCAGTGCCGTTGCTCCCAACTCACCCTCAAGCTGACCGCTTACGGTCAAGGAAGTCTGCTGCCCGAAGAAATCGTCATCATAAATGATCTTGCCTTGGTCGTCTTTCTTCAGGTCATAGAGGTTCTTGGTGGTTACCTGGAACATGTTACCTGCTCCCTCGCAGTCACTGGCAGTGATGAGCGGTGTATGGAAATAGTAGAATCCATGCTCATGGAAGTAGGTATGAATGGCCATCGCCATGTTGTGGCGGATACGCATTACGGCACCGAACGTATTTGTACGCAGACGCATGTGTGCGTGCTGGCGCATATACTCGAATGACTGGCCCTTCTTCTGCATGGGATAGTCGTCACCGCAGAGACCGAGCACCTCGATATCGGTAGCCTGCACCTCTACAGCCTGACCGGAGCCGATGCTCTCAACCATCGTACCCTTCACACTGAGGCAGGCACCGGTGGTAATCTGCTTCATCAGCTCGTCACTGAACTTATCGAGATCAGCCACAATCTGGACATTCCTGATTGTCGAGCCGTCATTGAGGGCTATGAAACTCACGGTCTTGCTTCCGCGCTTAGTCCTGACCCACCCCTTGACGAGCACCTCCTGACCGTAGTCTGTACGTTTCAGAAGATCGGCAATCCTTGTTCTCTTGACATCCATTGTGTATTGTATTGAAAATTCCTTGTCAGATTATTCGTATGCACCCATACGGAGCATGTTGACCTCCTTCTCGGTCAGGAAACGCCAGTCACCGCGACGCAGACGCTTCTTGGTGAGGCCGGCAAACTGGACACGGTCAAGCTTGGTCACGCGATAGCCTAAGGAGTCGAACATACGACGGACCACACGGTTGCGGCCGGAGTGAATCTCTATGCCCACCTGGGTCTTGTCATCGTTCACGTAGCTCACCTCATCGGCACGTACCACATCGCCCTCTTCCTCACCTATCTTCACGCCGTTAAGCAGAGCCTGCATATCCTCCGATGATACGGTGCGGTCCAGACGGACATGGTAAATCTTCTTCTTGAGGAACTTGGGATGGGTAAGGCGTGTCGCCATCTCACCGTCATTGGTAAGCAGGAGCACACCGGTAGTGTTGCGGTCCAGACGGCCTACAGGATAGACACGCTCCTTGCATGCGCCCTTGATGTAGTCCATTACGGTCTTGCGTTCCTGGGGATCATCTACTGTGGTGACACAATCCTTGGGTTTGTTGAGCAGGATGTATATCTTGCGCTCTATGTTCACAATCTGGTCATGGAACAGCACATTGTCACCGCGGTGCACCTTGGTGCCGAGTTCAGTGACGGTCTGGCCGTTCACCTTCACCACACCAGCCTGGATGAAGTCATCGGCCTCACGGCGCGAGCATACACCGGCATTGGCCAGATACTTGTTCAGACGTATCTCCTCCTCAGGATCATGTACCACATCATGATACTCTATGCGCTTGCGGCTGTCCTGACGCTTCTGTGCAGGCTTGCGGTAACCGCCGCCCTGCTGGTAACCGTAAGGACGCTGATAACCGCCCTGACGCTGGTAGCCGCCCTCCTGACGGGGACGGTACTGGCGCTGGTAGCCACCCTGCTGCTCACCATCCTGACCCTGTACACGCTCCCTGTAGAAACGGGGCTGCTGCTCCTGTCCGCCATCGTTCTGACGGTTCTGGCTGTAACCGTACCGGGGTCTCTCCTGGCCATAGTTGCTGCGACCGTAGCCACCCTGTCCGCCACGGTTCTGATAGCCGCCCTGACGGTTCTGGTTATAATACGGCCTGTCCTGACCGTACTGGTTGCTGTAATACTGACGACGAGGCCTCTCCTGACTGTAACCCTCCTGGGCTTCATCCGTCTTTCTGGACTGACGGTCAACCCTGGTGTACTGAGGCCTGGTGCCATAATCCACTTTAACAAACCGGGGACGTCCGTCCTTGCGGTTCTCACTTCTGTTTTCTTCCGTTCCTTCCGTAAAGCTGTTGAAGCTGTTCTCAGTTTCATCGCGGTTCACGTTCTCATCGTAGAACCTGTTTCCTTTTTCAATTTCCATAATAAAAATCCTTTTTTCCAGACCTCACGGCCTGACGTTGTTAGTTTGACAATATAAATTCCGTTCCTCCAGGTTCCGGCCGTTCATGACAAGGCCCGAACCGAATAATGCTAAATTCCGAAATAGTTATCAGGCGATATGGCTGACAGCTCTTCCTTGACTTTCTCGCTCACGTCAAGATTATCAATGAATTCCTTTATTGATGTTTCCGTTATTGCTTCGTTGGTACGCGTGAGTGCCTTGAGCGCCTCGTAAGGATGCGGATAACCCTCACGGCGAAGTATGGTCTGGATAGCCTCGGCCACCACGCTCCAGCATCCCTCCAGGTCAGCGGCAATCTTTTGTTCGTTTATCAGCAGCTTGCCCAACCCCTTGAGCGAGCTGGCTATGGCAATCATCTGATGACCGAACGGTACGCCTATATTGCGGATTACCGTGGAATCGGTCAGGTCACGCTGCAGACGTGACACCGGCAGTTTGCGTGCCAGATGCTCCAAGACGGCGTTCGCCATACCTAAGTTTCCCTCGGCATTCTCAAAGTCTATCGGGTTGACCTTGTGAGGCATGGCGCTTGACCCCACCTCGCCGGCCTTGATCCGCTGCTTGAAGTACTCCATCGATATGTACTGCCAGAAATCACGGTTCATGTCAATCTGGATGGTGTTCATGCGCTTCATGGCATCGAACAGGGCAGCCAGATTGTCATAGTTCGATATCTGGGTGGTATATTCCTCACGGACCAGTCCAAGTTTCTCACTCAGGAACCTGGCTCCGAAAGCTTTCCAGTCAATATCGGGATAAGCCACGTGATGGGCGTTGAAGTTACCTGTGGCACCGCCGAACTTGGCCGACATGGGAACATCCCTGAGCTGTTTCAACTGCTCGCGCAGACGGTAGGCGAACACCTCTATCTCCTTGCCTAAGCGTGTAGGCGATGCAGGCTGTCCGTGAGTACGTGCCAGCATGGGAATATCCTTCCAACGCTGTGCATACTCCTCCAGTTTGTCAATAAGCGACTGTATGGCAGGATAATACACATTCTCCAATGCCTCCTTTACCGACAAGGGTACCGAAGTGTTGTTTATATCCTGGGATGTAAGTCCAAAATGAATGAACTCCTTATACGGAACAAGTTCCGGGACGAGGTCAAACTTCTCCTTGAGGAAATATTCAACCGCCTTGACATCGTGGTTGGTTACCTTCTCTATATCCTTGACATGCGCAGCATCCTCCTCGCTGAAATCCTTCCATATCAGGGGCAAGCTCTCCAATGAAGCACGTGGAATGTCCGCCAACTGGGGCAAACCGGATTCACAGAGCGCAATGAAGTACTCTGTCTCAACCCTAACCCTATACCTGATAAGGGCATATTCGGAAAAATAAGATGCAAGTTCCTGTGTCTTGCCACGATATCGCCCGTCGATAGGGGATACAGCTGTAAGTTCGTCAAGTTTCACTTCCAATTCCTTATATTCAAAATCCTTGGTCCAAGTTTTTTTAGTCATCGCACCTATCTGCTTCGCAGCAGCGGTGCAAAATTAGCAAGAAATTCATAATTTTGCACAAACAAAACACTAAAAATATGTCACAGACCGCCAAGAAAAGAATCAGCGAGAGCAAAGGCGCGCGTTGGACCGCGCTGATAATCGTGTCGTTCACCATGATGTGGGGCTACTTCCTTACCGATGCCCTGTCACCCCTCATGACCATGCTTGAGAACCAGATGGGTTGGACAAGCCTTGAGTTCGGACAGTTCAACTGGGCCTACTGCTGGTTCAACGTGTTCCTGTTCATGCTCATATTCGGGGGCATCATACTGGACAAGATGGGTGTGAGGTTCACCGGAATAGTAACCTGCATACTCATGCTGGCAGGTGCCCTGATCAAATATTACGCTGTAAACTACATCTCGCCCGGTCCGGAGGCAGGTACCATATTCGGAATGCGCACGCAGGTATTCACAGCCTGCTTAGGATACGCCATTTTCGCTGTGGGTACAGAGAACTGCGGTATTACCGTATCAAAGGTGATCACCAAGTGGTTTGCGGGCAAGGAGCTTGCCCTGGCCATGGGTGTCCAGGTAGCTGTAGCCCGCTTGGGAACAGCGGCCGCACTGGTATTCAGCCCCATGATTGCAGACAAATTCAGCGTCTCCGCTCCGCTGCTGCTATCGGCCATCCTGCTCTGCATAGGATTCCTGGCATATTTGGTGTTCTGCCACATGGACAAGAAGTTTGATGCCGAGGTTGCACAGGCACAGACTGAGCCCGATGACGTATTCAAGGTAAAAGATCTCAAGCTAATCATAACCAACCGCGGATTCTGGCTCATTGCCCTGCTCTGCCTTATGTTCTACTCTGCAGTGTTCCCGTTCATGAAATATGCAGCATCGCTTATGGAGAACAAATACGGAGTGAGCACTACGCTGGCTGGTCTGATACCAAGCCTGATCCCGTTCGGCAACCTCATCATGACCCCGCTGTTCGGCGGTATCTATGACAAGAAAGGAAAGGGTGCAACCATTATGATTATCGGTTCTCTGCTGTTAATCCTTGTACATGTACTTTTCGCACTGCCCCTGCTCAACTACTGGTGGTTTGCAGCATTCATCATGATAATTCTGGGTGTGGCATTCTCGCTGGTACCGTCGGCCATGTGGCCCAGCGTCCCCAAGATCATTCCGCAGAAACTCGTCGGCTCCGCATACGCCCTGATATTCTGGGTGCAGAACATCGGTCTTGGTTTCGTGCCTCTCCTTATCGGAGGCATTCTGAACAAATACTGCAAGGTCGGCACACGTCTTGTGGAAGGCGCCGAAGTAACACAGTACAACTACACTCTCCCGATGGTTATTTTCGCGCTGTTCGGCATTGTGGCACTGCTGCTTGCCATGCGCCTCAAGGCTGTTGACAAGAAAGAGGGCTACGGACTGGAAAAGCCTAACATCAAGCAATAAGCATATCCCATGGAGAAAGGGGAGAGACGCAAAGAGCGTTTTGAGAGCCATTTCGGAATGATAATGGCTATGGCCGGTTCGGCCGTAGGCCTGGGTAATCTGTGGCGGTTCCCTTTTCTGGCTGCACAGAACGGCGGCGGGGCTTTCATATTTGTTTATCTTGTTCTCCTGCTCACCATCTGCCTGCCGGTACTCATGACCGAGATTACCCTGGGCCGCAAATGCCGCTCGAACGTAACGCGGGTATATGACAACCTTGGAGCACCCCGTTGGCGTTGGGCCGGGTTCATCACTCTCCTTACTCCTGTTGTCATTATGGCTTTCTACACAGTAGTAGGAGGCTGGTCGGTCAGATATCTGGTTCAAGCCTGCACATTCAGTTTCACCGATCCGGGCTCTGATTATGCTGGGGCTTTCGGCGGATTCATAAGTTCCACGTACAAACCTTTGATCTACACGCTTATTTTCCTTGCTGTAACCGCCGTAGCCAACTTCGGGGGAGTGAAGAACGGCATTGAGCGTTTCTCCAAGCCCATGATGACGGTACTCTCCGTCACAATCATCCTGGTTGCGATACGTTCGCTCACACTTCCCGGAGCATCGGAGGGTACCAGGTACCTGCTCATCCCTGATTTCAGCAAGATTGACGGCAAGGTGCTCATAACCGCTCTTGGACAGGCATTCATGTCATTGAGTATAGGCATAGGTATCCTTCTCACTTACGGCTCGTATGTCAAGACCAAGGAGG
Source organism: Bacteroidaceae bacterium (assembly GCA_017612875.1). Lineage (GTDB taxonomy): Bacteria > Bacteroidota > Bacteroidia > Bacteroidales > Bacteroidaceae > Colenecus. Next base: position 20 of record JAGAEZ010000073.1, on the reverse strand, counting down.
ATATCGCAATGACTGCCATA
>JAGAEZ010000072.1 GCA_017612875.1 Bacteroidaceae bacterium | reverse complement strand
GTTTACCCAGAGCTGGAGCATATCGGACAACTGGTATGACAGGCGGGCGTTCCAGAGCAGGAAATCCTCCTTTACGTCAGGGCCGACGGCCGAGTAGAGGCCGTTAACGTACTGCAGTCCGGTACTGGCGTGCCAGCCGTTCTTTGTGTATGAACCGCCAAGATAGGCTTTGTGCTCGGGAGCTCCAATAACCGGAGTCTCCATCTTCAGGTAACTGTAATTGCCGTTGACCGCGAAACTTCTTGAAATAAGGTATGAGGCCTGAACCTCCACACCGGTGTTCTTGAGTTCACCGCTGTTCTGGTTGAGCATTCCTGCACCGTTAGGATTGGGAAGTGTAAGTATTATGTTCTCTGCATCCAGACGGAACAGGTTGATTCCGTAATTGAACTTTCCGGAAAGCAGGGTCTGGGAGAATGAGAGTTCATAGTTCCAGAGCGACTCGGCCTTGAGGTCGGGGTTCTGGGGAGGATACATGTACATCTCCCTGATGATGGGATAGCGGAATCCCTTTCCGGCCGAGAGCTTGACCTCTGCGTTCGCAGGCAGGTGGAACGCTGCTCCGAACTGAGGCACAAGTTCAGTGCCGGCCTTGGAGTGATGGTCGGCGCGGAGTCCTGCGTTCAGAGTTAGCCATGAGCCTACTGTCTGGCGCATCTCAACATATCCTGCAAGTTCGTCCTCCCGTTTATCAACCTGATTCACGTCAGTTCCGGCTTGCGGACCGTCAACGAAATGGTTGTCGGCCTTGCCTCCGTAGCGGTAGTAGTCCATTCCGACAGTAAGGCGGTTGCCTTCGAACAGGTTGACGCTCTGCCAGGCCGATGCACCCAGCATCTCGTCGTAGGAGATGAAACGGAACATTTTTGGAGTAGCACCAGCGGCATAACCGTCATTGATCCAGTGGTTACCCCAACTGTAGAACAGGCTTACTGCACCCGATGTCTTTGCATAGTTGTTCTCAAAGAACAGGGCTGTTGTTCCGCGGGTTATCTCCTGGTCTGCATCGGTAAGCGGTGAGGTCTCAGAGCCGGGCTGTGATGCGTTGAAACGGGTTACGTCAACATTTGCTGATGCGTTCCAGTTCTTTGATATGTCATACCCCAGTTTGGCATAACCTCCGTACTGCTCGAAGTTCATGTTGTCCCGATGTCCGTCGGTGCGGTTGTATGAAGCGGCGGCAACAGCGCTGAATTTGCCCTGGCGGGTGTTGACTGACAGTTCGGTCTCGGCTGTGTTGAAAGAGCCATAACCGGCATGAAGGCGGGCGTGAGTGCCGTCCTGCAGCTGCTTGGTGACGATGTTGATGACACCTGACATGGCACCGGAACCGTACAGGAGCGATGCGGGTCCTCGCAGGACTTCGACTCTCTCTGTCATGAGTGACTGGTAGGAGTCAGCTATCGGGTGTCCGTAAATGCCGGCATAGTTGGGATGTCCGTCAATGAGCACTATCATACGTGCAGCGCTTCCGGACATACCGCGCATGGTGATGTTGCCTGCTGCGCCGCCCGATACTCCGAAACCGGAATAACCGCGCTGGGTGATGAACAGGCCGGGAACCTGCTCGGTGAGCAGGGGCAGGAGCGATGTGCGGTTAGTCTCTTCAATGGCGGTGCGGTCTATCACGTTCACGGTCTGTGACAGATGCCTGACATCGGTGGCGGCACGTGTTCCGGTTATTACTACCTCCTGGATGGAACCAGTTCTGAGGGTGTCATTGGTCTCTGTGGCGTAAGCAGTGCCGTAAAGGGCGACTGATGCGATTAATAAGGCTATTCGGTTCATAATTGAATGATATTTGCGGCAAAGATAATAAAAAGTAGCACGATTCAGCGGATTCGTGCTACTTTTTAGATGCCGTCCGTTTTTTTAAACAGATTCTTAATCGGCCCGGCTCATGAGGAGCTTGCCGTGGCGGATGCCCTTGATGGAGGTCATCTCGTCGGCCAGGGCTGTGAGCGACCGGGCCTCGCCCATCACTGTACATACGTGCAGGCATGTGCCCTCGCTTATGTAGTGCTGCGATGACGAGAGTACCAGTTTCTGGTGTGTAATCTGAATCTCCGAGATACGGGCGGCGATATCAGTCCGCAGCTGGTCATATATTATGAATATGGTGCCCGCCACGATATGGTTGCATTGCCATTTCTTCTCGGCAAGGTTCTTCTCTATCAGAAAACGTATTGCCTGAGAGCGGTTGGCGAAACCGTCCTCCTTGACGAACGAGTCAAGCTGCTCCAGCAACTCGTCCTCTAATGAAACCCCGAATCTTTTCAATCCCATGTCTTATCTTTTATCACGTACATGAACAGGCCCGTATCCGTTGGAGCGGAATGGAAAAACGAATCCGGGATATCCGTGGATTATCGGCGTATGACATGTTTTTCCAGTCCATTGCAAAGCTACGTTTTTTTCTCAAAAAAGGAAATGTTCCGGATGGTTCTTTTTGCCCGGACGCTGACAGGGACGGTTGTCGATGGGGCTGTTGAAAACTTGTCGTTCAGAACGGCCGGGAAGTTTTCAACAGACCGTATCAGGTTGTCTTTTTTATGATACCTTTGTCCGCGTCATTGGTTTCCGCATGGGGGGAAGGCACCCCGGAGGAATAATCTGGAATCCGGTGCAAATCCGGGACAGTACCTGCTGCTGTAAGTCCCGTATTACAAGTCCTGTGCACTCAATGCCACTGGCTTAGGGCCGGGAAGGCGCATCAGGACGGGACGAGTCAGAAGACCTGCCGATGACACTTTGATTTCTGCACCTTGCAGGGTTACAGGGACGGAATTACTTTGTTATTATGGAGACATATATAGTGAAACGTGATGGTAAGCACGAGGTGTTTACCATTGACAAGATCAAGGCAGCAATTGCCAAATCGTTCCTGGCATCGGGGGCGTTTGCCACGGAAGAGGTTATGACGGGAGTTCTGAGCCACCTGAACATCCAGAGCGGCATCAGTGTGGAGGAGATCCAGAACCAGGTGGAGGTGGCTCTCATGGCAGAGGGTTATTACCAGGTGGCCAAGACGTACATGCTGTACCGCAACCGCCATGCCGAGGACCGCGAGACCAAGTCCAAGCTGGAGTTCCTCATGGGTTATTGCCAGGCCGCGAACGCTGCCGAGGGCAGTAAGTTCGATGCCAACGCGAATGTGGAGAACAAGAACATAGCGACGCTGATAGGTGAGCTGCCCAAGAAGGGCTTCATCCGCCTGAACCGCCGTCTGCTGTGCGACCGCATCCGTCAGATGTTCGGCAAGGAGGTGGCCGACAAGTACATGAGCCTGCTGCACCAGCATTTCATCTACAAGAACGATGAGACTAACCTGGCCAACTACTGCGCCAGCATAACCATGTACCCGTGGCTTCTTGGGGGAACAGGTCCATAGGCGGCAATGCCACGCAGCCTACGAACCTCAAGTCGTTCTGCGGCGGTTTCATCAATATGGTTTTCATGGTATCGTCCATGCTGTCGGGCGCCTGCGCCACTCCGGAGTTCCTCATGTACATGAACTATTTCATTGAGAAGGAGTACGGTGAGGACTACTACAAGCGTGCCGATGAGGTGGTTGACCTGAGTCTCAAGAAACGCACCATCGACAAGGTCATTACCGACTGTTTCCAGCAGGTGGTCTATTCCATCAACCAGCCTACCGGTGCCCGTAACTTCCAGTCGGTGTTCTGGAACATCAGCTACTATGACCGCTACTACTTCGAGTCGCTGTTCGGCGAGTTCCGCTTCCCCGATGGCGAGAAGCCGCATTGGGAATCGCTTTCATGGCTGCAGAAACGTTTCATGAAGTGGTTCAACCAGGAGCGTCTGCGCTGCGTGCTCACATTCCCTGTCGAGACCATGGCCCTGCTCACCGAGAACGGCGATGTCAAGGACAAGGAGTACGGCGACTTCACTGCCGAGATGTATGCCGAGGGGCATTCGTTCTTTACCTATGTCAGTGACAATGCCGATTCCCTGTCAAGCTGCTGCCGTCTGAGAAACGCCATCACTGATAACGGATTCTCATACACATTAGGTGCGGGCGGCGTGAGTACCGGCTCCAAGAGTGTGCTCACCATCAACCTGAACCGTTGCGTGCAGTACGCGCAGCGCATGGGCATTCCCTATCAGAAATATATTGAGGATGTGGTTGACCTGATGCACAAGGTTCAGCTGGCGTACAACGAGAACCTCAAGGAACTGCAGGAGAAAGGCATGCTGCCGCTGTTCGATTCCGGTTACATCAACATAGGACGCCAGTACCTGACCATCGGCGTGAACGGTCTGGTGGAGTCGGCCGAGTTCTTGGGCATAGAGATAAACGACAACCCGCGTTATACGGAGTATGTCCAGACAGTTCTGGGTATCATAGAGAAGCTGAACAGGAAATACCGCTCAAAGGGTGTGATGTTCAACTGCGAGATGATTCCTGCCGAGAACGTGGGTGTGAAGAACGCCAAGTGGGACAAGGAGGACGGCTATGCTGTTCCGCGTGACTGCTACAACAGCTATTTCTACAAGGTTGAGGATACCACGCTGAACGTGATCGACCGGTTCCGCCTGCACGGAGTCAAGTACATCGAGCATCTGACCGGCGGCTCGGCCCTGCACTGCAATCTGGAGGAGCATCTGTCCAAGGCACAGTACCGCCAGCTGCTACGTGTGGCCGCGCAGGAGGGATGCAACTACTTCACGTTCAACATCCCCAACACCATCTGCAACGAATGCGGGACCATTGACAAGCGTTATCTCAAGGAGTGCCCGCACTGCCATTCCACCAATGTGGATTACCTGACCCGTATCATCGGCTACATGAAGCGCGTAAGCAACTTCTCGGCAGCCCGTCAGGTAGAGGCCGCAAAGCGTTATTACGCCACAATGTGATAACTTTGGCTATTGGCTATTGGCTGCCATCCGGTGCGTTAATAGCCAATAGCCAACAGCCAAGTTGGAGCGAAGCGACGAATGAAGATAGCATCATACGACATAGTGTTCCAGGATGTGCCGGGAGAGGTGACGCTTTCGCTGAACCTCTCCCAGTGCCCTAACCGTTGTCCCGGATGCCACAGCCCGCAGCTGCAGGATGACATAGGCTATACCCTTGATGACAGCTTGTTGGACGGCCTGCTGGACAGGTACGGCAAGGATGTGACATGCGTATGTTTCATGGGCGGTGACCGTGAGCCGGCGGAAGTGATGCGTCTGGCCGGCCATGTTCATGCCGTCGGACTCAAGACCGCCTGGTATTCCGGAAAGCAGATGTTGCCGGACTGTTTCAGTACAGATGTCCTGGACTATGTCAAGGTGGGACCGTACATAGAGAGCAGGGG
>JAGAEZ010000071.1 GCA_017612875.1 Bacteroidaceae bacterium | reverse complement strand
GTCTGTGCCTGTGCGTTCAGGCCGAAGCCCAAAAGCAAAGCACCTGCAAGAATTAAGTCACGTTTTTTCATAAATGAAACTTTTAGTTAATAATAAGGTAAAGATACTTCTTGAAATTGTAAATAATAATTTTCAAACATCCGAAAATGACTGCAATGAAGATGCAAAACAACAGTGTATCAGGTAGAAGCGCAACCTGATACTCTTTTGAGTACATCTTCACAACAATCTATTATCATATTTTTATACATTCTTAATTGTTTAGGCTTCACCGTACACCCTGCACAGGGGATCTGTGCAGGGTAGTATGGGAAAACCGTTCTTACTTGAGGAAGAAAGCGGGATTGATGTCGTAACCGCTTGAGTTCCTCATAAGCTTGTTATAAAGAGTCATGTCAAATCCCTCAGCATTCTTGTCAGGTGATGTTGCATCACGGGCAGCAATGTGTACGGCGACATACTCGTCATCACAATACATGTCGTTATCCTCGCCCCTGTGCATTCCTATTCTGTACAGGTCAGCGAAACGATATCCTTCGAAGCAGGTCTCAAGTGCCATCTCATCGATGATCTTATCCTCCACCTTACGGATCAGGTCTTTCTTGTCGGTGGATTCAGGAAGGACATAAGTCGTATCAACCGCTGCATCACCGGATCCGCGTGTGTGGATACCGATGGTGTTGTAAGTGGTGCTGCTGGTGAAGTCCACCTGATTCGACTGAACCTGATAGTCAATCTCGGCAGGCAGGAAATAGGATGTACTCCATGTCAGGAGATCTCCCATTCCGTTATCCTTGGCAAATGTCTGCTCCTCCTCACTGATATAATCTTCAATGTTCCACTGGCAAAGACCGTACTTAAGTACCGCAAAAGCCATCTCAGGCAGTCCGGCACGGTTCATAGCCTCTGCAAGCCTCAAATATACGAGGTCTTTGCGGTATAAACAAATTTTTTCCTTATTAATTTTATTTAAGGTTTGTCTTGAACTGCTATACCTGGCTGTCTCATCATCGGTCACTGTCTTTTCAGTAAGGATGGAGTTGAGCCTCAGGTCACCCTTGTGAAGGACATTGGACTGCAAATCCTTATCCACATAGACATACTTTGCTATATGGGTGTTCGGGTTAACGTCATGATAGCAGAAATTCTGCTTCGCGGAAAGATTGGTGAGGGCGTTGGAACGGGTGAGCTGATAATAATAGTCATTTTCCTTTGTGGAGCAGAATACATCCTCGAGCTCACTTGTCACACCGTTATACTTCTGTGATTCCATGGGAATGTAGGTAATCACGGTGTTGTCATAGTTGGTTCCGAACTGCACGGCGTATGAATCCTTCATCCTCTCGGCAAAGTCTGTATTCGCCCACATGACACTGGAAGTGGTGGTGGGATACTTTTCAGACGCTGTAGCTGCGGGTGACAGATAGTCATGATAGTACAGGGCGGCATTCTTGTAATCGCCGGACCACAGGCAAAGGTCAGCCACAATCAGCCTTACCGGGATGAAAAGCTTTGCAGAGGCATGACTCTCCGAAGAGGTTCCGTCGCCGTTCTCACCGCCTCCGAGACTGCCATACACAGGAATCTTCTCGTCAACATAGAGCATCAGTTCGTTCTTGAGGCTGTCGGCAATCTCCTTCACGTCGAGATACGGGAAATTGGTCTTGGCCTCGTCACCGCTGAGGATAGGCTTTGTGAAGAAGCGTACACGTCCGTAAGCGGTAGCCAGCTGAATATAGGTCCATGCGCGGTAGGCAAGCACGGCCACGTACTCACGCTTGAATACGTTCTGGTGGTTACGCACATACGATGTATCCACCTTGGAAAGGAAGTAATTGCAGTTGTTGATTACAGCATAGTAATCGACAATCTGGTTGAACCTGTTGTTCTTGGTTGTCTCGTTGAAGTTATAGATGTCACGAAGATCCTCCGTAGCATGGTCTGTCACCTCGACAAGATCACCGCGTACCTCATTGAGCAACACGACACGGTCGGCAATCACCTGCATCTTCTGGACAATACCCATTACCGAATAGACGGTATCGGTAGCCTCGTCCAAAGTGAGATCGTCGTCAAACACCACCACCTTGGACTCGGTCTTGAGCATATCACTGCAAGAGACAAAACCCGCTGTCAGTACGGCAGCTATGGCCGAAAATATGATTTTTGATGTTTTCATAATCCAATGTTATTAGAGGTTGATCTTTATTCCCAATGAGAAGTTCCTTGACTGAGGCACGAGACCGCGGTCAATTCCCATTGAATAGGCGTTATTGCTCAGAGAGAACTCAGGATCTGAACCAAGATACTTAGTGAGTGTCAACAGGTTGTTGCCGGCGCACCATACGGTGATACCATGCAGGTACTCATTGACGACCGGTATCCTGTAACTCAGGGTCACGTTCTTGAGGCGCAGGTATGAACCGTCCTCAATCCAGCGGTCGGAGAAACGTGAGTTCTGATGCGGGTCACCATAGACCAGCTTGGGATAATCGGTTACCTGACCCTCACATGTCCAGTGGTTGGTGACAGCCACAGTCTGGTTCATGAAGCGGGATCCGCTCTCGAGAATCATTCTCTGGTAGTTATAAATGTCACCGCCGACCCTGTATGTCATGGTTGCACTGAGGGTGAGATTCTTGACATTCAGGTTAGTGAACAGCCTGCCGTAGAAATCGGGATTGGGATCACCTATCTTGACCATATCCTTCTCGTTGATGATGGCATCGCCGTTCATGTCAACGAACTTCACGTCACCGGCCTCGAAGTAGGTGTTGATGCCCCTGTCGGACCTCATGTGAAGAGCTTCGTGGACATATTTGGGAGTGACACCGTCGGCTTCATATACAGGATCACCGTCCTCATCGAACACCTGTACCGGAAGCTGATACTCGGCATCGGCTGCCGAGGCGAATACACCGTCGGTCTTGTAGCCGTAGAATACGGCGATTGGACCGCCCACCTCTGTCCTGAGGGTTGCACCGTATGATTCAAGCGTGATGGCAGCGTCATCGGGAAGCTTGGTGATCTCAGTCTTGTACTTACCTACCGATGCACCCAACTCCCACTTGACCATATTGGTGTTGACAAGTTTTCCGGACAGTGTAGCGTCAAATCCCGAATTCTTGAGAGTACCGCCGTTGCTCCATGCGTTCCTCACACCTGTCACCTCAGAGAGAGCACTGATAGAGAGCAGATTGTCGGTCTTGCTCAGATAGCCGTTCAGAGAGAGTGACATCCTGTTCTTGAACAGGTTCATGTCAAGTCCGGCAGTGAGCTTGCTCACAGTCTCCCACTGCAGAGAGGAGTTACCTATATTCTCTATGGCAAGACCACTCATCTGGAGAATCTTGACCGGAGCGAAATAGGTACGTGAAGCGGCATCGTCGAATCCGTCGTTACCTGTCAGGTCAAAACCGGCGTTGAGCTTCAGGTAGTCGATTGCCTTGACGTTGAACCAAGGCTCAGCCGATGCAACCCATCCGGCCTGGACTGACGGGAAGATACCCCATGGAACACCTATCTTTATACCGTTGCTCACCTTACCGCCGAATCTTGACGAAGCCATAAGGCTCAAGCCTGCGCTCAGATAGTACCTCTCCTTGAAGTTGTAGTCTCCGACAGCCCACCAGGTGAGTGAGATATCCTTGGCCTGCAAAGAGTTGATCAACGGATACTTGAGGTCACGGTTCATGTTCGGGGTCTTGTCGTTACCGGAGTTGTAACCGGACATGGAACTCTGTGTAAGAGCGTTGTTGATGTAACGGAAACCTCCCTGCAAGGCTACGTCGTGAGACTTGAACCTGCGGGCATAATCAAAATAGGTGTTACTCATGAATCCGTCGTACTTGGAGTTCATGGCCGCCACCTTGTTGTCAACCTCACCAAGGCCCTCCAGCTGGAAGTGCGGGGTGCCTTCAATCGGGATGAAGTAGTTCTCATCCGAATTGACAAGAGTGTAGCTGAAATGCTCCTTGAACTTGAGGTAACGGCTGTACTCCCATGTCGGGGTAATCGACAGGGTGATGAGGCGGTTACCGAAATAGTTCTTGTTTATGCCGTTGGCATTCTCAAGAATGGAGAGAGGGTTGGAAAGTGAAGCCTCGTCACCGAGCAGCTCCTCAAGATAGTCATCGGCATCGGCAAGGAAAGCCGTGGTGATGTTACCCTGGTTGGAGAGAGCGTACGGACTGAGGAACGGGGACTTGACAAGACTCAGGAAACCGGGAGAGGTTATCATGTCATTGTCAACATCCTCCACGATACCGTCATCACGCATGTCGCGGGTCACGTCGCTGTAGGCTGCGTCGAAACGGAGAAGCAGCTTGTCAGCCAGCACGATATCCGAGTTCAGACGGAGGTTGAAGCGCTGGTAGTCACTCTCCTTGAGTGTTCCGTCGCCCTTGGCGAAACCTACGGACAAGGTATATTTGGCAATGTCATCACCACCATCCACATTCATGCTGTAGTTCTGGATGAAGGCGTTCCTGTAGGCTACATCGGTCCAGTCGGTCTCATTATGATAGGTGTTGTAGTAGTGATACTGCTTGTCAATGCTGAGGAACTTGAAAGTGTTCAGCTTGGTATCGGTTGAACCTATCATCTCGGAGACGTAGCTGCGGTACTGGGATGCATCCATCATTTCCGGGAACTTGGGCACGAGCTGATAGTTGCCTGCTATCGACAGGTCAATCTTTGTAGCCATGCTCTTGTTACGCTTGGTGTTGATCAATATCACACCGTTGGCTCCCTTGGCGCCATAGAGGGCGTAACCGTTCTTAAGGACGGAGACAGATTCTATATCCTCCACCATGACGTTGGCCAGGAGGTTGTTGTAGAAACCGTCATGCTGGAAAACCTTGTCGTAACCCATATCCATGATTACCCCGTCAAGGACAATCAGAGGCTGGGTGTTGATGTTGAGCGAATTGATACCGTTGATGAGCATAGATGCACCCATAGCCAGCTGACCCGAACGGATGGTACCCATGATATCACCCTGGAGATTCTTCTGGATCTGGTCATCGACACTCAGGTCGGCATTCAGATAGTCAACCACTAACTCCTTGCTCCGTTTTCCCGTTGTCCTGGCATTATAGACCTCGGAGAAAACATCGGAATACATAACCATATCAACGCCCTCGGTACGTCCGTTAAGAGCGCATACGGCTCTGTTGGAACCCTCGACACTGAACACCAGTGACGAGACGTAGTCCGGTATCCTGATCGAATAGGAACCGTCCTCCTTGGTCATGGCGGAGTGAGACGGATTGTTGTAAGCCTGAACACGGACACCGGCCATCGGTGTTCCCAGAGCTGCATCGGTGACGACACCTGAAACAACAGTAAGGTCGTCTGTGTTGCTGCTCTGTGCAAAAGTCAAGGCAGGGACGATAAGCATTAGGCCTGCCAGTCCCAGGACATGAAGCCCCTTCTTTTCTGTTATTCTCATATTCTTATACATTTTTATTCGTCGAGGACGGGTTCCAGAAGAATGAAGTCAAGACGCATGACGGAAGAGTAGTTACGTGCATTGGAGTTTGTCATAGCGCTCTTCAGCCTGAGAGTAAGTCTTGACGTCTCGGATTTATAGTCACAGTTCGGTATTTCCACCACACCGAAATCCAGTGTGTCAACCTTGGTAACATCATTCTCGTAGTTCAGGTCCTTACGGGGATTCTTGGGATCCTTGGGATCGAAAATGGTGATATGGTTATAGGTCACGGTAGGATGGATAAGGTTGGACTTGCCGGATGAGGCATCCGGGACAAGGGCAATCTTGATCTTGTACTTTCCTTTGAGGTTATCCTTTATCGGGAATTCAAGCTGCCAGTTGTAGGCACCGTTTTCACCTATGACATAGAGAACCTTCTCTCCTGAAATCTTCATGCTGCCGCTGTTGCGATAGACATTATCGACAGGTGTTGTCAGCTGCTTGGCGCTTATCTGTGCGGTCTCACCCTCAATCTTCAAGGGGACGTTGATGGTGAGAGAGTCAACGAACGGCCACTCGTCAGTGATGTAGATCCTTCCGTTACTGCACTTCTCGGTCCTGACAACATGCTTTGTAAAGAGACCGTCCGCAGAATAAGGATTATAATAGGTGTGGTACGCAACCTTCTCCTTCTTCCTTTCATTGGCCCTGAAGCGTGTGGAGACAACCGAGTCGTTCTTGCTCTTGTTGTTCTTGATGTTCATGTTGAATACCATGTCAGTCATGAGAATCTGCTGACCCCAGTAGTACTGGAGGGAATCGGCGGCCTTTAAGGAGAGCTCTGACATGTCACCCAGGACATAACCGTAATCAAAGAATTTCTTGATGGAATCATACTTGTCACTCCATACCTTAGGAGTCGGGATAACCATCACATAGTTACTGTCCTCTCTCTCGATGTAACCGTAGCGGTCCAGAAGAACGTTCCTCTTGATGATGACGGAGTCGGAATAGGTGGTACGGCCCATTTCGTCGATGTCCTCCTCCACACTACGCTCGATATCAACCTCCTCACGGGTGTATTTCTCAAGGAAATCACCGATGACCTCCTTGTAACCCTCGGTGGTGGTAAGGAACTCGTAGATGCTCTGCCTATAGACAAGCTTGCCGTCAATCGCATGAAGGATACCGTTCTTGCAGGCAATGTTGCACTTGTCCTTGATGTAGCTCACATCGTCAATGGCATCGCTCTCGGATACATAGCGCTTCTTGCTCATCATGAAGAATTCATCGGCATTGTGACCTCCTACCGGGTGACTGAAACGGGCAATGTGGTTCAGGATGAACCGCGTTGAGACCAGAACATTCTCTGCATAGGTCTTGTTCGCCTTGGTGTAGAGAGCACGCTCCTCATCGGTCAGCGATGAAGCCTTGGGCAACCACACCGTCAAGAACTGGTCATCATCCAGATAGTCAAGATAAGAGTATGGAAGGATTCTGCCGCTGCTCGTGAAATAGGTATTCTTCAACACCTTGATGAACAGCTCAGCATCCTCACCGAAACTGCCGTCTGAAAGACGCTCCGCCAGGGTACTCCCCGGTACAATCTTGTAATCAGTCGAATAGTGGTCGTCCCAGTCTTTCTGGCACGAAACCATGCCGAGACAGATAGCCGACACTATCCAGAGTGATTTCCTGAGTGAATTGAAATAATGTTTCATATCAGTTGTTTAATAATTATTTCTTAATGTTTGTCCTCATTGTTGTCATAGATGCTCTTCGGACACCATTCCATATAGTCGAAGTTCATCTCAGCCTTGGGATTGTCAAGAACAAGCTTCATCCTGAGATAATAATCCTTTTCGGCATAGAAATAGTCCGTAGTGACAATACGCCTTGCCATGGTGTTGAGGGTCCTGAAAGCGTCCGTTCCGTTTGTATGGGAATCCGGGGCCTTCATGTAGCCTCTGTTGTGCATGGCCTTGTCAATGGCATTGATCTCCTCTTCAGTCTTCTCATCATCAGTCTCCCAGCCTATGTTGTGGTTTGCCGAGGCACTCAACCTAAGATCGGTAGGGATACCGCAGGGCTGCATGTTGTCCGGGGAGTCACCCACATAGTTCTGGACCACGCCGCAGCCTTCGTATCCGCGATAGGAGAGCCTGAGCTCCCAGGTACCGTCGAACGGGACAGGCGGCAACTTCATGAGTATGTCATAGTTTCCCTGAAGGTCCAGTCCGTCGCCCTGATAGCTCCAGTTGGACGTGGAAGCCACGCGAACCCACATGCAATAATCGGAATTATAGGAGTGGAAATTCAGAGGCTCCTTGAAACCGGTACCCTCATAGGCGCTTGAAGTCATTTTCTGACGGGCACCCGATGTAATGAAATCCGGAGAGAGCGTGCAGCAGTCAATCCTCATACGACGGTTGAGTATGTCGTTCCTCACAAAGTCGGAATAGACAAGTATGTCATCAATATGATGGTAGTAGCCGTTGCAACCCTCGTTCATGCCGGAACCTGTCATCTCGTCGGTGGAATAGATACGGACACCACGGTACTTGGGACGCCCGAATTCAGGCTCGTCCGTACTGCCTATACCACGACGGTTTATGTACATACCGGCATCGGCACCGGACATTACCCTTGACACACGAATGATGGAATGTGGCATGTAAGTCTCGAAATAATCCTCGGGATCGAGATATTCCAGAACGAAACGGTTGTTTATCACCCTCGCCTTGGCGCAGAAATCCACATTGGCGGGAATCTGGAAGGGAAGTATGTGATAAGAGATGAAACGGTTCAACGGGTTCTTGCGGTTGTGCCAGTCATCATCATAGAGACCGGCATCGGCAGGATAGGACTCGTCATACACTTTCTTGGCATACGCGATGAGCTCGTCAAGATTGTGGATACCGTTCCTCTCGAAGACCGAATCAGGCTCGACAAGAATCGTGAAGGCACTCTTTCTCTCCGCCCAGTACTTGACTGAGTAGTCAGAACCTCCGCCCTGTTTTGTCAAACCTATCTCGGATGAATCATACGAGACAAAATAGGATTCGTCCTTGAACTTTTTCAGAGAATCTTCCAACCCCACAAGGTTAAGTGCCTGGAAAAATATCCTGGAACCCTGGTTTTCCTTGATTATATCGAATATATAATCGCCGGAAACCTTGATCAGCTTGTCAACGACCTGGACGACACCGTTCTGGACCGTATCGTCAAGACCGATGATGTGCGAATCCCTGTTGATGCACTTCAGAAGCCTTATGGTACCGTCCTGGGCCGTGTCACCTGCATAAGACAAAGTCAGGAAACGTTCCAGAAGATTTACCGAAGGCAGCGCACCCTCATTCAGGTCGGACATGAAGTAGGTGGCCTTGATAAGATGGGTCCGCGTAATCGTATCGCAGTCACTGTCCGAAAGGTCATCCACCGAACTGTAGCCGAGATCTGCAAGGAATTCGGCAAAGGCGCTGTTCGTGGGAGCAAAACATGTGAACTCTCCGTAAGTGTCAAGTTCACCCCAGTGTCTGGCTCTCTTGAGAACAGTTATGAAATCGGTGAAACGACCGTCAGGATCATCCTCCAGATAATCGGCGACAGTCTGACCGGTAAACGTGTAGAGCGTACCGGGATGCTGCTCCGCCAGACATGAGGGGAATAAAATCAGGGCGGACATGACCAGTCCGATTGACATTATTCTTACGCTGTATCTCCTTAAAGTTTTCATTGGACAAATCAGTATCTGAATTGGATTCTTAATATGACAATCTATATCGTGTTTTTTTATTGTCCTGCTTTCTTGATATCCTCATCCTCCTTATATGCGGGATTCTGCTTGAGAAGTCCCTCCTCACCATCTTCATAATAAAGCTTGATCTCATCCTTGCTGTACGGGAAGTACATGGCAAGAGTATCTGACAGCTTTATGCGGACTGCACTCACGTTCTCAGTGTATTTGGTCAGCACGAGTGAGGAAAGCCTTGAGGTGCTTCCGTCACGGCGGGCCATTCTTACAAGGTCGAACCAGCGCTTGCCCTCGAAGCAGAGCTCACGCCTGCGCTCCTGGAGCACGAGGTTCTCCATGCTCTGCTTGGAGCCACTGTATTCGCTGTATTTCAGAGTGTCGGCGTTGGCGTTGGTATAACCGCCGTCATAACCGGTGCAGAGAGCACGCTGGTTAACGGCCTGGACAATGTTGAAAGCCTGGGTGAAATTACGGGTCCTGGTTTCCAACAAAGCGGGATCTTCGGTCACGTTCGCATCATCGGGAGTCATCATCACAAGAGCCTCAGCCTTCATGAGAAGGACATCGGTATAGCGATAGACGACCCAGTTCGGTGTAGTGTTGTTCCTCTGGGTTGTGGTCTGGTTCTTGCATTCACCGGTTGAAAGGTCGAACTCCTGTTTTTCGGCCACATACTTGGAAATCATGAAGTCGGAACCGTCGTTCTGCTTGGATATGGCTTCATAGAAACGGGTGTCGTACTTTGACTTGAACACATCGCCCTTGCCCTGTTCAACGTTCATACCCATCTGGTTGGCTGCATGCAGGACACCGTTAGAGTTCCTCTGACCGTAATAGCTGTTCACGAAACTGTTGGTCTGGTTGGACTGGAACGGGAGCTCGAAGAGTATCTCGAAGGAATTACCGGAACCGAAGTTCTCATTATAAGAGGTGCCGGCGAACTGGGTTCCCTGAGTCTCCTTAATGAGAGGATAGCCGTGGAACAGATCCACAATGCAGTTCACCTCGTCCTCTTCCTTGAGTTCAAGGTATTCGTCCATCTTCAGCTTGGTGACCTTGTCAACGCACCTTATGCAGTTCTCATAATCGCATTTCCAGAGATACATGTCTGCAAGAAGGGCATATATACCGGCCTGTGTGAAACGGCCTGTATTGGCTGACTTCATGGGGAACTTGACAACGGCGTCCTCCACCACATCCTCAAGCTCCTTGGTCATCAGGTTCATCAGATCCTCGATGGCAGTGGGAGCCACCTTGAAAGCCTCAACGCCACGGGAATCGTCGGTCGAAGGCTCGGTTACGAAAGGCACAGCCCTGTAAGCACGTGCCAGATACCAGTGGCACAGGTCACGTATGGCAAGAGCCTCGGCCAGGTTTGAACGAAGGTTCTTGGTCGTGTAGTTCGGGTCCTTCTCATGAATAAGGGGAGCCTCCTTCAATACCGTATTGGCACGGTTGATTGTCTTGTAGAAGCAGCCCCAGGAAGTGAAGCTGTTAGTCTCAAGGATATTGTCCTTTGTGATCTGGACTATATCATGGGTAGATCCCGAGGTGCTGGAGTTGTTGGGGTCGGCAATGATATTGTCGGACCTCATCTCGCCCCAGATGGACATTCGGGTTACGCAGTCACTGGCCTCCAGTGCTGAGTAGGCTCCGAGCAGGACACTCTCAACATCGCCCTTGCTGGTCCAATAGTTCTCATAGACTATGTCGTTAAGAGGCACCAGGGTCAGGAAATCCTTACATGACGAGAGCGTAGCTCCTGCCAGTGCAATACAGATTAATGATTTGATATTTTTCATATTGTACTCTCTTTAAACGTTAGAACTGTACTGATACGTTGAACGTGAACTGCTTGGCACGAGGTGTCTGGCTGTTATCCGTTGCCACACCCATACCGCCGTATCCGATTTCAGGATCCATACCTGAATACTTGGTGAGAACAAGGATGTTGTTCAGGTTCAGGTTGAACGACAGGTTATTGATACCCAGTTTCTTGACATACTTGGGATCAATCGAGTAACCGAACGAGCATGAATTCCAGCGGAGGAATGAGCCGTCCTCGACGAAACGGTCACTCGGGAGCGAGTTGTATCCGTACTGATGGAGTGCTCTCGGCATATCGGTATCATCACCCTCGACACGCCATCTCCAGTTGATGGCTGCCGATGTATTGTCGGTATTGTACATGGCTTCAGCGCTTCGGCGACCCTGGTTGATAACCTTGTTGCCGTAACGGAAGTTGAACTGGTTACGCCATGAGAAACGTCCGTAGTTGATGGAGAAGCCGAAACCGCCGTTCAGTTTGGGAAGCGAACTTCCGAGATAAACGATATCAAGTTCATTGATGTTACCGTCATTGTTTATATCCACATACTTGGCGTCACCGCCCACGAACTCGTACTCGGCAGTGTTGCCATAGGCGAACATCATGGGTTTGGCACGGCCCTTGGAGTTGAGGATGACATTGCCGTCAACATCCTTGACCACAGGAGCGTTGGGACCGCTTACGCCGGGATCCTCAACCTCGGAATAGTCACTATACTGATAGACACCGTCATACTTGAAGCCGTAAATGGAACCGAAAGCGTTCTTGAGAGCCACATACGGGAGGTAATTCGATTCGTTCCTGAAGTCGAAATCAGGATTCTTACGGTCAAGCATGATGGGGTTCATCTCAAGGATCTGGTTCGAGTTGTCAGCGAACGAAATGTTGCCGCTCAAACTGAACTTACCCTTGGAGATAAGCCTGTTGGCATTCACCTGAAGTTCCCAACCGGCGTTCTTCATCGAACCGTCATTGACGACTCCAAGATTCTCGAAACCGGAAGAGGTAGGTATATAATAAGGTGAAGTCAGCATCTTGGTGACAGTGGCAGTGTAGAGGTCAACACTTGCACTCAACCTGTCATGGAAGAAACCAAAGTCGAAACCGAGGTTCCATGACTCCTTCTCCTCCCACTGCATGTTGCTCAAACGGATATTCGAAGGATAGATTGTAGAGATGCCTAAGTAAGGATCACCTGTTGAATACTTGCTGTAGTAGAGGTCTCCCTGTCCGGGGGCGTTACCTGTGATACCCCAGCTGGGACGCACGGAAAGCATGGTGAGGTAACCGGAGTCACGTATCGTCTCCATGAAATCCTCATCGATGATGTTCCAACGGCCTGACAATGCCGGGAAAAGACCCCAACGCTTGTTGTCACCGAACTTGGTGCTACCGTCGGCACGTAACGTGAAGTCGGCGGAATACTTGCTCCTGAAGGAGTAGTGGATGGAGAATACTCCGTTCACGCCTCGGCCCTGACCTGCACTGGTTCCCATACCGTTAATCTTACCTTCACCGTCGGCAAGCTTGATACGTGAAGGATGCTGGCTGGAGTTGTTGTTCTGTCCCTTGTTGTTGTTGCTCTGCACCTGGAACCTGAGCATGGACATCACGGAGTGACCCTCTCTCTTGAAATGGGGGATGAATGTCAGCTGGTGGGTCGTGGTGACACTTGAACTCTTGCTGAAATTGCCCTGGGTCTGGTTGGCATTGTTGTCAGCCCAACCGTTACTGGCAAGACTTGCAGGACTGTACTGGTCATCGTCGCTGTTCTGGACACTGAATGTGATACGGCCGTCATAGGTAAGCTTGGTCTGGTCATTGTCCATTCCCAACAACTGATATACCATCTGGAACTCGGGGTTGACGTTCAATGAGGTACTGTAATTCTCCTTCTCGTCAGCCTCGGCAAGAGGATTGGTGTTATGCGGAAGCTCGCTCGAAGCGGTGGCGAGCATGTGGTAGTACTCTCCGGTTGACTCACCGTTGGCATCCTGATAGTAGATGGCCAGATTAGGCATCATCTTCATGGCGGTGTTGATACTGGAGTTGTTCCTCTTGTTCCTGTTATACACCATACTGAAGTTGGTGACAACCTTGATACGGTCTGAAACGAAGTAGTCGAATGCCACACGGGTCGTGAAACGCTTCATCTTCTGGCCTATCACAGAACCGGTCTGGTCATCAAAACCTGCCGATATACGGAAGTTGGCCTTGTCACCACCACCGGATACCGAAACGTTGTGAGCCTGCTGGATACCAAGCTTCCTGACCGCAGACACCCAGTCGGTGTTGTCATTGTACATCTCGTACTCCGAGAAGGTGGGGTCATAGTTGAGCTCGATGATGTCGGCTGCGGCATCACTCAGTTCAGGATTGAAGAACGACTCCTTCATGAACATGGTGTACTGGTCACCGTTGAGCAGCTTGTAGCCGTCCGGCTGCCAGTTACCGTTGACGCGATAGGTATATTGCACACGGGTCTTACCCTTGGCACCGCGCTTGGTCTTGATCTCCATGACACCGTTGGATCCGCGGGCACCCCAGATGGCTGTGGCGGCGGCATCCTTCAGGATGGAAATGCTGGCTATATCCTCAGGATTGATGTTCAGAAGCTCGGACACCTTGTCGTCATTCTGTGCATCGTTCTGGAAGTCAAAGTTGTTCACGAGGTTCCTGTCGATATCGAAGATGTTGCCGTCCACGACGATAAGCGGGTTGGAGTCACCGCTCATGGTCGATACGCCACGGAGGTGCATGGTGGAACGGGCACCCAGGTTACCTGAGTCGAACACGATGTCAAGTCCTGACACACGACCCTGCAGGGCCTCATCGATCGTAGTGGCGCCAAGTCCCTCCAGATCCTCCATATCGATGGTCTGGATAGCCGATGACTGCTCACGCAGAGGAATGGGAAGTCCTGAACCGCCGACCGTACGCTCGGCCTTGATGACAACCTCAGGAATCTCAGCGATGTCCTTAAGGGTTATTTCGAAATAGGTCTTGGTGAAGGGAATGTCAACAGTCTCATAACCTACGTAGGAGATCTGAAGCCTGTCCTTCGGATTGACCAGCTTGAATGAGAACTGACCCTCCAAATCGGTGACGGCATGAGCCACGATACGGTTGGAGGCGTCCCTCTCTGTAACGTTAACCATCATCATCGGGCCTTCACTGTCCAGAACGACACCGCTGATAATGTCACCGGCGTTCTGAGCGAACAGAAAGCCCGGAATGGAGGTCAGAGCCAGAACGGCGGCTCCTCTCAAAATTATATTCTTTATCTGTTTCATCGTCAATTAGTCTGCTGGTTAAAATCAGAAATCACCATTGTTCAAAGTACCATCGATGAGATGTATGACCACGTATGAGGAGGTCTCGATCTGAGTGGCGCTTCCGACACTAGCGTTATCGTACTCATACTCACGGCACATGATGTTGTAAAGAGGCTTGCCGCTTACGCTGACGGCGGTTGTGGGATCAACCACCTTGGCTACCGCCTCCCTCATCTTGATCTTCTCGTCCGTCGGAGCAGATACGTACGCGGGATTAGCCCTGAGGGCCTTGTCTGTCTCAGTGTCAATAACGAATATCTTGTTACGAGCATGGTCGTACTTGACACTCAGCTTGACGAACTGGGCGTTGTCGTTCATGTATGCGGTCTCATAGTTTGCCTCGCCGAGAGGATTCTCTCTCAAGTCGATGGTGAACTTGCCGTTTACATAAACCGAGTTATCCTGAATATGATACTTGACAAAATCGGTAATCTGCTTCTCCAGCTTTGCGGTATATTTGCTGAACCATGGAGTGTTGCGGAATACGGAGTCGGTAACCTCGAAGTCATCGGCCGTACCCTGCACGAACTGGTGATAGTTCTCGAACATGTTCCATATCTTGTCATAGCTGGTCTTGTTCGTCTCGATATCGTCTATGTTCTCGTCGTAGGTGGTCTTGATCGAATCGATCATCCCGATTGTGAAGAGACGTCCGCTCTTGTACAGATCCTTCAAAGCCCTTTCGGTGGGAACATACACTGTATAATGATAGGTGTTGAGAGTGGTCAGGTTCATGCTTCCGGTGGCATGCTTGTTCATGTTCTGGGAGAAGAGACCCACATTGTTCACACCCGCATGAGTCATCAGCTCGAAGAACTCATGGAACTCAGGATAGTTGACCTCGTCGGAGAGGATGTCATACAGACTGAGTCTTGCGGTGAGCAAAGGCTTGTCGATGACGTATGTCCTACCGTTACCGTCAGTGGTCGATGTAGGATCCTTCTTGATACTGGCCTGGTTGTAACGGGTCTTGATGGTGATCGTCTGGGTCTCCACGGTGTCGATTCTCTCAGTCTCCACCTGATAGCTGCCCTTGACCTTACTTGTAAGGGCCTCACCCTCCTTGGCGTTCTTGTCAGCAGGATTCCAGTCAAAATAGATGGTACCGCGACCCTTGGTCTGGAAATAGTTGTATGAGGTTCCGGTCTCCGGGTCTATCTCCTCCACGTCACCTATTATAACATGGTAGTCAAGTATGTCCTCGAGACGGTCTCTGATCTGGTCGGTCGAGGCAGTGGAACCTGTTCCGCTTACATCGATCGTACCGGTCTTGGGATCGTAGGGATAAATCCTGGCCTGGACAATCTTCTGACGCTCGTCATACTCGAACACGAATGCGCGGAGCAGTCCGTTGTTCAGATAAGCCTGACCGTATGACACGGGGTCGATATAGACCATCTTGTCCTTGAGCTTCTCGTCGGTCGAGCCATTGTCGCTTGCCTCGGGAACGAAGAAGCTGTAAGTGGCGACCATTGAGTTAAGATATGCATCGAACTCGAGTTCGTTGATGGCCCAGTTCATTATCTTGAGCTTCTCGTTCACGAGCACCGGATAGGATACTGAACGGTAGGCTGTCGGGCTGAACACCACCTTAGTGAAATATACCGCACCGTTGCAGCACATCTCCACGTCAGTCACATGCAGAGGCTCAATACCCATCGGGTCATTGGCATCGTTCAGCACGTTCTTGAACTTGCTCGGTACGGAACCTACGAGAGAGTTGAGCATATTGTTGTTCAACAGCTTGATAATCACATTGTCAGGTACGCTGTCCATATCGTATATCAGCTCATCAGCATTGGCGGGGTTACCTGCCAGACGGCCGTATCTCTGCTTAAGGGCCTTACCGCCACCCTCTGTCCACCAGGTGAGAAGGATATCATCCGTAGGAACAAGGATCACACCCATGTTCTGCTGAAGGGCCACGTTGGCAGTGGTGGTTGAGGAAGTGGATGAATAATAGGTGTTCCACCCCGGGTCGAACTTGAGCAGGTTGTCCTTGGCCACCACCTGCCTGTCAGGTGTGGTGGAGACAGTGGAGTTACCCTGGCTACGCTGCGAGAAGTACTGCTTCTGGAAAACAGAGTCGATGGCATCGTCGGAAATGTTCAGGGCACCGATGCTCTTGAGGCGCTTGATCTCTTCAGTATGGGTTGCACTATAATAAGGTGCACTGTAACGGTCCATGATGGAGCTGAAGACCTTGGATTTGTCAGTGGTGGCGATGTACTCGGCCATGTTGGGAAGCGAATAGATCACATCCTCCATGACGTGGATGAATCCGTTGAAGCACTTCTTGTTCTGGGTTTCGATACGTACGCCGTTCACGCTTGCGTCCTTTGACTTGCGGCCCGGTTTCTGGCCTGTGGGATCATAGACGCCCTGGTTGAAGAGGAAATCGTAGTCATCGTCCGTAATCTTCTTGGCTGTCAGGAACTTGTTGACAAACATGACCATGGGCTTGTTGGTTCCGTCCTGCAGAACGGCAAATCCGTGATCCTGGTTCCTGTAGTACTTCCAATGCTTGGTCTTAGGCATTTCCGCGGGTTTCATCACAGGGACTGAGTCATAGATGGATATGGAAGATATCCTTCTCATACAGTCACCGATTGTGGGTCCCTGGCTGCTTGAAAGCATGGCCACCTGATAGACGTTGTTCAGCATGGCGCCGTTCATAAGCATCTTTTTCTGGGCAAGGCTCAGATCATCGTAGTTCCTGACCGGAGAACCGTCGGCCTTCTTGAAGATTCCCTTGGCGTAGAAACGCTGGAAAGCGTCATCATCGGCCACAAAGAGTGTCTTACTACCGGTCTTCGCCAACACGTTGGTGTAGTCGAGGTCATCAATCAACCTCACGAAAGTAGTGAACTTGCCGGTATAGTCCTTACCGTCTTCACTCACAAAACCCTCTTCCAAGGTCTCGTAGATACTGGTACCGAGCCACTCGGGAGTCCTCTTGTCAAGATCGTAGTCGCTGCACGATGAAATGCCGGAAGCGACTGCTACTGCCAGACAAGCGAATCCGAGGATACGAGTACGCTTTTCTCGAAAATTGATTTTTTTCATTTAACAGGTTATTTGTTTATTGTTGAATTCTTGAAAATCCTCTTGATCGCCTTTCAATCCGTTCCTTCGATGGTCTTGATGTGACCATCGGCGTCATACTCGATTTCGCAGACCTTGAGGCTGCGCAGCCATGACTTGCCGCCTGAAGGAACACTGTCATGATGGAACAGATACCATTTACCCTTATACTCGATGATCGAATGATGGGTTGTCCATCCCACGACAGGAGTAAGTATCACACCCTGATAGGTGAACGGGCCGTAAGGGTTGTCACCGGTTGCATAGCACAGCAGATGGCTGTCACCGGTAGAATATGAGAAGTAATATTTTCCTTTATATTTGTGCATCCATGAAGCCTCGAAGAAACGGTGGGGATCATCGGCCTTGAGAGGATTGCCGTTCCCGTCCACGACCAGGACAGGACGAGGAGCCTCGGCAAAGTTCAGACCGTCCTTGGTAAGACGTACGCAACGGCTGGGCAGCGCATCCTCCTTACCCTCGGGCAAATACGGGGTCTCGAGATGGATGTTGTCCTTATAGCGCTGAAGCTGACCGCCCCACAGACCTCCGAAATATACGTAAACCTCACCGTCGGCATCGTCGCGGAACGCGCACATGTCTATGCTGTAGCTGCCGGCTACCGGTGCGGGATTCGGAATGAAAGGACCCTCGGGACGCTGTGCAACGGCCGTACCCCAATGGAAAACATCGTTACGGTCCTTCATGGGGAAATACATGATGTAACGCTTTACCTTCTTGCTGAAACCAAGACCCTTAGCCTGCTCCTCAGCATTTGTCGGAACCTCGGTTTCATATTCCTGGACATCACAGTCCCAAAGCTGACGGCCGGCCCAGGGAATATCCTCCAGGCCTATAACCTTTCCATGGTCAACGACCTCGCCGTTCATGATGTCATCGGTGGAGAGCACGTGGTAATCCTTCATCACGTACTGGTCACCGTTGTCGTTCTCGACATTCTCGCATTCCCAGTCATGAGAAGGATAGATGTAAACCCTGCCGTTGAAGACATGGACCGACGGGTCAGCCATGTAGTCAGCAGGGAAGAGATAACGTTTCTTCATAAGACTTTTGGTTAATATTTTTTGTAATTATGCCCTTAAAAACACTCAAAAGCGGTCAAAGTTAACGAATATTTTGTTTGCGCGTACTATTAATTAATAAAAATTTCACGTCCGGACACAAATTTTTTCGGAAACGGAGATACAGCAGACGGACACGGTTCACGGAGAAGTGAGGGACAACGGTAAAAATTGAGGACATCAAGCAGGTAAAAAGAGCAAGGGGCCGCATGTGCAGCCCCTTATCCGTTTCCCCTGTATCTTCACAGACACGAGAAGAATCATTCACGAAAGTCAATTACTAACCAAATATGTGCATGAAAACTTACGCTGCAAAAGTACGGCCGTCCTGCGACCCGGCCAAAACTTCACGTCCCATAGAAATTAACTTTTGGACCGTTAACCCGGAAATATGGGACAATTTCATTAACAAATGTTTCAAACACATTAAATTTTGAAACCAAAAAACCAGCCACAAGTATTTGCAGGGCTTATTATAAGAAAATGTTCCAAACCGCCCGGAAAAAAGAAAAAAGGCCTCGGAAAAAGCCTTTTTTCAAGCTGTCGTACCCGGATTCGAACCAGGACAAACAGAACCAAAACCTGTTGTGCTACCATTACACCATACGACAATGCCCTTTTTACCGGAGCAGTTTCGGAATCCGGATGCAAAGATAGTGCAAAAAACGTTATTCCGCTATCAGCAGATAGTAGTTCTTCTTGCCTCTCTGCATGAGAATGTACCGGCCGTCTATCAGATCAGCCTCAGTGAACACGCGGGAGTGGTCGTAAGTCTTCTCCTTGTTGATGGAGACTCCGCCACCCTGCATCATCTTACGGGCCTCGCTCTTGGAGAAGAAGACAGGACAAACCTCGGTGAGGAAATCCGAAGCCTTGATCTGCTCGCCTAAACGGCTGCGGTCAAAACGGTACTGGGGCACTCCGTCGAAAACGGAGAGAAGCGTGGATTCGTCGATTGACCTCAGCTGGTCCGAAGAACCGCTGTTCCCGAACAGGATTTCCGAAGCGGATGCAGCCGATTCATAATCCTCCACACTGTGCACCATGCAGGTGACATCCTTGGCAAGACGTTTCTGAAGCAGACGCAGATGAGGCTCTGCTTCATGACGGGCGGTAAGTTCCTCACACTCTTCCTTGGAGATATTGGTAAATATCTTGATATAGCGGCGGGCATCCTCGTCGCTTACGTTCAGCCAGAACTGGTAGAACTTGTAAGGAGAAGTGTAATCAGGGTTCAGCCACACGTTCCCGCCTTCGGTCTTTCCGAACTTGGTTCCGTCGGACTTGGTTATAAGGGGACAGGTAAGCGCGAAACATTCTGTACCGTTGATACGCCTGATCAGCTCGGCACCGGTGGTGATATTGCCCCACTGGTCCGCTCCGCCCATCTGAAGCTTGCAGTTCTTGTGCTCATTCAGATAGAGGAAGTCATAGCCCTGAAGCAGCTGGTAAGTGAACTCGGTGAATGAGAGTCCGTCCCTTGCCTCGCCGTTCAGACGTTTCTTGACAGAGTCTTTGGCCATCATGTAGTTCACTGTTATATGCTTGCCTATGTCACGTGAGAAGTCCAGGAAGGAAAGATCCTTCAACCAGTCATAATTATTTACAAGTTCAGCCTTGTTCGGGACATCGCTGTCAAAATCCAGGAACTTGGCCAACTGTTTCTTGATGCACTCGACATTATGGCGCAGGGTTTCCTCGTTCAGAAGGTTGCGTTCCTGCGACTTGCCGCTCGGGTCACCTATCATGCCGGTCGCACCGCCGATGAGTGCCATGGGTTTGTGTCCGCACCTCTGGAAATGACGCAGAATCATGATACTGCACAAATGTCCGATGTGAAGGGAGTCAGCGGTGGGGTCGAATCCCACGTATGCTGTTACCTGCTCCTTTTTGAGGAGTTCGTCGGTACCAGGCATCATCTGGTGAACCATGCCTCTCCACGTAAGTTCTTCTACAAAATCTGTCATCGTAATAGTATTTTGGTCCGCAAAGGTACAACTCTTAGGCGAACAGTGCAAATTCAGAATCTGTTTAAAATTGTTCCATGAAAAAGATTATCATGCGAAAAAGTCTGAAATATTGGATTCGATAAGCTTCTCAGCCTCCCCCGGTTCCAGGCCGAGAATACCGGCAATCCTGCTGATTACGGCATCTGACCCGCATTTGCCGTCGGTCTCGGCCAACAGGAAGCCGCGAGGGATTGAGAGGACGGTTTCCTCACGGGCCGCAAGACCAAGAGAGAGCGAAAAACCGCATCCGAGGAGCTGCCGGGCCTGTTCCGGCCCTCCACGGAATCCGTGTATAAGCCATTTCTGCGCTGGCTTCAATGATTTCTTGAGATGAATAATCCTGTCAAAAGCACGGACCACATGCAGAATCATCGGTTTGGAATGGGTTTCACTCAGCTCGAACTGCCGGATAAAAGCCTTTTCCTGTATATCTGCTGGAGGCATACGGAGGGCATCCAGACCACTTTCCCCGAGAGCCAGTACATCAGGCCTTGAAAGCAGGGAGTCCAGAATCCGGAACGATTCCCCATCGCTTCCTGTCACATCCCACGGATGAAGTCCGACGCTGAAAAAATGACCTTGCGCTTGAGGCACAGGGCCGCATCCGACACACACCAGGGCAGAACCCGGCTCTGAAGGAAGAATATGGGTATGTATGTCCTTTATCTTCATAGAATCCGCAAAAAATAGGGTTCCGGTAATCCGTAAATCCGGCGTTCCACCGCTACGGGACGGGGTCATAGCCGGAACCGCCTCCGGGACGGCAACGGAGAATCCTTTTGAAGGCGAGCCATGAACCCTTGAACGGCCCCCACTTCCTGAGAGCCTCGATGGCATACTCCGAACAAGTAGGCACAAAGCGGCAGGAAGGAGGCGTCAAAGGGGATATGAACTTGCGGTAAAACCGGATCGGGAGTATCAGGAACCAGCTGGCAGCTTTTGCGATTTTTTTTGACATATTCAAGAAAAGACCGATTCTTTTACCTTCCCTCCTTTCCATAGCTTGACGAGTGTTCGGAACCGTTTTCCGGGATCAGGACGGAGAGCAGCCTGTCAATGGCGGTCCTGAGTCTCGGAACAAGACGACCGGTTTCCCAAATAGTGTCATCAGTAAATAAAAACCCTATCAGAAGGCTCTTCCCGCTGGTTTTCACAAAAGACTTGAGCACTCCGCACTCAAGCCGGTAGAACTCTCTCATCTGTCTCTTGACGCGGTTGCGGTCAACGGCATGACGGAATCTCCGCTTGGGTACGCTCAGCAGGACCTGGATCCTTCCAGGCTCCCCGGACGGGACCTCCATCCAGACGAGCCGGACAGGAAAACATCCGACGGAACGGTTGCCTTCCCTGAAGAGGAGGTCTGTCAGTTTCCCGCTGCAGAGACGCTCTGATTTGTCAAAGCCGTAAACCTTGTTCATCACTACGAAAAAAACGCGGGTCCCCAACGCATTGAAACAGCAGGGACCCGCTATTGCCGTGTATATCTTACTTTGTCACTTCCGACAGATACTTGTCAATGGCAGCCGACATGGAGGTGATGCCGGGAACCGGCGCCTCGATGTCCAACCTGAGTCCGGCGTTACGTATGGCATCGGCGGTAGTCTGTCCGAAACAGCCTATGATCTTGTCACCCTGCACGAAATCAGGAGCATTGCTCTTAAGCGACTCTATCCCGGCAGGACTGAAGAAAACGAGCATGTCGAAAGACTTGAGCTCCTCGGCATCCACATCATTGCTCACGGTCCTGTACATGACGGCCTCGGTATGGCTTATCCCGTTAGCATCCAGAAGGGATTTCAGCTCATCGGTGTGTACGTTCGACATGGGGACAAGGTACTTCTCCGTCTTATGCTTCAGGATGGGTGTAAGCAGGCTGTCCACCTTACCGGTAGTGCCGAAAAACACCTTGCGTTTCCTGTACTGGACATACTTCTGGATGTAGAGGGAGACTGTCTCCGTAATGCAGAAGTATTTCATGTCATCCGGCACATTGACCCTCAGTTCGGCGCACAGGTTGAAGAAATGATCTACAGCATGACGTGAAGTGAAGACGATAGCCGTGTGGTCGGGAATGGAGACTCTCTGCTGTCTGAATTCCTTGGCAGAAAGGCTCTCGACACGAATGAATGGTTTGAAAACAAATTCAATACCGTATTTCTCAGCCAAATCGAAATATGGGGATTTACCGTTTGCAGGCTGCGGCTGGGAGATGAGAATTCTCTTAATTTCCAAGGTCTGAAGAATTAAATTTGATACAAAACCCACATCAGTACCAGAATGGCCAAAGCCAAAGGACTGAATTCGAGCGCACAAAGGTAGTAAAAAAATCCCATTCCGCTAACTTTATTTTTAAATAACGCACTCTTTAGCTTGTAGAACACCCCTGTTTCGATAAAAACAGGTACCGAAAAAGCCAGGATCAGGGAGTAAAGCCGGGGCGGTCCGAGGAACGTCACTATCAACGCCACGACAAGGAACATTACCCCCGAAACGGTGAAGAGCATATTGAAAAAACCGTTCCAACGGGACGGTTTCACCGTGATTTTCTGTTTACGGAAAAGCTGCCCGTTCACGCTCGTGTAGAGAATCAGCTTGACGATATAGAAAAGAGCGGCGGAAGCGGCACCTACGGCAAGGAGATAAAGTCCCCTCCCGCTCTCAAGAGAATATTCCCCCTCAATTGAACAGAGCATCAGGGAGAAAGAGACGCACGAGACAAGAAAGAGCACAATCCCGCTGAAAAGGGAACCCGACGGATAGACAATCTCTGTGTCGGAACTCCTGTAACGGAACATCGATGCCACTGAATCCACATAACAGTCCCTCTCGGGGCCCACTGTCACCACCACGACCAGCACGGCCACGATAAGCGCGAGCAGGAACCAATCCGTTCCGGGACTCTCTTCCAGAAAAGGGAAATGCGGAAACAGCACCATACCAGAACCTTGTTGATTTGATTTCCGGAAAACGGTCAGTTGTACTTGTCAACCGGACAGGACCACTCCCCTGCATTGTCCAATATCTCCATGACCTGTTCCGGGGTTTCGGCCACTTCCCAGGCCGTCAGGAAAGCGGCATTCATGAAACTGCGCTCCACTGCCCTGTCAAGAAGCTGGAGCAGAAGGTCGTAATAGCCGTCGGTGTTGAGGATGACCACGGGCTTCGAAAACAGCCCCAGCATTTTCCAGGTAATGATTTCAAGCAGTTCCTCAAGAGTTCCCGTCCCACCGGGAAGGGCCACCACGGCATCGGCCATACCGGCCATCCGTTCCTTGCGTTCGTGCATGTCCACGGTCTCTATCACCTCCGAAAGACCTTCATGCATCCATCCGTTCCTGACCATGAACGAAGGTATTATGCCTATCACCCGGCCTCCGTTCTCAAGCGAACCCTCCTCTATAGCAGCCATCAGGCCGGAAACACCCCCGCCCGTGACAATGGTCCGTCCGGCAGCTGCCATAAGAGTCCCTAACCGATATGCAGCATCGGAGAAGACCTTCTCGACCTTAGGGCTTGAAGCCCCATAAACCACAACAGTCCTGTACTCCATTCCAAAATCCTGACAATAAATCAATAACGATAGTGATCCGCCTTATACGGCCCCTCTACCGGAACCCCGATATAGTCAGCCTGCGCCTGTGTAAGCCTTGAAAGATGCACGCCTATTCTGTCCAGATGCAGACGTGCCACCTCCTCGTCCAGATGCTTGGGCAGACGATAGACACCTACCTTATAATCCTTCCTGAAAAGTTCCATCTGAGCCAGAGTCTGGTTGGTGAAACTGTTGCTCATGACAAAGCTGGGATGACCTGTGGCACAACCCAGGTTGACAAGGCGGCCATCGGCCAGCAGTATGATGCTGTGACCGTCGGGGAAGAACCAGCGGTCCACCTGGGGCTTGATATTCAGGCAACGGATGCCAGGCAGTTTCTTGAGCCTATCGACCTGGATTTCACTGTCGAAATGACCGATATTGCAAACAATAGCCTGATCCGGCATGACCTGCATGTGCTCAACGGTTATGACATCAATATTTCCGGTGGTAGTCACGAAGATGTTGCCGACAGGGGCGGCCTCCTCCATAGTCACCACCTCATAACCTTCCATGGCGGCCTGAAGGGCGCAGATGGGGTCAATCTCTGTAATGAGTACACGTGCACCGTATGAGCGCATACTCTGCGCACATCCCTTGCCTACCTCGCCGTAGCCGCACACCACACACACCTTTCCTGCAATCATGACATCGGTGGCTCGCTTTATGCCGTCCGCCAAAGACTCACGGCAGCCGTAGAGATTATCGAACTTGCTCTTGGTCACCGAGTCATTCACATTGAATGCAGGGAAGAGAAGCTCGCCGTTCTGCTGCATACGGTACAGACGGTGAACACCGGTGGTAGTCTCCTCGCTCACACCACGGATCTCTCTGGCCATATCCTGCCAATAGCTGCCTCCTTTTTCCTTCGCGACCTGCTTGAGCGCAGCCAAAAGCTCACGCTCGTCAGCTGACCCGGCCTCGTATTCCAGCGCTTTGGAGTCCTTCTCCCCTTTTACGCCGAGATGTATCATGAGTGTGGCATCCCCGCCGTCATCGACAATCATATTCGGACCGCCTTCCGGAAAGTTCATGGCCTGAAGCGTACACCACCAGTATTCCTGAGGAGTCTCTCCCTTCCATGCAAAGACGGCCGCGCTTCCTGCAGCGGCGATGGCGGCAGCGGCATGATCCTGGGTGGAATATATGTTGCATGAGCACCAGCGGATCCGTGCGCCCAGTTCATGAAGTGTCTCTATAAGCACGGCTGTCTGGATAGTCATGTGAAGCGAGCCCGTTATCCTCGCACCTGTCAGTGGCTTTGAGTCACGGTATTTGTCACGGAGAGCCATGAGTCCGGGCATCTCCTTCTCCGCCATTTCTATCTCCTTGCGTCCGAAATCAGCGAGATTGATGTCTGCCACCTTGTACGGCAGGCCGGTGTAAAGTCCTTCCATCTTTTTCAGTTTTAGACCGCAAATTTACACAAAGGGTACGGGAACGCAAAAGGTAAGGTTCCTTTTGTCTCTTCACTTGCCCCAGGAGGCACGGTCAAGGCTGCGGTAGCCGATGGCTTCGGCAATATGCTGAGGTGCAATGCTCACGGAGCGGTCCATATCGGCAATCGTACGCGCCACCTTCAGGATGCGGTCGTAAGCGCGGGCGGAGAGATTCAGGCGGTTCATTGCCTCGCCGAGTATGCGGATGGCGGCAGGTTCAGCTTTCGCATATCTGCGGAGCAGGCGGGAATCCATCTGCGCATTGCAATAGACACCGTTTTCATCGGCAAATCTGTCAGCCTGGACAGCACGGGCAGCTATTACACGCTGCCTGATGGACGAACTGGTCTCCGTTCCTTTCTCCGATGACATGTCGTCAAACCCGACAGGCATTATCTCGCACTGCAGGTCGAAACGGTCCATGAGCGGCCCCGATATCTTTCCCAAGTAACGTTCGATAGTCATAGGCGTGCAGTTGCACTCTTTCGTGGGATGATTGTAATAACCGCACGGACATGGGTTCATCGAGGCAACCAGCATGAACGATGCCGGATACTCAACCCTGTATTTGGCCCTTGAAATCACAACCGTCCTGTCCTCAAGCGGCTGTCGCAACACTTCGAGGGCGGATCTTGAGAACTCTGGCAGCTCGTCGAGAAAGAGTATCCCGTTATGTGCGAGCGACAACTCGCCGGGTTGGGCATTGCTGCCCCCTCCTGTGAGAGCCACATTGGTAATAGTGTGATGCGGATGGCGGAACGGGCGTATCCTGACCAGTGACGACCCGTGCCCGGTAAACCCGGCCACGGAATGGATGCGCGTGGTCTCGATGCTCTCCTCCTCGGTGAGGGGAGGAAGGATTGAGGGCAGGGCACGGGCCATCATGGATTTACCGCTACCTGGAGGGCCTACCATAATAATATTGTGACCTCCGCCGGCAGCCACCTCGAGAGCCCTTTTCACTGCCGTCTGTCCTTTGACATCGGCAAAATCCGTTCCAGGACAGGTTAATCCGCTGAAAAGAGGACGCTCCTCCCTCGGCAACGGGACGATATGGCCGGGTGCACCGTTGAGAAGATCCACCACCTGCCTGAGGTTCTCCGCGCCATAGACTTCAAGCCCGTCAATCACGGCGGCCTCAGGAGCATTCTGTGACGGCAGCACAATTCCCTTGAACCCTTCTGAACGGGCCTTGATGGCCATCGACAACGCCCCACGGATTGGCTGAAGGGAACCGTCAAGTCCCATCTCACCCATTATCACGTAATCATTAAGGCGCTCTGTGGAAAGCTCTCCCACCGAAGCCATGATACCCGTGGCGAGAGGCAGGTCGTATGCAGATCCCTCCTTTCGTATATCGGCAGGGGCCATGTTGATGATAACCTGACATGACGGGAACTTGTACCCGTTGACATGGAATGCTGAGACAATCCGTTCGTGACTCTCCTTGACGGCACTGTCAGGAAGTCCGACAAGAAAAAACCTGATGCCACGGGAGGTGTTCGCCTCGATAGTGACAATGTAAGCGTCTATCCCCTGGACAGCCGCTCCGAAAACCTTGATAAGCATGGTATGAATGGTATATAATCGTGTTCATGTTGTTTTCATTGAAAGGGTGAGAGGAATCACATTCCTGTAATCCGGAACTTCCTCGGTGTAATCTCCACGGATTTCTTTTTTATTTTTGGCAGTTCTTCGTCAAGCCGTACATCCATCTCTGTCAGCGAGCCGGTCTTCAGGATGATTCTCTTGATTCCGGAAAAAAGGATATAGACAGGCAGTTCCCGGACCTGGCCTTCGCGCATGATCCTGCTGTTCCACCCTTCAGTGTCACAGTACGACTCCCATTCAAGGGTGTCCTTTGCCACGGCTTCCTTCCATCGCCGCGGGTTGACATCGACCGATATGTCGGCTATGTTGAACACCCTGTCGGAGTAGAAATCCTTGAATCTGGCCATTTCCTTCCTCGCTTCATTGCTCTTCTCGTCCCACGAGGCCCAGATGCAGACCAGCAGATGCTGGTTCTCACCTATTTCCGTAAAAGGTTTCCTGACCATTGAGGTGTCGATAAGGTTGAATGCGGAGATATAGTTGTTACCTGTCGTTTCACTGCCGAATCCGGATTTAAGGTTCACAATAAAGGGGCTGTCCTGCATGTTTCCGCTCATCTTCCTGATAAGGGGTTCTATCTCCTTGCGGTCAGAATGATACTTCTGGACCATATATTCGTAAATCAGCATGGGAGTCACCTCGCTGAAGGGGTCAGCCTTTATGAAAGAGTCTATCCGTTCCGTCATCCGGCTTCGCGACATCCCGTCATATACGCCATCCTTGAATGACTGGTAGGAGTCGTTGCAATAACCCCCGCTTATCACAATGTTTCCGCTGTCAGGTATGGTAATCCGGGCCGTAAGACCTTTTTCGGCAAACAGAGCCTGCCAGGTCCCGTCGGGAAAAACCAGCAACAGAGGGGTTATCGTATCGGGAGTGAAAGACCATCTGAAAGAGCCCTCGGCAGGAAAGATGGTATCGGTCCTGTCAAAGCGGCTGTCTATTCCCGTGACGAGAATCATGCTGTCGGTTGCCTCGCGCCCGGCCGGAGTGTAGATGCCGTTCAGCACGAACCTGTCCTTCTCCTTGTGACATGACACTGACGTCATGACAAGCAGAAGCATCAACAGAACCGGAAACGGACACCTCTTCATATATAAAGCGTTATCTGGAAGCTCTCTTTCTTTCAAGTTCGTTGAGAATGATCTTGCGCATCCGCATGCTCTTCGGGGTCACCTCCACATACTCGTCGTTCTTGATGTACTCCAATGCTTCCTCAAGCGAAAAGACGACAGGAGGAGCCAGATGGGCTTTCTCGTCCGAACCGCTGGCACGCATGTTGGTGAGCTGCTTGCTCTTGGTGACGTTTATCACCAGATCCTTCTCATGCACGTGCTCTCCTACGACCTGCCCGGCATAGACCTGTTCCTGCGGACTGACGAAGAACCTTCCCCTGTCCTGAAGCTTGTCAAGCGCGTATGCGAACACCGTACCTGTCTCCATGGCAACCATCGACCCGTTGACCCTCCGCTCTATCTCCCCCTTGTAGGGCTGGTACTCCTTGAAGCGGTGAGCCATCACAGCCTCTCCCTGCGATGCGGTAAGCACGTTTGTCCTGAGTCCGATGATTCCGCGTGAAGGTATTTCGAAAACTATGACAACGCGGTCTCCCTGCGTATCCATGGAGATCATCTCGCCCTTCCGTTTGGTGGCAAGGTCTATCATCTTGCTGGCAAACTCTTCAGGCACGCTTATGGTCAGTTCCTCTATAGGCTCGCAGTTCCTGCCGTCAATCTCCTTCATGATGACCTGAGGCTGGCCCACCTGAAGCTCATAACCCTCGCGGCGCATGGTTTCAATCAGTATGGACAGATGCAGTACCCCGCGTCCGGAAACAATCCACTTGCCGTCCTCCTCGGTACGGCGGACACGCAAAGCCAGGTTCTTGTCAAGTTCCAGACTGAGGCGGTCCTGTATATGGCGGGAGGTCACATACTTGCCCTCCTTGCCGAAGAACGGGGAATCGTTTATTGAGAAGAGCATACTCATGGTAGGCTCGTCAATGGCTATGGGTGGAAGCGGATCCGGATTCTCCGCGTCACAGACAGTATCGCCTATCTCGAACTTGTCCAGTCCCACTATGGCGCATATATCACCTGACCCGACTGTGGAGACGCGCTTGCGTCCCATGCCTTCGAACGTGTGCAGCTCCTTGATCCTGACCTTCTCCTTACTGCCGTCCCGATGGGCGAGAGTGCACGTCATCCCCTCGTTCAAGGTTCCACGGTTCACACGGCCCACAGCGATACGGCCGGTATATGAAGAATAGTCAAGGGAGGTTATAAGCATCTGCAGGGTTCCCTCCTCCTGTCTGGGGGCGGGAATGTATTCGACTATCGCATCCAACAGAGGAAGGATGTTGTCGGTGGGCTGTTTCCAGTCAGTGCTCATCCAGTTCTGTTTGGCAGAGCCGTACAGGACCGGGAAATCAAGCTGGTCCTCGGTGGCGTCAAGAGCGAACATAAGGTCGAACACCATTTCATACACCTCCTCAGGACGGCAGTTAGGCTTATCCACCTTATTTACTACGACAATGGGTTTAAGTCCTATCTGAAGGGCTTTCTGAAGCACGAAACGGGTTTGGGGCATGGGACCTTCGAAAGCATCCACAAGAAGGATGCATCCGTCAGCCATGTTCAGCACACGTTCCACCTCTCCCCCGAAATCAGAGTGTCCCGGAGTATCTATTATATTGATTTTCGTATCCTTATATACTATCGACACGTTCTTGGACAGGATGGTAATGCCACGCTCACGCTCCAAGTCATTATTGTCAAGCATGAGCTCCCCCTTGGTCTGATTGTCACGGAAAAGGTGGCCAGCCAACATCATCTTGTCAACCAGAGTGGTCTTTCCGTGGTCAACATGGGCTATGATCGCGATGTTCCTGATGTTCATATCGTTATTTTCTGTTTTTACGTCGGCTTTGCCTGTTTTAGCGTTCCCTTGGGCGTGAAAGCCACGCACCGCATGGCAGCCAACACCAATGTGCGCTATGCGCCTATGGCACCAAGCGCTGCAAAGTTACGGGAAAAATATCAGATAATTCATTGCGCATTGAAAAAGAAGCTCTAACTTTGCACCCGCTAAACGAGTTTTCACATTAATTACACGAAAATGTATTTAGACAAGGAGAAAAAACAAGAAATCTTTGGAAAGTACGGAAAGTCCAACACGGATACCGGGTCCCCTGAGTCCCAGATAGCCTTGTTCTCATACCGTATATCCCATTTGACGGAACATCTTAAGGAGAACCGTAAGGATTATAGCACTGAAAGGGCTCTGACCCAGCTTGTAGGCAAGCGCCGCGCACTGCTCAATTATCTCAAGGACAGGGATATCGAGCGTTACCGTGCAATTGTCAAGGAACTGGGCCTGCGCAAGTAAGGCTGGAAATGAAAAAGGAGGGGTTAACCGGTCAGTTAACCCCTCCTTTTTCTTATTCAACGACAACTGCAACGCCAAAGTTTTTTATTAACTTCGCGGCCTGAAACACATTATTATAATATGAAAGATTACAAGAGGATTCTGGTTACATCGGCTCTGCCCTACGCCAACGGCCCGCTGCACATAGGCCATCTGGCAGGCGCATACGTTCCCGCCGATATTTATGTCCGTTACCAACGTCTCAAGAAGGTGGATGTGATGTTCATCGGAGGCAGCGACGAACACGGAGTGCCCATCACCATCCGCGCCAGGAAAGAGGGCGTCACCCCCAAGGAGATAATCGACCGCTACCACTATCAGATGAAAGAGACCTTCAAGGGTATGGGCATATCATACGATATCTACGGACGCACCAGTTCCCCTGTACACCATAAGGTAGCATCGGATTTCTTCCGCAAGCTGTATGATACCGGCAAGTTCATCCAGAAGACCAGTGAGCAGTATTATGACGAGGAGGCCCGCATGTTCCTGGCCGACCGCTACATAACCGGCGAGTGTCCTCACTGCCACTATGACCATGCGTACGGTGACCAGTGCGAGAAATGCGGTACATCGCTTTCACCCACGGAACTCATCAATCCGGTAAGTACCGTAAGCGGCAGCAAACCCGTCATGAAGGAAACCACACACTGGTATCTGCCTCTGGAGCAGTATCAGGGCTGGCTTGAAAAGTGGATTCTGGAGGAGCACAAGGAGTGGCGACCCAATGTATATGGACAGTGCAAGAGCTGGCTTGACATGGGCCTGCAACCCCGTGCCGTAAGCCGTGACCTGGACTGGGGCATTCCCGTTCCCGTGGAGGGTGCCGAGGGCAAGGTGCTGTATGTCTGGTTTGACGCTCCCATAGGCTACATAAGCAATACCAAGGAGTTCTGCGATGCCCATCCCGAGCGCAGCAGCTGGGAGACATGGTGGAAAGATCCCGAAACACGTCTGATACATTTCATAGGTAAGGACAACATCGTGTTCCACTGCATAGTGTTCCCCGCAATGCTTAAGGCCGAGGGCTCATTCATACTTCCCGACAACGTGCCCAGCAACGAGTTCCTGAACCTGGAGGATGACAAGATCTCAACCTCACGCAACTGGGCCGTATGGGTACACGAGTATCTGGAGGATTTCCCCGGCAAGG
>JAGAEZ010000002.1 GCA_017612875.1 Bacteroidaceae bacterium | reverse complement strand
GTTGCAGAAATCAGCCAGGCCGACGCCCTCCAGTTCATTCCCATGTATCAGAAGATGCTCACCGACATTGAGAATGTATGCCGCACCGAGAACCTGAACGAGGACAAGAAGACCGCAAGGATCGAGGACATCAAGGACTCTTACACTGACAAGTTCAGCGAAATCCTGGTCACTGCACAGAACGAGGTCGCTATCAACAGCATTCCGATGGAGTACATCAACGCCAGGGTTGCAAAGTAAATAAGACAAAATATAAAAGTAAACAAGACACAATATACTAGAGAGTTCATAAGATTAGGGTTAGTAAGGTTAAATGAGCTGGGCTGTGAAGTCCGGCTCCTTTCCATTATATGAACAAGAATATGTTTTGACGGAACGATGGATGTATAAATCGGAGCATGCCCACCCACAGAAATCAGTCCCATCCGTTCAGTTTAATGGCCGAAACAGGCCTGAAAATGGAGGTCCATTATAACCGATAAATGATGGAACAGGGGTAAGGGTGACAGTAAGTAAGAAAATCCATGGAAACAAATCAGAACGGATTCAAATAGAATAGACCGCAAACAATAAAAGAGCTGCAAACGAAAACAAAAGAGCCGGAAGCAACGGATGCTTTCGGCTCTTTTATTGTCGGGAATGAAAAATATTACTTCAGAGCGTAATAGTTCTCCTCCTCACCTTCTGTCACGTTAATCTTGTCTTCACGGAGCAACCATCCGAGTCCCAGATAGAACTCTTTGTCCTTCAGCTTTGTTGCCTTCTTGATTTCCTTCTGTGAAAGGGCATTCTTACCCTCGAGAGCACGCCAGATCATACCGGCGAATTCACCTACCATTTCGTTCATTTCTATAGTGTTTTAAAAAATCGCCGCAAAGGTACTGCTTTTTTCCGCTTATTATTCTCATTAATGACATTAAAATTCAAAAACCAGTCCGACTCCGTCAGGTCTGGCCACAAAACTCAAATACATAGGGTCATTGGAGATACCTTTCCGGGTATTGTAGGCAGCTACCGCTTTTTGTGCCGCGGCACCTCCTGCTATAGCAACTAACAATCCGGTTACACCGATTATCGAACAGACTGTCTTAGTCTCCTTTGTAACACTTCCGCCTCCAACTGAATACCCCAAAGGGTATCCTACAGCCGCTCCAATCATAATACCGCCCAAAGACATGACCTTTTTGGCCGAATTGAATTTTCCAAGCTCACTATCGTCAAAATAATCACTCTCCATACCCTTTGGAATTTTCACGCCTCCAACTTTCAATATTCCTGACAAGGCGCTATAAGTCATTTCACCTTCAAGGACATAATAATCTGATGAACCGGTTCTCTGTGCCGATGCATAAGAGATGCTTAACACAATTGTCAAAACAAAAATTACGGACTTTTTCATAATAAAAACGAATATGGTACTTAATAATCTGTCTGCAAGAATCAATCCTCTTCCAGAGGCTTCATGTTGGTATAGACGTTCTGCACGTCATCGTCCTCATCCAGACGCTCCACAATCTTGTCAATGGTCTCGCGCTGTTCAGGAGTAACATCCTTCAGGTCATTGGGGATGCGGGTGAACTCGGCGGCCTTGACCTCGAACCCGTTCTCCTCGAACCACTTCTGGATGGCTGCGTAGGACTTGGGATCACCGTACAGGGTGATTTCGCCCTCCTCCTCATCCACATCGTACTCGTCCTCCACGCCCAGGTCAATCAGCTCCAGAATGAGGTCATCCATATCGATGCCGTCCTTCTTGGCTATGGTGAACTGACACTTGTGGCTGAACATGAAGTCCAGGCTGCCGCTGGTGCCCAACGTGCCGCCGAACTTGGTGAACACGGAACGTACGTTGGCCACAGTGCGGGTGGTGTTGTCGGTCAGCGTCTCCACGAAGATGGCTATGCCGTGAGGTCCGTAGCCCTCGTAGTTCATCTCCTTGTAGTCCTTCTGGTCCTTGCCCATCGCGTTCTTTATGGCGCGCTCGATATTGTCCTT
This sequence comes from Bacteroidaceae bacterium, assembly GCA_017612875.1. Classification (GTDB taxonomy): domain Bacteria; phylum Bacteroidota; class Bacteroidia; order Bacteroidales; family Bacteroidaceae; genus Colenecus. The sequence goes on along the minus strand of JAGAEZ010000002.1, from coordinate 1,989 downwards.
GGGCATGTTCTCGTGCTTGGCTGTGGCTATGATGGCACGCAGCGTGGAGTTGTTGTCAGGATCCGGTCCGCCGGCCTTGACTGCAATTGCAATCTGCTTGCCTATGCGGGTGAATGTCTTGGCCATGTTGCCCCAGCGTTTGAGCTTGCGGGCCTTTCTGAATTCAAATGCTCTTCCCATTGTATTGTATTTTTATTGTTTGATTCATTCAATAATCTCCATCCCGACAGAGGAGATGAAGCCGATGCCGTCACACGGTACGCTATCGGAGCTGTGCACCCAACCTGGTCTGCATGGCCTGGATGAGCTTGTTCATCACCTTTTCAATCTGGACATCGTTCAGGGTCTGTGACTCATCCTGAAGCAGGAAGCTCACGGCGTAGCTCTTTGTGCCGGCCGGCAGGTTCTTGCCCTCATAGACATCGAACAGCGTGACCTCCTTGAGCAGCTTGCTCTCGGTCTGATATGCCAGACGCTCTATGTCACCGAACTTGACACCCTTGTCGATGAGCAGTGCCAGGTCGCGGCGGACGGCAGGATACTTGGGCAGCTCGGAGAATGATGTCCTGGCCTTGCGGGTAGCCTTAAGCAGTTCGTCCCAGTTCACCTCGGCAAAATATACCGGCTGCTCCAGGTCGGTAAGCTTAAGCATCGCGCGGCTCACCATACCAAGCTCCGCGACAGTCTTTCCTGAGCGCAGCTTGTAGCGCAGGCCTGAACTGAACATAGAGTTCTGGAACTCCTCTGTCTGGATTGCGTTGAGAGCCAGACCCACACGCCTGAACACATTCAGGACGTGCGCCTTGAGCTCATAGACGGAGTTCTCCTCATCGGCATGGGCCCATGAGCCCGACACACGCTTGCCGGTAAGCCAGATACCTAAGCGATAGCCCTCGCTGTATGCGCGGAGCGGGTTCTGAGCCTTGCCGTCCTCGGCCGGCTGACGCAGCTGCTCACGCTTGGCGGCATCAAACCAGTAGCACTTGCCGAACTCAAAGAACCTGAGGTCGGCGCTCTGACGGCGGATATTGTGCGACAGGCTCTCCAGACCTCCGAACAGGAGCGACTCGCGCAATACGTTAAGATCGGCGCTGAGCGGATTCATCAGGCGCACCAGCTTCTCTGCAGGGCAGCAGTCCAGAGCGTCATAATAGGCGGCACGGGTAAGCGAGTTGTTCAGAATCTCGTTGAACCCGCAACCCACCAACTGCTCCGACACCAGGTCCTGCAGCTTATGTGAACGGTCCACTTCACCCTGAACGGTCAGGCTTGACTGGACAGAGCTGCCGAAATCTATGTTGTTGTAACCGTAGATACGGAGAATCTCCTCGACCACATCGCAGGGACGCTGCACATCCACGCGGAAGGGCGGGACGGAGAGTTTCATGCCATCGGCGCTGAACTCCTCGACTTTGATGCCTAAGTTCTCCACGATGCTCCTCATCACCTCGCGGTCCAGTCTCTTGCCAATCAGGCTGTCGGCATAATCAAAGCTGAAACTGACCTTGAAATCCTGAGCGGGAACGGGATTCACATCCTTAATCTCCATTGAGATTGTTCCGCCCGCCAGTTCCTTGACCAGCATTGCAGCCTGCTTGAGAGCATACAGCGTACCGTTGGGGTCGATACCGCGCTCAAAGCGGAACGATGCATCAGTGCTCAGCTGATGACGGCGTGCACTCTTGCGGATCCATGTGGGATGGAAATAGGCACTCTCTAAGAAAACGTTCTCAGTAGCATCCGAAATACCCGAATCCAAGCCGCCGAACACACCGCCCATGCACATGGGCTCCTCAGTGTTGCAGATCATCAGGTCACGCTCTGAGAGCTTGCGCTCCACACCGTCCAAGGTGACGAACGGAGTGCCCTCAGGCATGGTCTTGACCACCACCTTGCCGCCCTTGATCTTGTCGGCATCGAAGCTGTGCAGCGGCTGTCCGTATGCAAAAAGTATGTAGTTGGTGATATCGACAATGTTGTTTATGGGAT
>JAGAEZ010000070.1 GCA_017612875.1 Bacteroidaceae bacterium | reverse complement strand
TTTTAGTTTGCTTCGCAAACGGGCCGTCCTCCGGCCGGGTAACGGCTTTTGGAGCCGTTACTATAACTGCATGTGGGTGCGTTTGTATGATTGGTCTGTGGCTCTTTCTTTTTGTGGTATCCCCACTTGCGCAGTACCATGACCTTCTTCTGGGTACACAAACTTTTTGGGGGTATCGGTGTCGGAAACCATCAACGCCCGTGTCGCTGTGAACGGGAGGGATTGCGCGAAGCGCGTAGTTTCAGATACTGATACCCCTAAAAAGTTTCCAACCGATTTTGATTAAAATTTGTTGAAGGTGAGCCAGCGGTAGAAGGATTCGCGCCAGGTGCCGCTGGTGTTGCCCGGGTCGTCGGGACCGAATGGGCCTGTGCCGTCATCGTAGAGATGCATCTCGGCGTTGCCTCCCGCGCGTTTCCAGTCAAGGTAGAGGGAGACCAGGCCGGCTGCTACGTTATGGTGGTCACCGCGGGTGGCAATGAAGAGCTTGGGGGCGTTCTGCGGTACATCTACGTCTATGAGTGAAGGTCCGTAGATGGTGGCCATGAATGCGGGACGGTGAGCGTCATCGGCACGGACTGTTGCACCTATGCCTACACCACCACCGGCAGAAAAGCCCAGGTAGCCTATCTTATCGGAATCAATATTCCATTCTGAAGCGTGTGCACGTACTATCTCCATGGCACGGAGGGCATCGTTGATGGCATTGTCTATGTTTTTGACACCGCTTTCGGATGTATCCGGGTTGGCATTTGATTTGGTTATCTTGGAGAACTCTGTTACGGATGCGCTCAGTGACATTCCACCTCCTCCCATGCGGGGACCGCCTGCGCCACCCATTACGCGTGTGCGGTATTTCAGGCCGATTGCGGCAATGCCACGCTCATTAAGCCATTTTGCCATATTGATTACGTCTGTTCCCCATGAATGAGACATCAGACCACCGCCTGAACAGAGTATTACAGCAGTTCCGGTGGCCTTGTCTGCATCGGGCAGATATATGGTGACAGATGGCGTCACTACGCCGGATATGGTTTGTATCTGACCGTCAGGGGAACGGTTGATGCGCTCATTGTCCTGTACACCCTCGCTGCCGGGTGCTATACCATCGTAAAGACGGATTTCCTGCTGTGCAAATACACTTGTTGCAAGTGTGAGTGCCAAAATAAATAAAAATCTTCTCATTGCATTAACATGTTTGCCTGATAGGCTTTGTTTATTTGCTCAAAGGTATGTTTTTTTTGAATGGGACATGTGAACATTTACTGTATTATTCGTTATATTTGGGCCACAAAAAGATATTTGATTGAAAATAAATATGCTTATGGGCGAATATGAATGGAAATTTTCCACTATAGGTGGGAAGTCACGTGTAAACATCTCAAGCGGCGAGGACATCAGACATCTTGGTGAGCTCGACCAGAAGTTATGGACTGTACTGAGCAGTCCCGTAGTGGGATTGGAGTTTGATGGGAAGACTCTCAGAATGCTTGACTCCAACAATGACGGCAGGATTCATGTGAGTGAGGTAGTTGAGGCTGCAGAATGGCTTACCTCAATCATCAACGATCCGGACCTGTTGCTCAAGAAGGATGACTTCATTCCTTTTTCAGCGTTCAACACCAAGAATCCTGATGGTGCAAGGCTCCTTGCATCGGCCAGGCAGATCCTTTCGAATCTCGGAATTGAGAAGGAGAGCATCTCGATTGCCGAGACCGATGACAGTGTGGCGATTTTTGCCAAGACGGCTCTGAACGGTGACGGCATAATCACGGAGCAGACCACCGATGATGAGGCACTCAAAAAGACAATTGCACAGTGTATTGCCACAATGGGTTCGAAAACCGACCGCAGTGGACTTCCTGGAGTGGATTCGGACCTGATAGAGGCATTCTATGCAGCTCTCGCATCATACGCGGCATGGAAAAAATCTGCTGATGATGACAAGGACAATGTCTTCCCGTACGGTGACGGCACTGCTGAAGCATACGCGACCGTCGAGTCCATCAAGTCAAAGGTGGCCGACTACTTCATGCGTTGCAAGCTGGCAGCCTTCAGCAAGGAGAGTGCATCGGCGCTTGATGTTTCGGTCAGCCAGATAGAGGCTATCAGTGACAAGGATCTGTCAGAATGCTATGATATGATTTCGCAATATCCTCTGGCGGCTATCTCGGCGAACGGGGCCCTCCCGATAGACGAGAGAGTCAACCCTGTATGGCAGTCAACATTCTCCAAGCTCAAGAATCTGGTGTTTGACAAGGATTTCGAGGGTTTAAAGGAGATAAGCGAGGAACAGTGGAACTCTGTGACAGCCAAATTCGGGGCTTACGAGGCGTGGCTCGGAGCAAAGGCTGGAACGGAAGTTGAAGCTCTTGGCTTGGATGAGGTGAAGGCTATCCTGAAGGCAGACCGTAAGGCTGATCTGCTCAAGCTCGTTGATGATGACAAGGCTCTTGAATCGGAGTCGCGCTCTATCGATGAGGTGAACAAGCTTGTCCATCTGTACAGGGATTTCTACACTTTCCTGTGTAATTTCGTCACATTCAAGGATTTCTATAATCCGGAGGAGAAAGCCATTTTCCAGGCTGGCCGCCTCTACATTGACGAACGTTGCTGTGAACTTTGCATCAAGGTTCCGGATATGGGACCTCATAACGCTACTGCCGGTCTGAGCGGTATGTTCATTCTCTATTGCAACTGCGTACATAAGATCAGTGGCGAAACGATGATAATCGCGGCTGTCATGACTGATGGTGACGTGGCTTCCCTCAGGGAGGGCAAGAACGGCCTGTTCTATGACAGGAACGGCGGTATATGGGACGCATCGGTCTTCAAGATAATAGATAATCCCATAAGCATACGTCAGGCTTTCTGGTCACCTTACCGCAAGCTCGGCCGGTTCATTGAGAAAACAATCGAGAAGAACGCTGCTGAGAAAGATGAGAAAGTGACGGGTGACATGACTACACAGGTCGCATCGACCGGTGAAAAGAAGCAGATGTTCGATATCGGCAAGTTTGCCGGGATATTTGCTGCCATCGGACTGGCTGTGACAGGTCTTACGCTGGCTTTGGCCAAGATTGTGGATAAGTTGTCGGAGTTCCGTTTATGGCAGTGGATTGTGCTTGTATTGGTCATTCTGCTCTTGATTTCTGGCCCGGCCATGATTCTGGCATGGTTGAAGCTGCGTAAGCGCAGCCTCTCACCGTTGTTGAATGCAAACGGATGGGCGGTGAACGCCGCTGCAAAGGTGAACATAACCTTCGGCTCCACTCTTACAGAGGTGAGTGATGCTCCCCGTGTGGCAGAGCCAGACCCGTTCGCGGACAAGACTCCTTGGTGGAAGAAACTTATAGGTTGGCTCATTGTTCTTGGTATCCTGTTCTGGATTGCCTATTCCACCAATCTGATAGAAAAGATTACCGGAAACGATAACTGGCATTACGAGAAGAAGGACAAGAGCATGAAGCAGGATGCCGCACCGGTCGAGGAAACCGAATCCATGCTGATCCTGACACCCCGGGATTTCAGGGCCTGAACAGCGCAGGCGTTTCAGGACGTAAGTATGCGAGCGAGAGCGGCCGGACAGGCCGCTCTCGCTATCTATTGTGAAATGCAGATGGAGTCCAAATAAAATAAAACCAGCCTTAAGTGACTGGTTTTATATGTTTTCAAGCTGTCTTTGTTGCGGAGGAAGGATTCGAACCTCCGACCTTTAGGTTATGAGCCTAACGAGCTACCTCTGCTCCACTCCGCGATATTACGGGTGCAAAGGTACTACATCCCTTCAAATAAGCAAAGCTTTTCGGCCTAAATATCCAAAAAACTGCACAAAAAACATTACTTTTGTAACCTGAACCGCGAGATATGGAGAATACAAAAAACAGAGAGAGGCTCATAAATGCTGCTAAAAGTCTTTTTATCAAAAAAGGTTATGATGATACCACGATGAGTGACATAGCGGCAGAATCCGGTTTGAGCCGCAGGACCTTATATACATATTTTGAGAGTAAGGTGGAGATTTATCAGGCTGTAATCAACTCCGAGACAGACAGGATTATTGATAAACTTTCTGACATCGCCTGCAAGCCTTTGAGTCCAAAGCTGAAAATAATGGAGTTTATTTACGGTCGTTTCATAGTGCTCAAGGAGATGGTTGACCGTAATGGTACGCTTCGGTCGGAATTTTTCAGGAACGTGTTCGGACTGGAGCATTTCAGAAAGGATTTCGACCAGAAGGAGAAGGCTCTTTTGCAGCAGATAATAAGCGAAGGCAAGGAATCCGGAGCATTCAATGTGACGAGTGTCCGCAGGACGGCGGAGATTATCCATTACTGTATGAGGGGATTTGAGGTCTCCTACATCAGGGGTAACCTATGGCGTGGTAATACAAGGGAGGAGATAAGATACGAAACCCAGAAACTGATTTCCGGAGCTCTGGGGTGCAATTAAATAAACTTTACAAAATGGGTGTTTTAAGCGGAAAAACGGTACTTGTTACCGGGGCGACGAGAGGAATCGGTTACGCCATGGCAAAGCTTTTTGCTGCCGAAGGTGCCGACATCGCCTTCATTTATGTGAACAGTGTGGAACGTGCGGCCGAAATGGAAATGGAACTTTCGGCTTCCGGCGTGAAGGTCAAGGGATATAAAACGGATGTGGCTGTCTATCAGGAAGCTGTTGATACGGTGAACGAGATAGTCGGGGAATTCGGACGTATAGATGTGCTGGTGAACAATGCCGGAATAACGAGGGACGGCCTGTTGATGCGGATGAGCGAGCAGCAATGGGATGAGGTGATAGACACGAACCTGAAATCGGCATTCAATTATATCAAGGCCTGCACGCCCCAGATGATGCGTCAGCGCAGCGGATGCATACTCACTGTGTCTTCGGTGGTAGGTATTCACGGCAATGCCGGCCAGACCAACTATTCTGCGTCCAAGGCCGGGTTGATAGGACTTACCAAGTCGGCGGCAAAGGAACTGGCATCGCGAGGAATACGTGCCAACGTGATTGCCCCTGGATTTGTCCTGACCGAGATGACAGGAAAGATTCCCGAGGAGAAGCTTGCAGAGTGGTGCAGGAATATCCCTCTGCAGCGCGGAGCCTCTGTGGATGAGATTGCCAAGGCAGCCCTGTTCCTGGTCTCGGACCAGTCATCGTATATCACCGGGCAGGTGCTCCAGGTGGACGGAGGAATGAGCATGTGATATTTTTTACTTTGGCTTTTGCATCGGTATCGGCAGGTCAGTGATGACAGTTCTTTACGAGGACAACCATATTATCATTGTCTCCAAGGAGGCAGGCGAGATAGTGCAGGGGGACAAGACGGGTGACTCACCGTTGTCCGAAGCCGTGGCCGCGTACCTGAAGGAGAAGTATTCCAAGCCTGGCAATGTGTTCGTTGGGGTGACCCACAGGCTCGACCGCCCTGTGAGCGGGATTGTAGTGTTTGCCAAGACAAGCAAGGCTCTCTCCAGGATGAACGCCATGTTCCGCGACGGGAAGGTGGACAAGAGGTATCTGGCCATCGTGAAGAACAAGCCATTGAAAGACAGGGACGAACTGGACGGTTGGATTGTCAGGAATGAGCGTCAGAACCGTTCATACGTCTATGAACATGAGGTGCCTGGCAGCAGGAAGGCCATTCTCAGGTATAGCGTGATTGCCGCGTCGGAGAGATATTGGCTGCTTGAGGTTGAGCTTGAAACCGGCCGTCATCATCAGATCCGCTGCCAGCTTGCCAAGATGGGCTGTCCCATAAAGGGTGACCTGAAATACGGTGCCGGACGTTCCAATCCTGACGGGAGCATATCGCTTCACGCATACAGCATTACGTTCGAACATCCGGTCTCGCACAATACTGTAAGCGTAAAGGCCCCGTTGCCCGAGGATCCGCTCTGGCAGTCGTTCAGCGATATGATATAGGGGTGACCGTTACCGTGTCAGTTGCCCTGTCCTGTCACGGGAGCTTCATCAAGCACGTATGCCTTGATTATCCTGACATCCTGTTGGGGACGGTAGTTCTTGTCGATATGGACGCTGTTGATTGCTTCCACGACATCAAGCCCCTCGCAAACCTCACCGAATACCGTATATAATCCGTCAAGGCTGGGAACACCGCCTATCTTGGTATAGACATCAATCTGTTCAGGCGAATACTTGAACTCCTTGCGGTTAGCCATTATGGCATCGGTCTGACGGTTGAGGGCATTGTTTATGGAGCTGATTTTCTGATTGTTCTTCTGGTTGCGGTAACGGATAATCTCTTCGGCGCGGAATTGCGTGAGGGAATCCTTCACGGCCTGACGGTATTTCTTGTTGATTGTAGCCTCCTGTTTCTCGAGAGCGGACCGGTTGCTCTTGCTGCCGGTAATTATGTAGAACTGCCGGCTCGTGGAGAAATCAAACTGCCGGAGGCTCGCCTGACCGACCGCGCCGCGCTTGTGATACATTATGAACGGATTGATCTCGGATTCTATGGTGTCAGGCTCGTCCTTGACACCTACCTCCTCGCCTGGCTTGGCATTTCTGGAGTAGGGGTCGCCGCACTGTATCTTATAGCCTTTCTGGACACCGAAGAACAGCTGGCCGTCATAAATGCCTTTTCTGGCCTGGCGTACCATGCTGTGACGGTGCAAGGGTGCTTCCCGGTACAGTTTCAAGGTGAAATTGCCCATTGTGGTTTCAAAACGCACATACTGGTCGGCATCCAGTATTATGGTGTCGGCGTCAATCTCCTCGACAGGAGTGCTGCCGGCCTTGTCCTTGCAGTTCGTGGCGGAAAGCATGGCCAGAACAAGCGTCATTCCGATAAGATATCTTTTCATAACTGTACGGTTTTCTTTCTTGATGCGAAGATAAACTATTTTGATGGGAAAAATAGTGTAACTTTGCAGTCTATTAAAAAAACGGACTTATTTTAAACAGATTCTTAGAAAACATGAAACCTGCACTCGTTGTCCTGGCAGCCGGTATGGGCAGCCGTTACGGCGGACTGAAGCAGCTTGACGCGCTTGGTCCCAGTGGTGAGACTATAATGGATTACTCTGTGTTTGATGCCATACGTGCCGGATTCGGCAAGGTGGTTTTCATCATACGCAAGGATTTTGAGGATGATTTCCGTCGTCTTGTGCTCAAAAAGTATGAAGGCCATGTCCGGACCGAGGTGGTGTTCCAGAGCATCAACGACCTTCCGGAAGGTTTCAGATGTCCGGAGGACCGTACCAAGCCATGGGGAACGAACCATGCGGTTCTTATGGCTAAGGACGTAATTAACGAGCCGTTCTGCGTAATCAACGCTGATGATTTCTATGGCCGTGACTGCTTTGCAGTAATGGGCAAGTTCCTGAGTGGTCTGCCTGAGGGCTCCAAGAACGTATATTCAATGGTAGGATTCCGCGTAGCCAACACCCTTAGCGAGAACGGTAAGGTATCACGCGGCGTATGTGAGGTAAACGCACAGCGTCACCTGACCACTGTCGTGGAGCGCACTGAGATAATCCGCCGCGAGAACGGCGTATGCTACAAGGACGGTGATGACTGGGTTCGTATTGACGACAACACTCCCGTATCAATGAACGTATGGGGATTCACTCCTGACTATATGCAGTACTCTGAGGATTTCTTCAAAGGCTGGCTCAAGGCCAACATCAATGTTCCCAAGTCAGAGTATTTCATCCCGCTCATGGTGAATGAGCTTATCAATAACGGCACCGCAACTGTCGAGGTGCTTGATACCACAGCCAAGTGGTTCGGCGTAACTTACGCAGAGGACCGTCAGGGCGTGGTTGACAAGATTGCAGAACTTGTTAAGGAGGGTGTCTATCCCGCCAAGCTGTTTGCCTGAAATAAATCAAAGTGTTTTCGGTAGAGAATCTTAAGGTAGAGTTCGGAGCCAAGCCCCTGTTTCATGATGTCAGCTACGTGGTAGGTGACAAGGACCGCATTGCCCTGGTGGGTAAGAACGGTGCGGGCAAATCCACCATGCTTAAGATCATTGCCGGATTGCAGCAACCCACATCGGGCACGGTCTCCATACCCAAGGAGATGACCATAGGCTATCTGCCTCAGGTAATGAAGCTGGCCGATACACGGACAGTCAGACAGGAGGCCGAAACGGCTTTTGAGGATATCCATAGACTGAAAGCCGAAGTTGAGCGGCTCAACGGCCAGATGGTGGAGCGTACCGATTATGAGAGCGAGGAGTATCATGCCATCATAGACCGCTTCACCCGCGAGAGCGAGCGTTATCAGATGATGGGCGGCGGCAATTACCAGGCGGAGCTGGAGCAGGCGCTTCTTGGACTTGGATTCCGCCGTGAGGATTTTGACCGGCCCACAAGCGAGTTCAGCGGCGGCTGGAGGATGCGCATTGAACTGGCCAAGCTTCTGTTGCGTCATCCCGATGTCCTGCTTCTCGACGAGCCTACCAACCATCTGGACATAGAGAGCATCCAGTGGCTTGAGGAGTTCCTGGCCAAGCGCTGCAACGCAGTGATTCTGGTAAGCCACGACAGGGCCTTCATAAACAACGTGACCACCCGTACCATTGAAATCTCGTGCGGTGTGATCTATGACTACAAAGTCAGGTACAACGAGTTCGTGCAGTTGCGCAAGGAGCGCCGCGAGCAGCAGCTCCGTGCATACGAGAACCAGCAGAAGGAGATAGCCGATGCCAAGGAGTTCATAGAACGTTTCCGTTACAAACCCACCAAGGCCGTACAGGTACAGAGCCGGATAAAAGCCTTGGAGAAGATAGTGCCCATTGAGATTGATGAGGTGGATAACAAGACCATGCGCCTTAAGTTCCCGCCCGCCGTCCGCAGCGGCAACTATCCGGTAATATGTGAAGGCGTTGCAAAGAGTTACGGTGACCACACGGTATTCAGCGGAGTCGATCTGACCATCAAGCGCGGTGAGAAGGTGGCGTTCGTAGGCCGGAACGGCGAGGGCAAGACCACGCTGGTAAAGTGCATCATGGGCGAGATACCGTTTGACGGTACACTCACCATAGGCCACAACATACAGATAGGCTACTATGCGCAGAACCAGGCGCAGTTGCTTGACGAGGAGATAACCGTCCATGATACTATTGACAATGTGGCTACGGGGCCTGTACGCACCCGCATAAACGATATCCTGGGTGCTTTCATGTTCGGCGGTGAGGCCGGCCAGAAGAAGGTCAAGGTGCTCTCTGGTGGAGAGCGCAGCCGTCTGGCTATGATACGCCTGCTGCTTACACCCAATAACCTGCTTATTCTGGATGAGCCTACCAACCACCTGGATATGGCATCGAAGGATGTGCTCAAGGAGGCTATTATGGCTTTTGACGGTACGGTCATTGTGGTGAGCCACGACCGCGAGTTCCTGGACGGGCTGGTGAGCAAGGTCTATGAGTTCTCGGATGGCCATGTCCGCGAGCACCTAGGCGGCATCTATGATTTCCTGCAAAAGAAAAATTTAGACAGTCTGGCTGACATAGGGCGCATGAAAGGTGCACCGGTCATGCAGGCTCAGCAGGACAAGGCATCGGCAGGCAAGGAGGACTATGAGGCTAAGAAGGAGCAGGAACGCAGGAAGCGCCGCGTGCAGAAACGCATAGACGACTGCGAGAAGGAGGTGGAACGCATATCAAAGGAGATTAAAGAATTGGAAGAGTGGCTGGCAACCCCTGGCGGGGCTCTGAATACGGCCATGTTCGAGGCATACGGTAAGCTCAAGCAGGAACTTGCCGAGGCGGAATCCCGTTGGGAGGAGGCCATGACGGAAGGAGAGAGTTTATAACAAACATAATTATGAAGAAAGGATTTTTATTTACAATTGCAATTGCAGGAATGGCTATGATGTCATGTAACAATTCCAAGCAGGGTATGGGAATCAAACTGGAGAACCTTGATACCAGTGCAGTACCCGGTGATGATTTTTTCCAGTTTGCTGACGGAGGTTGGAACGCAGCTCATCCGCTTACTGACGAGTATGCCCGTTTCGGCAGCTTTGACCAGCTGGCTGAGGATAACCGCGAGCAGCTCAAGGGGCTGATCGATGAGATCGTGGCAGCTGACAACGAGCCCGGCTCAAACGCACAGAAGATAGCTGACCTTTACAAGCTTGTTCTTGATACGGCCCGCCGTGACCGGGAGGGACTTGCTCCGCTCAAGCCCTGGATCGAGAAGGTCGAGGCTGTAAGGGACCGCAGGGAGATTTTCCCCCTGATGGCCGATATGGATATTGACGGTCTGGTAGGCAACTACTTCGGAGTCGGTATCGGTGCCGACATGATGGACAGCAAGAGCAACCTTGTAAGCATAGGCCAGGGCGGTCTGTCACTCGGTGAGAAGGAGTATTACCTTGATACCGATGAGGCTACCACCGCTATCCGTGAGGCTTTCAAGAAGCATGTGGTCCGTATGTTCACACTCTGCGGATTCGATGAGAAGACCGCTCAGAAGAAGATGGAGGATGTGATGCTGATCGAGACCCGCATAGCTGACAAGTCATACAACAACGTTCAGCAGCGTGATCCGGCCGCCAACTATCACAAGATGACATTCGAGCAGCTCAAGAAGGATTTCAAGGGTATCGACTGGCAGATGTATTTTGACAAGCTGGGTATAGGTGACTGCGACTTTGTTGACGTAGGCCAGCCCGAGCCCATCCATGAGGTTGAGGCGATACTGGCACAGGTCCCGGTCGAGGCCCACAAGTCATATATCGAGTGGCAGCTTATCGATCACGCGGCCTCAATACTTACCACAGAGCTTGATGAAGCCAACTTTGATTTCTACGGAAGGGTCATGAGCGGCCGTCAGGAGCAGCAGCCCTGGTGGAAGCGTGCCACATCTTCCGTAAGCGGTGTCCTGGGTGAGGCTATCGGCCAGCTTTATGTAGAGAAGTATTTCCCCGCAGAGGCCAAGGAGCGTATGGTTACGCTTGTCAAGAACCTTCAGACAGCTCTCGGCGAGCGTATCGATGCACAGGATTGGATGAGCGACGAGACCAAGGCCCGCGCTCATGAGAAACTGGATGCCTTCTATGTCAAGATAGGTTATCCTGACAAGTGGAAGGACTACTCGAAGCTCGTGATCGATCCCGGCAAGACCTTGTTCGAGAACCAGATTGCCATGACTCATTTCTTCTGGCAGGATAATGTTGAGCGCAAGTACAAGAAACCGGTTGACAACACGGAGTGGTTCATGACACCGCAGACTGTAAACGCATATTACAATCCTACCACAAACGAGATATGCTTCCCCGCCGGTATCCTGCAGTATCCGTTCTTCGACATGAGCGCCGATGACGCATTCAACTACGGTGCCATCGGTGTTGTGATAGGACATGAGATGACTCACGGATTCGATGACCAGGGCCGTCAGTTCGACAAGGACGGTAACTTTACCGACTGGTGGGCCGAGGGCGATGCTGACAAGTTCAAGGAGCATGTCCAGGTTATCGTCGATCACTTTGACAACATCAAGGTGCTGCCTGACCTGAACGCCAACGGTTCGCTCACCCTGGGCGAGAACATTGCCGACCACGGCGGGCTGATGGTGGCTTATCAGGCTTTCAAGAACGCCACAAAGGACGCTCCGCTCAAGACCGTCAACGGTTATACTCCTGAACAGCGTTTCTTCATGGCATACGCGGGTGTCTGGGCCGGTAATATCCGTGACGAGCAGATCCGCAACCAGACCAAGAGTGATCCCCATGCCCTGGGCCGCTGGCGCGTGAACGGCACCCTGCCGCACATTGATGCATGGTACGATGCCTTCAACATCACGCCTGACAACAAGCTCTATCTGGCTCCCGAGAAGAGAGCCCGTATCTGGTAACCGGTGTGGGCGTACAGGCTGGAATAAAGGAGGCGTATCTTGACCGGAGTGTCAGCCCCGGTCAGGATTTCTACCGTTTCAGCTGCGGGGGGTGGCTTGACGCCAATCCCCTTCCTGATGATTTTTCCAGCTACGGTACATACGATGAACTGGCTGAGCAGAACCGCCGCCAGCTCAAGGAACTTATTGACGGCATCATTGCCGCGGACAATGCTCCGGGCAGTGATGCCGCCCGTATTGCCGGCCTCTACAACCTGGTCATGGACACCGGCCGCCGCAATGCGGAAGGGCTGTCTCCCATGAGACCTTATATGGCGCGCATTGCAGCCATCGGAAGCAGGGAGGAGCTTGTCGATGCCATGATAGAGCTTGACCCCTACGGAGTGACCGGTTATTTCGACGTGGGCATAGGCCCGGACCTTAAGGACAGCAAGAGCAATATCGTGGGATTGAGCCAGGGCGGGCTTACGCTTGGGGACAAGGAGTATTACACCGACCGTGACAGTCAGACCCAGAACATACGCAAGGCTTTCAAGAAGCATGTGGTGCGTATGCTTATGCTTGCAGGTTACAGCCGCATGGAGGCGCGTCAGCGCATGAGGACGATATGGCGCATAGAGAAACGGCTTGCCAGGGCTTCCCGTAACAACACTCAGCTGCGTGACCCTGCCGACAACTATCACAAAATGTCAATAGACCGGCTCTATGAACAGCTGCCCGGACTTGACTGGAACCGTTTCTTCGGCAAATTAGGTCTGGACGGGGTTGATTATGTGGATGTAGGCCAGCCTGAAGCCATAATGGAGGCAATCCGCGTGTTGAACGAGGAGCCGCTTGAGGATCAGAAGATACTCATGGAGTGGCAGATGCTTGACTCCAACGGAACACGTATCGGACAGGAGGCCGACGATGCCGACTTTGATTTCTACGGCCGTACGATGAGCGGCCAGAAGGAGCCCAAGCCCATGTGGAAACGTGCCACTTCGGCCGTGAACGGGACTTTAGGCGATGCGTTGGGGCGTCTGTATGTGGAAAGATACTTCCCGGCCGAGGCCAAGGAACGCATGATCCTGATGTTCCGTAACCTTAAGGGTGCGTTGGCCCGACGTATCGAGGCGCAGGACTGGATGAGTGAGGAGAGCCGCCGTCTGGCGCTTGACAAGCTTGAGGCGTTCAAGTTCAAGATAGGTTTCCCTGACAAGTGGCGTGACTATTCCAGGATGACGGTCGATCCCTCAGAATCACTCTTCGAGAACAGTGCCTCCATAAGCCGTTTCTTCTGGAACGATATGGTGGAGCGCAAGTTCAAGAAACCGGTTGACCCCACGGAGTGGTATATGAATCCCCAGGAGATAAACGCCTATTACGATGCCTCCAACAATGAGGTCTGTTTCCCGGCCGGAATCCTCCAGTACCCGTTCTTCAGCCTTGAGGCCGATGACGCTTTCAACTATGGCGCGATAGGTACGATCATGGGGCATGAGATGACCCACGGGTTCGATGACGAGGGCCGTCAGTTCGACAAGGAAGGCAATATGCGCAACTGGTGGAACACTGCCGATACCCGTCGTTTCAACCGTCGTGTCAAGCTGCTTTCCGACTGGTTTGACGGCATGGAGGTGCTGCCTGGCATAAAGGCTAACGGCAAGCTTACCTTAGGAGAGAACATTGCCGACCACGGCGGACTGACGGTGGCTCTTGAGGCGTTCCGCGAGGTTTGCAGGGATAATCCCGGCGAGGAAAGACTGGGATTCACTCCGTTGCAGCGCTTCTTCATAGCGTATGCCTGCACATGGGCCGAGAACTGCCGTGACGAGATGGTCCTGCAACAGACCAAGAGTGACGAGCACTCCCTCTCGCGTCTGCGCGTGAACGGTGCGTTGCCGCATATTGACGAGTGGTATGAGGCATTCGGGATAACGGAACAGGATCCTATGTACATTGCACCTGAGAAGAGGGTACGTATATGGTGACCGGGCATGAAAAAGGAGGTAAGAAACATAGAGCTGCTTTCGCCGGCGAGGAACATCGAGTGCGGGATTGAGGCAGTCAGGCACGGTGCCGATGCCGTCTATATCGGTGCCGGACGTTTCGGCGCGCGTCAGGCGGCCGGTAACAGCGTGGAGGATATAGCTGTCCTTGCAAGGTTCGCCCACTTTTACAGGGCAAAGGTCTATGTGACGGTGAACACCATCCTCAAGGACAGTGAGCTGGCCGATGCCGAGAAGCTTATATGGGAGCTCTATGAGGCGGGAGCCGACGCGCTGTTGGTGCAGGATATGGCGGTGCTGCGCATGAACCTGCCTCCGATAGCGCTTCATGCAAGCACTCAGTGTGACGTCCGCAGTGTGGAGAAGGTCCGTTTCCTGGCCGGATGCGGTTTTACACGCGTGGTTCTGGCCCGTGAACTTTCACTCGATGAGATACGTGCCATACACATGGCCTGCCCCGATGTGGAGCTTGAGTGTTTCGTGCACGGTGCGCTCTGCGTGAGCTACAGCGGACAGTGCTATGCATCGCAATACTGTTTCGGACGCAGTGCCAACCGGGGTGAGTGCGCCCAGTTCTGCCGCCTCAAATTTGACCTCATCGACTCAGATGACAACGTAATCGTAAAGGGCAAACACCTGCTCTCGCTCCGTGACATGAACCGCATGGAGAGTTTGGAGGAGCTCATGGATGCCGGCGTATGCTCGTTCAAGATTGAGGGCAGGCTCAAGGATGTATCGTACGTCAAGAACGTGACTGCCGCCTACAGCCAGGCTATGGACAGGATAACGGAGCGCAGAAAGGAGTTCAGACGCGCATCGTCAGGCCGGAGCACGGCGCTGTTCACGCCTGATGTGAACAAAAGCTTCAACCGTGGATTCACCGGTTATTTCCTTCATGGCCGTACAGCCGATGTCTGGTCGTTCGGAACTCCCAAATCGACAGGCGAGAGGATGGGAACGGTGAAGGAGACGGGCCGCGGATGGCTTACAACGGCAGGCTTGAAGGCTTTCCGCAACGGTGACGGACTGTGTTTCCTTAACCGCGACGGGGAGCTTGAGGGTTACCGTGTGAACCGCGTGGAGGGTGGCCGCATATTCCTGTTCCTTGAAGGCGGAGGGATGCCTTCCGTCAAGCCCGGGACCGTGGTTTACCGTAACTATGACCTGGAGTTCGAGAAGACGCTTGCCAAGGAATCGGCCTCAAGAAGGATCGGCGTGGATATCGTGTTTGAAGAGACCGGGGAGGGGTACCGGGTTGAAATGACCGATGAGGACGGCATTGTGGCTGCCGTATATTCAGAATGGAGGAAAGAGGATGCCCGTACCCCGCAGAAGAACAACATCAGGACACAGCTTTCCAAGACTGGCAACACCCGTTTCGAAGTCCGGTCGGTCGAAGTCAGGATGGAAAGAGAGCGATTCATTCCGTCGTCATTGCTGTCCGATATGCGAAGACGGGTGACCGGGCGCCTGGAGACCTTGCGCATGGAATCCTATGAGCGTCCTGCTGTCGGCGTGCCGGCAACTCCTGTTCCGGCATATCCCTTGAAGGAACTGACATATTCCGGGAATGTCATGAACGAAGAGGCCTTTACATTCTACCGTGACCACGGTGTCCGGAGAATCGGCTATGCCTTTGAGAAAGCAGCCCCGGACAAGGCGGTGATAATGACCTGCCGTCACTGCATAAAATATGCCGTCGGACTTTGTCCCCGCCGTCATGAGACTGATTTGAAGGTACGTGAGCCTTTGTATCTGCGCTTGCAGGACGGACGTCGTTTCCGTCTCCGTTTTGACTGCCAGGACTGCCGGATGGAAGTCTTCGGCCTGGATTGACCGGCATCACCTTCATGAAATAACCGCAAAAACGGGCCATGAAAAACTTTACAGAACATTTTTTAACAGATTCTTATGTTTTGTGTTGAAATTGACTTATTTTTGCAATAGTGATTCGATTAACCTTTTAAACTTGATTGAAATATGAAAAGATTCGGAAAGATTCTGGCTGTTGCCGCTCTGGCAATGGTATCGTACAGCGCTCATGCAGAGCTTGCTCCCCAGTGGTCAAAGGGTACTGTGTTACTGAACCTTGAAGCTGGTATCAACCCTATAGGCGGCGGCATCTCCGTGGACTATGTCCTGTTCGACAACTGGTGGAAAGGCCATTTCACAGTAGGTGGCGAGTTGGATGTCAGCAAACCGGCCAAGCATTGGAGAGCGGCAGGCGGGACTCCCCGTGCCACTTATGGTCTTAACATCTCCCCTGAATTCGAGGTACATGCATCCGTAGGGGTAGGGTACGGCATCGAGAAATACAGCTATGACAACGTGACAGACAAGAAATCGTTCATGTTCTATAACGAGTTCGTGGGTTGCCGTTATTTCTTTGCCGAGGGTGTGTCCGTCATTTTCGAGGCCGGTTATTCCAACTGGTTCCCGGAAGTGCGTGGCGGTCTTTCCCTGAAATTCTGACAATTCAGATTATTTCGGATAAAGGGGCGGTTTTTCCGTCCCTTTTTTTATCTTCGCGCTGTTATGAGAAAAACCGTATTTGTTCTGCTTGCGGCCGTCTGTATTGCCGGCCGTGCTGAGAGTATTCAAGTCAAGGTATCAATGGACAATGCCATCCTGACCAACGGCGCACGCTGGGAAGGGTGGGGTACAAGCCTTTGCTGGTGGGCCAACCGTATAGGTTACAACGAGGTGCTGACAGGCAAGTCGGCAGAGTTGTTTTTCGATGCCGGAAAGGGATTGGGCCTCAACATCATGCGCTACAACGTGGGTGGCGGCGATGACCCTACACACCATCATATCACCCGTACCGACAGCGACGTGCCCGGCTGGATGGTACTTGATCCCGCAACGGGTGAACGCAGTTATGACTACGATGCCGATGCCCGCCAGCTCAATGTGGTAAAAGCCGCAATGAAAGCTGCCGGCCAGGATGCCTATCTGGAGATATTCAGCAATTCCCCGCCATACTTCATGACCAACAGCGGCTG
>JAGAEZ010000013.1 GCA_017612875.1 Bacteroidaceae bacterium | reverse complement strand
CAGCGAATTATACAGTTATCAAAATGTAATCACCATTCCATAGTTTATAATTTATAAATAGTCTTGGTATGAAACATTCTTTCGTTATTATGTTGCTGCTGTTTGCTTGTACCTCAGTTTTTGCACAACAGCCCATTATGGTCGGTCAGGATTTGACGTCTGAGTACAACCGTTACATGAAGATCAAGAAAGCCGGTGTGACGGGTATAGTTGTTTTCGGAGCCACTTGGCTGGCAGGTGAGGTTATCTGTGTGACAGAGCAGAACCGTTACGCAAATGACCGTTGGGACGGCATAGATTCAAAAGAATATGCCCGGCTGTCAAGCGAGGCCACAAAACTGCCCTCCTACAAGCGCGGTGTGGCAATGGAGATAGTGGGCTGCGTGGGTACCGGAATCTCAATCTTCCTGACTGCCAAATATGGTGCCCGTGCCAAAAGGATACTGAATGCGCAGGGCGATGTCGTGGCTTCGCTCGGAATGGACCTCGGCCCGCAGGGAGCCTCACTTACCCTGACGTTCTGATTGAATCAGATAGCATCCGTATTGTCGGTTGACACTTGTTAAAATATATTGTTATGAAGAAGTTTTTCTGTTTTCTGTCATTAATATCTGCCTTGTTGCTGACAGGTTCCTGCGACTATTGGGGTACTTTTTCATTTGTTATAGACAATGAAACAGATAAGTATGTAAGGGTGTCTGTGTTCCGGCAGATTCAGAGATATGAGGATATTCTTCCCACATACAGTCATGGTGAAGATTATTCATTGCTTATATCCGAGACAGATACTGTCATAGTCATAGCACCGCATTCGTCTATTGTTTCCGAAACGGATGCCGGTATTGTGGGGGCATCTTTTCCCACAAAATATGACACGCCGAGGATGTATGACGTAGCTCCCACGTGGGATTTGATAAATTATATTGTGGTGGGAACTGATACATTGGATGCTAAGGAGTATTCGGAGAATAAATGGAAGAGAAGCGAATTGAAGTTCGAATGTCGCTATACTCTGACGTTAGTGCAGTAAACAGAATGACGGAGGAGAGCCGGCTGTCACGATGACACGGTGGCGGAATCCTCAAGATGCCTATCGTTCCCGAACCGGGCGCCGGATTGTCTTTGATGTGGACAAGGTATATTATCGGGCAGTATTTTGGTTTCATAAGTTTTTTCATTAATTTCGCGGAAAGCTTATAAAACAAATATAAACAATATACTGACCTATTATGAAAAAAACCGCTCTGTTTTCCTGCCTGTGTGCGGCCGTGATGCTGCTGCCGGGCTGCAAGAACCAGAATTACGAGTATCCGTTCCAGAACCCCAAGCTGTCATTTGACAAGAGGGCTGACAATCTGCTTTCCCTGCTCACGCCGGAGGAGAAGATAGGACTCATGATGAACGGTTCCATCTCGATTGACCGTTTGGACATTCCCGCCTACAACTGGTGGAATGAGGCTTGTCACGGAATATGTTATGATGACGTGACTGTTTTCCCGCAGGTGATAGCCTTGGGGGCCACTTTCGATGCTCCCCAGCAACTTGAAATCTACACTGCCGTATCCGATGAGGCGCGTGCCGTGTGGAACACCACAGACCATCATCAGTTAGGGGTGAAACAGCCTAACGGAAGCATCTGGCATCAGGGACTGTCATTCTGGTGTCCCAATGTGAACATATTCCGTGACCCGCGCTGGGGACGCGGTCAGGAGACTCCGGGCGAGGATCCCTATCTGAATGCCGTGATGGGTACCCAGACCGTTAAGGGTATGCAGGGTACTGACAAGAAATATCTCAAGCTGCATTCATGCGCCAAGCACTATGCCGTACACAGCGGTCCGGAGCCTCTGCGCCATCAGTTCAATGTGAGCGTATCGGGCCGTGACCTGTGGGAAACCTATCTGCCTGCTTTCAAGAGCTTGGTGCAGGAGGGTAACGTGCAGGAGGTTATGTGCGCATATCACCGTTATGAGGATGAGCCCTGCTGCGCAAGTGACCGTCTGCTGGTGGATATCCTGCGCAACAAGTGGCAGTACAAGGGGCTTGTGGTGACTGACTGCGGTGCCATAGGTGATTTCTTCAACGCCCGCCAGCACGGAACGCACAAGGATGCCGCAAGCGCATCGGCCGATGCCGTCCTTTCAGGTGCCGATATAGAGTGCGGTACCAGTTATCGTTCGCTGACACAGGCCATGGAGCAGGGACTCATCACTGAGGCCGATATTGATGTGAACGTGAAGCGTATCCTCAAGGCCCGCTTTGAATTGGGCATGTTTGATCCGGCAGAGAACCTTCCCTGGGCCGATCTGGGACTCGATGACCTCAGCAGCCCGGCTCATACCGCCCTGGCCAGCAAGGCCGCCCATGAAGCTATCGTCCTGCTCAAGAACAAGAACAACATCTTGCCGCTCAAGAAGAATATGAAGATTGCGGTCGTAGGCCCTAATGCCGATGATGCCCGTGTTATCCTGGGTAACTACAACGGTTATCCGTCGGCAGCAAACACCAGGACTATTCTGGACGGCATCCGCGAGGCCGCACCCAATGCGGAGATTATCTATGAGAAGGGTTGTGACCTGAACGCCGCCTCCATAACCACACACTATGTTTCACAGATCAACGGCGGCAAGGGTCTCCATGCAGACTACTACAACACCCTGGACTGGACCGGCAATGTGGTGGCACGCGTTGACTATGACGAGCCTCTGAGCCTGAACACCACATCGCCGGCATTGGCACATGAGGATTGCCCTTGGGCCGACGGAGTGAACATGACAGGATTCTCCGCTAAATATACAGGCAGCTTTACAGCTGATTATACCGGCGATATGATTTACAATGTACGCGGAAGCTCGCGCTATACCTTCAAGCTGAACGGCCAGACCATTGCTGAGAATCAGGGTCAGGGCGGCGGCCGCGGAGGATTCGGCGGTTTCGGCGGATTCGGCAGAGGCGGTGCCCCGGCTACCACATTCAAGGTGGAGAAGGGCAAGACCTACGATATTTCTATCGAGCTGGTACAGCCTGAGGCCCGTTCCGCATCGTTCTCATTCGATATCTACAGCCGCGGTCCGGTTGATTTCGCCAAGGTCATAGACAGGATTTCCGCAGCCGACGTGATCGTGATGGTAAGCGGTATCTCATCGGATATTGAGGGTGAGGGACATGACCGTTCATCGATTGAGCTTCCCGAGGTTCAGCAGCAGCTGCTCTCCGAGCTTGATGCTACCGGCAAACCGGTTGTCCTGGTAAACGTATCAGGCAGTGCCATAGGATTCGGCAATGTGGAGAGCAAGTATGACGCTCTTGTCCAGGCATGGTATGGAGGTCAGGCCTGCGGCCCGGCTGTGGCCGATGTCCTGTTCGGTGACTACAATCCTGCCGGACGTCTGCCGGTGACCTTCTACGCATCGACTGACCAGCTGCCCGATTTCCAGGACTACTCCATGCAGAACCGCACCTACCGTTACTTCAAGGGACAGCCTCTGTATGCATTCGGTTACGGACTGAGTTACACCACATTCAGTTACGGCGATGCCAAGACGGCCGGTAAGGCACAGAACATGACCCTGACCGTTCCCGTCACCAACACCGGCAGCCGCGACGGCGACGAAGTTATACAGGTCTATGTCAAGTCACTGGATTATTCCGATGCTCCCATCAAGTCTCTTGCCGGATTTGCCCGCGAGAACATCCCCGCCGGTCAGACCAAGACCGTGAAGGTGGAGCTTGGTAAGGATGCTTTCAGCTTCTATGACGAGAAGACCGACGGCCTGAAGTTCCGTCCCGGCCGCTACCGCATCCTGTACGGCGGCTCATCGCTTGACAAGGACCTCAAGAGCATTGAGGTTACGCTTTGACACATGATGGACGGTTCAATCTGTGAACTTCGGCACATTTTGAGAACTGTCCGTTCTGTAATGATTTCACATATCTGATCAAAAAATAATTGAGTATGAAAAAACTGAATTTATGGCTTCTTGCCAGCTTGTTTTCAGGCTTGGTCCTGATAACAGCTTGTTCACATTCCGACGATCCTGTTCCGGATCCTGTTCCGGATAATGGTCTCTCTGATGGAACGCCGGTAAATCCTGCTAGTATGAAAATGTCTGCTCTTTCGGGTTTTGTCTATAGCCCCGAAGGTATTCCTCTGCAGAATGTGCAGGTAACCTCCGGCACGGAGGCTTGCGTTACCGGCCCTGATGGCGGTTTTGTTCTTGAAAAAGTGAATAGTGTGAGCGGCCGCACAGTGGTTAGGCTTTCTTGCGGCGGATATTTCGATGTGGTCCGTTCCATGCCGACCGCATCCGGCGATGTTTGGGAAATCACCATGATTCCCACATGGGGCAATGACAAAATTGCGTCCGTCAACAAGAGGGCATCGGAAGAAATCAGCGTAAACGCAGCCGGCATGACCGTGGCTCTGCAGGCCGAAGGACTGAAATATGCTGATTCGGGCGAGTCTTTGGGCTATTATGACTGGGTAACCGCACAGATGCTCTACCTGAGTCCTGATGACAAGGATTTCGGCACCATGATGCCCGGTGGTGACCTGGCGGCAGTGCGCACGGACAACTCCCAGGTTCAGCTTGTTTCCTACGGCATGTCGAACGTGACCCTTATGGCCAACGGCAGGAAAGTACAGCCTGCCGACGGCAAGCCTGCCACGGTGACTTTCCCCGTACCCGAGAAGTTCAGGAACAACACTCCTGCGGAGATTCCCCTGTGGAGCTTCAACGAGCAGACCGGCCTTTGGGAGGAAGAGGGCGTAGCCACGTATGACAGCCATGAGAATGTATATAGGGGCGAGGTCACCCACTTCTCATGGGTGAACCTGGACTATCCTGAGAAGCGCGCTACAGTGAAGGTGAACGTGAAGGATCAGGCGGGCAATGTGATTCCCAACCAGGCGATAGACGTTGACGGCCAGAGGACTTATTACACCAACGTGAACGGTGTGGCTGAGTTCTTCGTGCCCATAAACACAGATTTCTATGTGACGGTGAGGTCAAGGGACTACAGCTACTACAGTCCTGAAGTGAAGGTGAACGTGGAGAAACTGACTTCAGCAGGTGCCACAAAGACCGTGGACATAGTGCTGCCCGTTATGGCGCACATCAGCGGTAAGGTGGTGAATTCCGGCAAGGGCAACAACTTGAGCTCACTCTGGATTGAATATGGCAACAACAAGGCCACCAAGGCTGTCCACACGGATGCCGACGGACAGTTCATCATCAATGCTCCGTTCGACTACAAGGGTGCGGCGAAGCTGGTGCTGCTGGCAAGTGACGGAAGCACAAAGAGATTCGACATAACCCTGGACGGCAAGGACCATGCCTACACGGTCAGCATCAAGACCGACAAGGCCACTGGCGGTATTATCAATTACTCTCCCAACGGCGGAACAGCAAGGTCAGTGGTCATATCGCCTATGTTCGTCTCTGACTTTGAGGGTGTTGAGATTGTTGATGACAAGCTTAGCTTGAGTGCAGGCAGCGTTTATATGCTTATCAACGGCTACTCCGACAGCAAGAGCACATACAGTGATGCGAATTTCAGTGTCTATGCATCGGATGTCAGTTTACATGATGAGGCAGGTAAAGTGACATTGACCAAGAACGAGTACAACAACTACACCTTCAAGGTCAGCGGAAATTCAAGTTCAACTTACTGGAATGGCAATCAGTATGTCAGTGAGACAGGTTCATATAACGGTGAATTCACCGCTCCTATGCTTGGCAAGGGCAAGACGATCAAGCCTGTGACCAAGAAGGAGTCTTTCTTCCCCAGCTTCACACCCTGGCTTGACGGCAAGAAAGCTACCATAGGTCTGCAGATAACCGAAAGCTCTGTGTTCGGTACCGGCGTGCTGCTCTGGTACTTTGACAACAGTCTGGGCTATAATGACTACAAGTCCTTGAAGGCTCAGGCACAGAAAGCCCTGGGTGACCCAGTCGAGAGCTTTGATGCATCTGACTCTGACATCTGTGTTTCCTATTTCTACAAGGAGGGAAAGTATATCATGGTATCATTCTGCCCCTGGCGTGAGGTTGATGCGGAGGAGGAAGACTTTTACACCACAATGGGCTTGACTTGCTTGCGCGAGAACCACGCCGCACGCATCCAGGTACACGTGCTTGAGAACATGCAGGTAACTCCCGATGATATAATAGTCGAACACTGGAATTAAATTATAGGGATACGTAAGAGACGGTTCTCACTGTGTAGCCATTGATAATTGCTTTAACCGCCATTTTCTCTGCACAGTGAGAACCGTCTCTTTGTGTTTAGTCAGATTGGTACGGCGTTATCCGAAATTTTTGTAAGTTTGCGGTGCATTTTCGAAACGAAAAAACTATGAATGATATGACAGTGAAAAAGGTCAGCTTCGGGATGCTTGCCGCCATCCTGATGATATGCGGTACTTTTATGTTCACATCGTGCTCACCGGATGACGAAGCCGAAGAGGAACGCGGGAAGAGAGCCGAGTTCCTGAACATGCTGAAATCGCTTGACTGGGGAATGGACACGACATTCGTGTATGGTCACAAAACGCCTGACGTGGATGCTGTCTGTTCGTCGTTGGCATACGCCAAACTGATGAGGACACTGGGCTACAACTGCAAGGCGAAGTTGTCAGGTGACATCAACCGCGAGACAGCCTATATTGCAGATGTGTTTGGCTTTGCCCTGCCTGAGTTGAAGAGTAGTGTGGCACCGAAGACACGTCTGATCCTGACCGACCATACCGACTATGCCCAGTGTGTAGATGGTGCCAAGGAGGCCATCGTCCTTCAGAAGATAGACCACCACTTGGAGGGCGATATCCTGGACAGCGGCATCCCCTACGTGCGCAGAGAGATGATAGGAGCGACCTGCACCATCATCTACGAGATGTACAGGGAGCTGGGTGTCAGCATCGACGATGAGACCGCCAGAATACTGCTTGCCGGATTGCTGTCAGATACACGTAACCTTACCAAAGCTGCCACACGGCTTGAAGACTCCGTAGCATGGGAGGCGCTTGTGACCCAGCTGCATTTGGAGGACAAGGTGGCAGAGATCAGCCACCAGATGTCCGAAGCCTCAAACAATTATTTTGGCATGAGCGATAGCGAGATATTTCTCTCGGACTATAAGGGGTATGACATGGGTGGTAAGGCTATCGGAATCGGGTCGCTGGATTGCCAGGCAAGCGAGATGGAGGATTTCATCAACCGTATGCTGGCTGTGATGCCCCAAGTGATGCGCGACAAAAAACTTGATATGCTGTTTGCCAAGATCGACAATAAAGTGCCCAATCCGGACGAGAGTAATCCTGACGATCTTTTTCTGGATGACGGCACCTATATCATCTACTGCGGTGACGGCGCTCGGGCTATTGCCGAGACCATCTACGGCTCGTCGCTCCGTGAAGGTGTAATCTACTCTAAGGAAAAAATAGGACGTAAGCAGATTGTAGCTAAATTAACAGAATTACTGCAGAACTGAGTGCGGATAATTTCATTCGACCTTTCGCGCCAGACGGACAGAGTGAGAAAACTTCCTCTGTCCGTCTGGCTTATTATTCCTCAAAACGAAAATCAGACCTACTTTTTCACTTGATTGACATGGCTATACAGGTGACATATAGTG
>JAGAEZ010000012.1 GCA_017612875.1 Bacteroidaceae bacterium | reverse complement strand
CCTGATGAAATCGAGGATGTAGCCGCCAACCCTGTCGGCTCCTACCTCGGAGATGAATGTGCACTGCATTCCGGTCCTGCCGAGCGAGATGAGTCCGTTGAACACGGAGCCGCCCGGGACCGCGGCAATGGGCTGCCCGTCACGGAAAAGTATGTCGTAAACAGTTTCGCCTATGCCGAATATTCGTCTCATAACAGTTTGCTTGAACGTTGTCCCAGATATCCGCCGTGATGGCGCTTGTTGTAGTCCTCTGCGGTGAAACCTATCTTCTTCATGGTCTCGACCACCAGTGCGTCGCCGATGACGTTCATGACCGTGGTGCTTGTGGTGGGGGCGAGCCCGAGTGCGCACACCTCTTCGGGGTTACCGGTGGCGAGGACGACATCGGCCACACGGGCCAGCGGGCTGTCGGTGTTGCCGGTGAGCACAATGAATTTCAGGGTGGGGTCGAGCTTGCGGCTGAGGTCAGCCAGCTCAAGTATCTCACGTGTCTTGCCTGAGTTGGAGACAAGCAGGAAAATGTCATTTTTCTGGAGGATTCCCAAGTCGCCGTGCTGGGCCTCGCTGGGATGGAGAAAAACCGAGGGGGTACCGGTGGAACTGAATGTGGTAGCCATGTTCATAGCTATCTGTCCGGCCTTGCCCATACCGCTCGTGATAAGTTTTCCTTTCAGTACATGAACCTGATTCACAATCAGATCCACTGCTTTTTCATATTCATCTCCCACGGGAATATTCAGTATGGCCCGGGACTCTCGTGAGATGATATCCCTTATAGAATCAATCATCATTTCGCTCTCGCTTTATGATTATGTGAATCGCAAAGATATGCAATATTTATGAACGGCACAAATTTTTACTTTGGCTTTGGAACCGGCTTCCATCCGGTCAGGTTTTAGAATCTGTTTTAAATTAGAATCTGTTTAAAATTGTTTCCATAAAAATCTTACAGCCTCTTTTTCCCTCTGTTTCCATCTGTTGAATTTCATTCGACCTTTTCTCGCCACGACAGAGTGAGTAAACTCCCTCTGTTCGTCTGGCTTATCGAAAACGTTCCTCAGTCAAAATGGACCTCCATTACTCCCTCAAATCGGCGAAACCAGAGGAAAAAACAGACCATAATAAAATTCACGGAACAAATCAAAACAGATTCTTTGTCGCTCCGTTTCGTCAGGGTTCGGGGTGTCCTGAAAATAAAAAGGGTAGTCAGGGGCGGGTGTTCCATTATTTTTCATTAAATTTGCCGCAATTTTTAGACATTATATTTTACTGTTTTTTTAAGAGATGAACATTGTAACGAAAGAGATCCAGCTGCCGGATGGAAGAACCATCAAGCTGGAGACCGGGAAACTGGCAAAGCAAGCCGATGGAGCCGTGATGCTGACCTGTGGCAAGACTATGCTCCTGGCCACTGTTTGTGCCGCCAAAGATGCAGTTCCCGGAACTGATTTCATGCCGCTTCAGGTTGAGTACAGGGAGAAATACGCGTCAATCGGACGCTATCCGGGCGGTTTCACCAAACGTGAGGGACGTCCCTCGGATTATGAGATTCTGACATGCCGTCTGGTTGACCGCGCACTGCGTCCTTTGTTTCCGGACAACTATCATGCTGAAGTTTATGTAAACATCATACTGTTCTCGGCCGACGGCGAGGACATGCCTGATGCTCTTGCCGGACTTGCCGCATCGGCAGCCCTGGCAGTATCGGACATTCCTTTCCAGGGCCCGATATCGGAGGTCCGCGTGGCCCGCATAGACGGCGAGTACGTGATCGACCCCACATTCCAGCAGCTTGAGGAGGCTGACATGGACGTGATGGTGGCCGCCACCTACGACAACATAATGATGGTGGAGGGCGAGATGAAGGAGGTGAGCGAGGCTGACCTGCTCGGCGCCATTAAGGCTGCCCACGAGGAGATAAAGAAGCACTGCAAGGTGCAGATGGAGCTGACCGAGGAGGTGGGCAAGACGGTGAAGCGCGAGTACTGCCACGAGGTGAACGACGAGGAGCTCCGTCAGGCCGTGAAGGATGCCTGCTATCAGAAGTCATACGACCTGGCTGCCGAGGGCAATACCGACAAGCACTCGCGCGAGGCCAATTTCGAGGCTGTACGCGACGGGTTCAAGGAGGCTTACCATGCAGCCCACACCGACATGACCGAGGATGAGCTGGCCGAGAAGGATGCCCTGATAGACCGCTACTACCACGATGTGGAGCGCGATGCCATGCGCCGCTGCGTGCTGGACGAGGGCAAGCGCCTGGACGGCCGCAAGACCACTGAGATACGTCCCATCTGGTGCGAGGTGGGTTACCTGCCCGGACCTCACGGGTCATCCATATTCACCCGTGGCGAGACACAGGCTCTCTGCTCCGTGACCTTGGGCACCAAGGAGGATGAGAAGCTGGTGGACGATGTACTGGACCAGCACGATGAGCGTTTCCTGCTCCACTACAACTTCCCGCCTTTCTGCACAGGCGAGGCCAAGGCCCAGCGCAGCACCGGCCGCCGCGAGATAGGTCACGGACATCTGGCATGGCGTGCCCTCAAGGGTCAGATTCCCGAGGATTATCCCTACTGCGTCCGCGTGGTGTCCGATATCCTTGAGTCCAACGGTTCATCGTCCATGGCTACCGTGTGCGCAGGTACGCTTGCCCTGATGGATGCCGGCGTGAAGATAAAGAACCCGGTGTCAGGTATCGCAATGGGTCTCATCAAGAACCCGGGCGAGGACAAGTACGCTGTCCTGAGCGATATCCTTGGTGACGAGGATCATCTGGGCGACATGGACTTCAAGACCACCGGTACCGTGAAGGGATTGACCGCTACACAGATGGATATCAAGTGCGACGGCCTGTCATACGAGATTCTTGAGAAGGCTTTAGCTCAGGCCAAGGCCGGACGTGAGTATATACTGGGTAAGATTACCGAGACCATAGCCGAGCCGCGTGCTGAACTCAAGCCGCACGCTCCGCGCATCGAGACCCTGACCATACCTAAGGAGTTCATCGGAGCCGTGATAGGCCCGGGCGGAAAGATCATCCAGGGTATGCAGGAGGAGACCGGCACCACCATCAGCATTGACGAGATTGACGGCGTAGGCAAGATCGAGGTGGCAGCTTCCAACCGCGAAAGCATCGAGGCCGCTCTGGCCAAGATACGCGCCATCGTGGCTATCCCCGAGGTGGGTGAGGTCTATGACGGCACTGTCCGCTCGGTGATGCCTTACGGCCTGTTCGTGGAGTTCCTGCCCGGCAAGGACGGTCTGCTCCATATCAGCGAGATTGACTGGAAGCGTTACGAGACCATCGAGGAGACCGGTTACAAGGAGGGTGACAAGATTCAGGTGAAGCTGATTGACATCGACGCCAAGACCGGCAAGTTCAAGCTTTCGCGCAGAGCCCTGTCCGAGAAGCCCGAGGGTTACGAGGAGCGTCCCGCAAGGCCTCCGCGTCAGGAGCGTCCCGAGAGAGGCGAGCGTTTTGAGAGAGGTGATCGTGGCGACCGTGGTGACCGTTTTGAGAGAGGTGACCGTGGCGACCGTGGCGACCGTCAGGAGCGCGGACGTCGTCCTTTCGGCGGTGACAGGAGGAACAGACGGAACAACGAAGACCGCAATTATAATGAGGAGAATTGACATTGCCCTGCTGGCAATATCGATATTAAGCGCAGCCTGTCAACCCGCAGTTGACAGGTTTGCTGTGAATGGAGGTATCACTGAGGCCGATGGAAAGACTCTCTATCTGGACCATGTGGCCATAGACAGGGTTGAGACGGTGGATTCCGTGAAGCTGGGGGCCGACGGCGCTTTCAGCTTCAGCCAGCCGGCTCCCGGGGACTGTTTCGACTTCTACCGTCTCAGGGTGGAGAACCAGTACGTGAATCTGGTGATTGACTCGACCGAGACCGTGACCGTGAAAGCCAGTCTGCCCACCATGCAGACCGGATATACGGTGGAGGGCTCGGAGAGCTGTTCCAAGCTGAAGGAGATAATGCTCCGGCAGATGCAGTTCATGCGTGACCTGCGCCGTACCTACGATGAGTTTTCGGGTCCGGAGACAGGTGTGCTCAGGCAGCGTGTGGAGGAGCTGGCGGATGTGTTCAAGAGCGATCTGGCAAACGGTTACATCTATCCCGATCCCGGCACGCCTTACGCATATTATGTGCTATTCATCAGTGTTAACGGGCAGATGCTCTTCAACCCGCAGGGGGACCGCCAGGACGCGCGTCTTTTCGCTGCCGTAGCCACTCAGATGGACATGAAGCACCCGGATGCCGTCAGGACGGCTCATCTGCACAACCTGGCTTTGAAGGGTATGTCCAAGACACAGGCACGGACGAGACCGGCATCGGAGGAGACTATGGAGTTGTTCAACAGCCTTGTGAGCGAATCGGGTATCATCGAGATAGAGCTGCCCGACGTGAGGGGACGGGTCCGCAGCCTGAGCAGCCTGAAGGGGAGCGTGGTGCTGCTGGACTTCACGGCCTACAAGACCGACTGGTCATCGAACTATAACCTGAGCATGCGCGAGCTTTACAGCAAGTACAGCAGCAAGGGGTTTGAGATATTCCAGGTGTCGTTCGACAGCGACGAGAGTTTCTGGGTCAACGCGGCGGTGAACCTGCCTTGGGTGTGCGTTCATGACGAGAACAGCCTTAACTCGCAGTATCTGGGGATGTACAACGTGAGTTCGCTCCCGGCGGCGTTCCTGATAGACCGTGAGGGCAACATAGTGGACCGGCCGGATGACCAGAAGAGTCTGGACGAGAAGATTGCCAAGCTCCTGGCCGAATGACCGGATTAAATAAAAAAATGTATCAAATGTTGGGTAGGTGACCAAATAATCTTATCTTTGCAGTGAAGATACATCGGGAAAAAAGTGTTCCAACATCCGCAAGTGATATGTTGGAATTCTTTTTTGCTCATGCCGAAACTTGATTGTTGAAAAGATAAAATATTGATGTTATGGCATATATGTCAGAGGAAGGTTACAAAAAGCTTGTAGCCGAATTACAGTATCTGGAGGGTGTACGCCGTCCTGAGATCATTCAGCAGATTGCTGAAGCGCGTGACAAGGGTGACTTGTCGGAGAACGCAGAGTACGATGCCGCCAAGGAGGCCCAGGGTATGCTTGAGGCCAAGATAGCTGCGCTGAAGGCTCAGATAGCCGATGCCAAGCTGATTGATGCGAGCAAGATTGACACGTCGGTGGTGCAGATCCTGACCAAGGTGAAGCTTAAGAACACTAAGAACAATGCCGTGGTGACCTACTCTATCGTTCCCGAGAGTGAGGCTGACCTCAAGTCCGGCAAGATTTCGAGCAACACCCCGATAGCCAAGGGGTTGCTGGGGCACAAGGCCGGTGAGACCGTGGAGATTCAGATTCCCAGTGGCAAGATAGGGTTCGAGATTCTGGAGATTTCGCTATAGGATTACCGGGACAGTTTAAAAAATAGATGAAATGACTGTTTTTTCAAGAATCATTAAAGGTGAAATACCTTGCTACAAGATAGCTGAGACTGAGAACTGTTTCGCTTTTTTAGATATCAGCCCGATGGTGCGCGGGCATGTGCTATGCGTACCCAAGCGTGAGGTTGATTACCTGTTTGACCTGACGGACCAGGAACTTTGCGAACTGCAGGTCTTTGCCAAGAGGATTGCCATTGCCCAGAAGAAGGTGTTCAACTGCGTGAAGGTGGGTCAGGCCGTGCTCGGTCTTGAGGTTCCCCATGCCCACATTCATCTCATTCCCATGCAGACCGAGAAGGACCTGCTGTTCAGCAATCCCAAACTCAAGCTCGCCCCTGAGGAATTAGAGAAGATTGCAGCCGATATACGCGCCGCCCTCTGACTCCCGCAAAAAAACTCTCGCAGATATAGCTGATATTTAACGTTCGGATTTTTATCCGGACGTTTTTATTTGACACACCGGATGGTTTTCTGATATCTGCGAGAGCTTTTGGTAATCTCACAGGAAAAATGTAATATTGCGCAATCATACTACAAAATCAAATACGCAAATGAGCACAGTAACATTACAAAATTTGCTTGACTATCTTAAGAGCACGCTCAGTTCCAGCAATATGCTTTGGTTGAGTGAGCGGCTTCAAGAGTGTGCCAAGGAAAAAGCAGAAAAGAATCTAAAACCCTACACCATTGAGGAATTACACTCACGTATAGCACAATCTGAATTGGATTCAGCTCAAGGGCGTGTATATGAATTCGATGATGTTATCCGTGAAATAAAAGAAGAGCTTGCTCTTGAAGAAACACATTAATCAGTATAGTTCTAATGAAAATTACCATGACCGGTTTTGCGAAACAGCAGGATGTTCGACGCGATCCGAATATGCTTGCTGACCAACTTAAGTGAAGTACTTGCCTATTACAGGGAGTGATTTGAGTGGTAGGTCTTTCTTGAAGAGGTAGGCCAGGTAGATGCAGATCAGGGCTGTGTTGATTATCAGGCTCAGCCATACAGGTAAGGGTTTGCACCCCAGATAGATAACGTACAGCAGCGCAGCCAACATCACATACTTGAAAATATCCATGAGCGGATAGTTCACGGGACTCTTTTTCTGACCTATGAAGTAGGACAGGAGCATACAGGTGCCGTAGCCGGCGAATCCTCCCCAGGCGCAGGCCATATAACCGTATTCAGGCACGAAAAACCAGTTGATGCATATCATCACTGCGGCTCCAATACCGCTCATGACGGCTCCCCACCATGTCTTGTCAATCAGCTTGTACCAGAACGAGAGATTGAAATATATCCCCATGAAGAGTTCCGCAAGCATCACGACGGGAACTACTTTCAGTCCCACCCAGTAATCGTGGTTGGTGACCAGATAACGGAAGAGCGGCATGTAGAACATTACTCCCAGGAATGCAAGGATTCCGAAAATCACGAAGTATTTCATGCCCTGTGCCAGAGTCTCGGCAGAGTTCTTGTCCCGGGAACCGCCGAACACGAACGGCTCGTAAGCGTACCGGAAGGCCTGGGTGAGCAGGGCCAGCAGCATGGCAATCTTGCAGCAGGCACCGTATATCCCAAGCTGGACCTGGCCGTACTCCTTGTCGGTCACGATATGCTTGAATGCAATCTTGTCGAAGACCTGGTTGAGGATGCCCACAAGACCCAACAGCAGGATGGGCCATGCGTATGCGAGCATACGGCGGGCAAGTTTGCCGTCGAATCCGTAAGTTATTCCCCGGAGTTCCTTCATGAAGCCGAAGGTTACCATGAAGGTGCAGAGCAGGTTCACGAAGAATATCAGACCCACACCGTAGTCATACCTTATATACAGGCTCTCTAAACCGGGCATGAATCCGAACATCTTGGGCATGAGCCAGAACACGAACACGTTCAGAATCACATTGGGGATGATGAAAGCCAGCTTGAGTGTCATGAACTTGACGGGTCGGTGCTGCTGGCGCAGGCGGCTGAAGAGTATTGCCTGGAAGGCGTCGAGTGCCGATATTATGGCGAAACAGGCTGCATATTCAGGATGGTCGGTGTAACCCAGAAAGCCTGAAATGGGACTGAGGAAACAGAATACAAGCATGATGAAGATTATCCCGACACCACCGACCAGACGCAGAGCCGTGCTATAGACCATGGACTCGTTCTCACCCTCCTTGTTGGCGAACCTGAAGAAGGTGGTCTCCATGCCGAATGTGAGCAGAGCAAACAGCAGTGCAGCCCAGGCATACATCTCGGTCACGATTCCGTAACCGCCGCTCTGGGGGTTGATGAACCTTGTATGGAGCGGCACGAGCAGGTAGTTAAGGAAACGGCCTACGATACTGCTTAATCCGTATATTGCGGTCTCCTTGGCAAGGACGGCCATTTTGTTCTGTGACATAATCCTCTTTTTGTACAAAAGTAGTAAGTTTGCGGTATGAAAGGAAGCCGTTTCATGTTTTTTACATTTTTATGTATTCTCACGGCCGGGTTCACGGCCTGCGGGCCCGATACTCCATCCGAACGCAGGGTGGAGTGGCTGCTGTCCCGGATCCCGGACCACTCATCGGCCGACAGTATTGACAGCCGCGCGTTCACACCGGAATTCCATGAGCTGATAGTGGCAGGGTACCGTTATGCGCACGACCAGCAGTCAATGGGCTATCAGGACGGTGATTTCATGTACTATTGGTACCGCGGAAGCGACACCGACCCGGAAGAGGAGCTTTCAATAAGGAGAATCCTGGCCTACAAGAAGGGCCAGGCGACCGCAAGGATAGTCTATAAGGCATTCGGAAAGGAGTATGAACATGCCATGACAATGGTAAGGCTGCATGGCCGCTGGGTGATTTCCGACTGGGACAACATGAAGTC
This sequence comes from Bacteroidaceae bacterium, assembly GCA_017612875.1. Classification (GTDB taxonomy): domain Bacteria; phylum Bacteroidota; class Bacteroidia; order Bacteroidales; family Bacteroidaceae; genus Colenecus. Next base: position 2,836 of record JAGAEZ010000012.1, on the reverse strand, counting down.
CGCAATCATCTACGGCCTCCGGTTCTGAAAGTCTAAACCATTACATCCCGTCTTGTTTTTCAGCTTACTGAGTGGAGCGCCCGATCTGAATATTGGTGTCGCCTGTTACATCGGCTTCGTTTCCGCCGCCATAAACATTGCCTGTGATGTTGGCTCCCTCAACCGTTATGGTCAGGCTCTTTCTGTCGGTGTCACTTGCACCGTAGCCGGGGGCTGCCGTCACCCGTTCGCTATCAGCCAATATTCCGGTATAGACCCTCTTTTCGATGTTGTGCACGGTGACTGTCTCCTTGGTTCCTATTTTGACGTTGGTGCTTCCGGTGACTTCGGCCTGGTTGCCGCCTCCGAAAACATCTCCTATCTCACCGATGTCACTCATGTCGTGCGGCTGGTTCAAATCACTGGTGTTGGGATCTGTTCCGTCAGTCCAGCCGGTAATCATGTTGATGTTTATGGTGGGCGAACCTACCATTGCAGCCTTGTAACCGCCTCCATAGACAACGTCAATCCGTTCGCATGAGACTATGTTGATTTCAGGGTCCGGATACTCGATGGCATCATCGCCTGACGCCTTTTCTTTTCTTGGCTTGTAGCGGCTTATTCCGTCCTCACCTTCTTCCTGTTCGTCAAGGTAGCCGTAAATGGAATACGGGGCGAGATTTCCGCCTCCATACAGCTCCTCTATGATAATCGGCAGACAGCCGGTCTGCTCAATGTTGACCTTGATGGGGCCGTTGATCCGGCCGCTTATGTTGTTTCCGCCGAAAACTTTCTTGTAGGTACCTCCGGTGATGGTCAGTTCAATACCTCCTTCAACGTCGGCCATACGTGCACCTCCGTAGATTTCTTCCATGCCTGTGACGCATTTCATTTCAATCGATGCCTTTCCTGACATGTACGCTTCATTGGCACCGCCATATACCTCCCTTACCTGGAATCGGCAGTAGTCAAGATTCTCGTCGCCAAGTATTACCTTGGCCTGTTTTATGACATCACCCTTTGTGTTGCTGCCTCCGAATATGTGGTTCACATTGCCGCCTAAGAATGTGACAGTGGCTGTTCCTATGGAGTTGCCTGTCGTGTCGGCATACAGGTATTTCGGATCATCGAACAGGATAAAGTCCGTAGGATCCTCGGCTGCGGTCAGTTTCCTTATGCCTATGTCGGCACCGGGGTTCACGGTTTCTTCTCCGTTCACAATAATGTTGTCCTTGCCGTTACCTCCGCCGAAGACGAAGTCTATTGAATCGGCTCCACGGACAATCACGTGTGTCCCTGACACTGCCGCAGCGTTTCCGCCGCCGTACACATCCCTGATTCTGGAACGCTGGCATCCTTCGACAATGACATTCGTAATTGATGTGGCCGGATTTGCCGGAATATAGTCCGCCAGATTGCCTCCGCCATATACTGCATCAATATCGAACTGATTGTCAGTTTTTTCCTTTATGCTTGAAGTGTTCCTGTCCTGCGTTCCGGAAACATAGACGGTTACATTGCCCTTGGGCGTTCCGTTAATGTTGTTGCAGCCGAACAGACGTCTTACTATGGCACCCTTGGCATCATCCGCCACCAGGTCTCTCTCGCTTGTGCCGTTCAGCGACAATGTCACATCGCCATAGACTATAGCCGCATGCAAGGCATCGCCCAGCCCGCCTCCATAGACATCGTTGGTGACCGTGCCGCCTGTCAGAATCACGCCGGTAGTGTCACTCGGGTTACCTGATACATTGGTGTTGGCCAGAGCACCTCCGCCATAGACATCGTTGCTGACTGTGCCGCCCTGTATCTTTACGCTCACGCTGCCGCTCACATCGGCCTTGTTGCCGCCTCCGAACACATTGTATGCGGTTGACCGGTCTTTCATGACAACGCTTGTGTTTCCTGAAACGGTCGATTCGTTTCCTCCGCCGAAGACATTGCCCATCACTTGGGCATCCTCTTCAAGCTTCAGGGTAACCTGTCCGGTGACTGTACCCAGATTCAGCAAAGATTTGGTGGTGTACATGTAGTTCACGCCGTCAACAGTCACCATGGGATTATCGGTTGAGAGAGTCTCACCGCCTAAGCTTGTTTCGTTGGTCCAGATGTATTCTTCGGAATCACCTACATCGCCCTCGTCAATGGTTCCTGTGTCTGGATTCCTTGAGGGCAGTCTGTAATTTGACTTGGTCAGCACCTGGAACGGTTCTATGCTGGCTGAATAGCCTGCGCCGAATGCCGAACCTTCGATGACGGTATGGCCTGTCAGCGTCGAGGTGGCATCACCGATGACACCGCCCAGATTACCGGCTCCATAGAAATCACCTTCGACAATGCAGTCTGTAAGTGTCGAAGTCACGGACCCTGTGTTGGTGGCTGCAAACTGTGCTCCGTAACGGTACCATCGGCGGTTGTCCCTCCCTTCGACATCACCTGCGGGCAGGTTGAAAATCTGAAATTCATATTTGGCTAAATAGCAGTCGTTGTCCGCATCGTAGAGACCTTTCGTATAGCCGTCCAGTCCCCATTCTGCATTCGTAGTCCATTCCGTGTTGCCTTTGTTGTCATCCTGTGCCACCTGAGCATAGTTCGTGCCGCCGTTGCCTGCACCGTAGAACACGCCGAATGTGCTGCCGGTGGCATTTGTCGTGACGGTCTTTCCTTCTGTCATGTCACCGAACATGGGGCCGCCGCAGAATTTGTCAATACGGCTGCGGTCCACAGTCACACTGATGCTGCCTGTCACGGGCTTGGCCGAATTTATGCCTCCGCCGTAGAATTCCTTTATCAGCGAGTGGTCAATAGTGAAGGTTACGTCGCCGTCGATAGGTTCTTTGCCGCCGCTGACAACCTG
>JAGAEZ010000069.1 GCA_017612875.1 Bacteroidaceae bacterium | reverse complement strand
GCGACCTCCGGTAGCGAGTTTTCCGAATACAAGAGACTTTTCTGGTACCGATGCAGTAATCTCCTCAAAAGTACCAATAATCTTGTGCCTCTGACCCGGGGTTGTGGGTTTTAATTTACGTACTGCCATCTTATATCAAATGTTGCTGTAAAAATCAATTGTATCACCCTCTTTCAATGTTACGATAGCCTTCTTGAAAGCATTCTTCTGCCCCTTTGACAGGCCTCTGCGGGTATAACGTGACTTGGTCTTGCCCATGTAGTAAGATGTGTTGACATCAACCACAGTGACATTGTACAGGTCTTCAATCTCCTTCTTTATCTCTAACTTGTTGGCCTCGGGACGAACCACGAAACCGAACCTGTTGGGGAACTTTTCTGTAATGGAGTTCATCTTCTCCGTTACAAGCGGTTTAACTATATATCCCATGATCAAGTCTTCTTATTTGTCTAATATACTGTTGATAACTTCAAGAGCCCCTTCGGTCACGACAAGAGCGTCAGCGTTCAGAATACTGTACGTATTGACTGAAGATGCGTTGACGATCTTTGTACCCTCCAGATTTCGGGCCGACAAAGTTATTACATTATTGCTCTCGGGCAGGACGAACAAAGATTTCTTATCACAAACTTTAAGATTCTTTAATACTTCTACAAAGTTTTTGGTCTTCGGAGCCTCAAAACTGAAGTCTTCCACCACGATAAGAGCGTTCTCCTGTACCTTATATGAAAGAGCCGACCTGCGTGCAAGCTGCTTCTCCTTCTTGTTCACCTTGAAGCTGTAATCACGCGGCTTGGGACCGAACACGCGGCCTCCGCCAACCAGCACCGGTGAGTTGATGTCACCGCGACGTGCGCCGCCACCGCCCTTCTGACGGCCGAGCTTCTTTGTTGAACCGCTTACTTCGCTTCTCTCCTTAGACTTGTGCGTGCCCTGACGCTGATTAGCCATGAACTGCTTCACATCCAGGTAGATGGAGTGATCGTTGGGCTCAATGCCGAAAATGGCATCGTTCAAGGTTACCTTTCTTCCGGTATCCTCACCTTTTATGTTTAATACACTAAGTTCCATTACTTCAGAATTGAAACGATTGAACCTTTATAACCCGGAATAGAACCCTTTATAAGGAGGAGGTTGTGCTCCGGAATAACCTTAAGAACCTGCAGGTTCTGGGTAGTAACCTGCTCATTGCCCATGTGACCGGCCATACGCATGCCCTTGAACACCTTTGCGGGATAAGAGCAGGCACCGATCGAACCCGGCTTGCGGGCGCGGTTGTGCTGACCGTGGGTCTGCTGACCGACACCTCCGAAACCATGTCTCTTGACTACGCCCTGATAGCCGTGTCCCTTGGAAACAGCGACAACGTCCACAAAGTTCGCGTCATTGAAGAACTCCACAGTAATGACATCACCCGGATTGAGTGCACTGTCAAAACCCTTGAACTCGGCCAAGTGTCTCTTGGGAGTCACACCAGCTTTCTTGAAGTGTCCCATGAGAGGAGCTGACACGTTCTTCTCCTTGGCATCCTCGAAGCCAAGCTGAACAGCGTCATAGCCATCCTTCTCAACACTCTTGATCTGTGTAACCACGCAAGGACCAACTTCGATAACGGTGCATGGAACATTCTTGCCATCAGCACCGAAGACCGATGTCATACCGATCTTTTTTCCTAATAATCCTGGCATTTCAATTAATTTTTAGTTACTGAAAAATTGTTTCTGTTCACATTTTCATCAAACCTTGATCTCTACATCGACACCGCTCGGGAGTTCAAGCTTCATCAGTGCATCGACGGTCTTGGCGGTCGAGCTGTAGATGTCGATCAGCCTCTTGTATGAAGAGAGCTGGAACTGTTCACGTGACTTCTTGTTAACGAAAGTCGAACGGTTTACAGTGAAGATACGCTTGTGGGTGGGAAGAGGGATTGGTCCGCTTACCATAGCACCTGTAGCCTTTACGGTCTTGACGATCTTCTCTGCTGACTTGTCAACGACATTGTGGTCGTAGGACTTCAGTTTGATTCTGATTTTCTGACTCATTGTTTCTTTTTTAATTGTTTGTATTCATTTTTGCGGCTCGGATAAGAGTCATTTGCTATCGTCGCCGCGTCTCTCTCTTTTTTACACCTTATTATAATAGGGCCACGTTTCCTCCATGTTCCTCCACAACCTGCCTGGCCAGTGTCTTTGCAACCTCCACATGACGCTCGTAGGTCATGGACGATGTAGCGCGTCCCGACGTGATGGTCCTGAGTGCAGTCACATAACCGAACATCTCGGACAAAGGCACATGGGCCTTGACCACCTTGGCGCCGGAATGGTTCGTCTCCATACCTTCCACCTGTCCGCGGCGCTTGTTGAGGTCCCCGATCACATTGCCCATATTCTCCTCAGGAGTGACGACCTCAAGCGACATGACAGGTTCCATCAGGCTTGGCGATGCCTTGACACACGCATTGCGGAATGCGTTGTTTGCGCAAACCTCGAACGAAAGGGCGTCGGAATCGACCGGATGGTACTTTCCGTCCAGAACGGTTACCTTAAGCGACTCCATGGGAGCGCCTATGAGAACGCCGGTCTTCATCGCGTTGCTGAATCCCTTCTCTATTGCCGGGAGGAAAGTCTTGGGAAGCGCCTCGCCCTTGGTGGCATCCACGAACTGAAGACCTCCCTTCCAGTCAGGATCGGCAGGTCCCACCTCAACCACGATGCAGGCATAGTGGCCTTTACCGCCGGTCTGCTTCTTGTACTCCTCACGGATCTGGACAGTCTTGGAGATAGCCTCCTTGTAGCTGACCTGCGGACGGCCCTGGTTGCACTCCACACCGAACTCGCGCTTAAGACGATCCACTATAATATCAAGATGGAGCTCACCCATTCCCGATATCAGGGTCTGGCCGGACTCCTCATCAACCTTGACAGTGAATGTGGGATCCTCCTCGGCAAGACGTGCCAATCCGTCAGCAAGCTTGCTCATGTCCTTCTCGGTCTTGGGCTCCACAGCGATGCTGATCACGGGATCCGGGAAGTCCATGCTCTCCAATACCACGGGGGCATCCTCGTCACAAAGGGTATCGCCTGTACGGATATCCTTCAACGCCACCACCGCTCCTATGTCGCCGGCCGACACCTCATCCACCTGTATCTGTTTCTTGGAATACATCTGGAAGAGACGGCTCACGCGCTCCTTCTTGCCCGAACGGGAGTTGAAGATATAGCTGCCCGCAGTCACCTTGCCTGAATATACCCTGAAGAAAATCAGACGGCCCACATACGGATCGACAGCGATCTTGAATGCAAGGGCGGCTGTCTTCTCGTCCGATGAAGGCTTGCGGTGGGTCTCCTTGTCGGTACCCGGAATGAAACCGGTCACGCCGTCAGCGTCAATAGGCGACGGAAGGAAAGCGCACACATAGTCAAGCAAGGGCTGGACACCCTTGTTGCGGAATGAAGAGCCACACACCACCGGAACCAGTTTCTGTGCCACGGTACCTTTACGGACAGCACGCAGGATATCCTCACGGGTGATTGCAGAGGCATCGTCAAGATACTTCTCCATCATCTCGTCATCGAATTCCGCAACGTTATCTACAAGGTTGTCATGCCACTGCCTGGCCTCACTCATCATATCGGCCGGAATCTCCTCCTCGGAATACTCCGCACCCAATGACTCGTCATGCCAGTAGATGGCCTTCATTTTAATAAGGTCTATTATACCTTTGAAAGTCTCCTCCTGCCCTATCGGGATCTCGACCGGGCAGGCGTTGGCCTTGAGCATGTCATGTATCTGGTTCACAACTCCAAAGAAATCGGCGCCGGAACGGTCCATCTTGTTAACGTATCCTATCCGGGGAACACCGTACTTGTTGGCCTGGTGCCATACGGTCTCGGACTGGGGCTGCACTCCGCCGACTGCGCAGAACACTGCCACCGCCCCGTCAAGGACTCTCAGGGAACGCTCGACCTCAGCTGTGAAATCAACATGTCCCGGAGTGTCAATCAGGTTGATCTTATAAGTCTTGTCATTCCACTTCCAATGAGTGGTGACGGCTGCCGATGTGATTGTGATGCCCCTCTCCTGCTCCTGTACCATCCAGTCCATGGTAGCAGAACCGTCATGGACCTCACCTAATTTATGTGTGAGGCCCGTGTAGTACAGGATACGCTCCGAAGTCGTAGTCTTTCCGGCATCGATATGGGCCATGATGCCGATGTTCCTGGTTAGATGTAAATCCTGATCTGACATGCAGTACAATTAGAATCTGAAATGTGCAAATGCCCTGTTGGCCTCAGCCATACGGTGCATATCCTCCTTGCGCTTGAATGCGCCGCCGGCGTTGTTGAACGCGTCAACGATCTCAGCCGAAAGCTTGTCGGACATGGACTTGCCGCCGCGCTTGCGGGCATAAGAGATAAGGTTCTTCATAGAGATGGACTCCTTGCGGTCAGCACGGATTTCGGTCGGGACCTGGAATGTAGCGCCACCTATACGGCGTGACTTCACCTCCACCTGGGGAGTGACGTTGTCAAGAGCCTTCTTCCATATCTCAAGGGCCGACATCTCCTCGTTGGGAAGCTTTGCCTTCACCTTGTCCAAACTCTCGTAGAAAATCTCGAATGAAGTGTTCTTCTTGCCATCATACATGAGATGGTTGACGAACTTGGTCACTGCAACGTCGCCGAATACGGGATCCGGAAGGATAACGCGCTTTTTTGGTTTTGCTTTTCTCATTTTTCAAAAATCTTGTTTCGTTCAGGTTGTCTTCTCTGATTCTTCAACATCCACGTCAGGACATTTACTCAACCTTCTGTACAGACCAAAACTTTGTTATTGAACTTTCTGATTACTTCTTCTTGGCGGCTTTAGGACGTTTTGCACCATACTTGGAGCGTCTCTGCAGACGTCCGTTCACACCGGCGGTATCAAGAGTACCGCGGATGATGTGGTAACGTACACCCGGAAGGTCCTTCACACGACCGCCGCGGACAAGCACGATTGAGTGCTCCTGCAGGTTGTGGCCCTCACCCGGAATATAGGAGTTGACCTCCTTCTGGTTGGTCAGACGGACACGTGCAACCTTTCTCATGGCTGAGTTAGGTTTCTTGGGTGTCGTTGTGTAAACTCTCACGCAAACGCCCCTTCTCTGGGGGCAGGAATCAAGGGCCGGTGACTTGCTTTTGTCAACCAGGACCTGACGTCCCTTGCGCACTAACTGCTGAATTGTTGGCATGTTTGTACTTTTTAATTATTATATTTTATAAATAGTAAATCCGAAATTTTGGCGTGCAAAGATACGGCAATTATTTTATAACACAAGCGGAAAGCCTTCATTTTTGGTCTATTTACCCTAAAAAAAGCGAAAAAAGAGCGGATTGCGCACGACAACCCGCTCTTTTGTTCCGGAAACCGGGACAATCTGCAAGCAAAATGACTCAGGCCTCCCCGTGAAAATCGGTTATCGGAGGCATGTATGTCCCCTTCTGTCCCTTCAGCTCAATCTTCCCGAATGAGTTCTCGTATTTGGAGACATTGTCCTGAAGAGCCCCGAGAAGCCTTTTGGCATGTTCCGGTGACATGATGACGCGTGACTTGACCTGGGCCTTGGCCATCCCGGGTAGTATGCTTATGAAATCCATGACGAATTCCGATGAGGAATGGGTAATCATGGCAAGATTGGAATAGACGCCCTGCGCAGTCTCTTCCTTGAGCTCGATCTGGAGCTGTTTCTGTCCGTTCTGTTCCATACAGTTGTTCTTTTTATCCGGATGCGAAGTTAACCCTTTTGACGGAGACCTCAAAACATGACGGCAAACAATTGCACGACATGTTTCGAAGAAGCCTGAATAATTAAGAATTTTTCTTACATTATCAATTTTGGGGCAAAACAGATTTTTGACTCTTGCTATTGTTTTTTTGAGTTGAATTCGCTAAATTTGTTAATACATATACGCACATACGCCGTATATGACGTGTTTCACTTTAAAAAATGACAAATTACTGACTTAACACTTATTAAAATGCCAAATTACAAAGAAAACGGAAGCAGAGCGTACCTGTACGGCATCTGCGCGGTAGCCGTGATAGGAGGTCTCCTGTTCGGTTACGACACCGCTGTGATTTCAGGAGCCGAACAGGCATTACAGAAATTTTTTGCCAGCGGATTAGGAGATTTTTATACAACCAGTATCCACGGGTTCGTAGTGTCATCGGCTTTGATAGGCTGCATAATCGGAGGACTGATATCCGGTCTGATGGCAACCAGGCTGGGCCGAAGGAACGCCCTTATCCTGGCATCCGTATTCTTCTTCCTGTCAGCGTTAGGAAGCTACATGCCGGAATTCCTTTTCCGTCCCGGATTTGAAAAATTCCAACCCGGAGAAGCGACAAAAGGACTCATGTGGGCATTCATACTCTACAGGGTTCTCGGAGGCGTAGGAGTAGGTATGGCTTCGGCCATCTGCCCAATGTATATCGCTGAGGTTGCGCCTGCCAACATACGCGGCACACTGGTATCATGCAACCAGTTCGCCATCATTTTCGGCCAGTTGGTCGTCTATTTCATCAACTTCCTGATCCGTAGCGGATTGGCCGATACTCCCGAACTCATCCAGGCCGCTATGGTAGATATAGGATGGCGCAAGATGTTCGTCAGCGAGGCATTCCCGGCCGGTGCATTCGGACTGTTGCTGCTGCTGGTGCCCAAGACCCCGCGTTACCTTGTCATGAAGGGCAACACCCAGAAAGCCCTCGAAGTCCTTACCCGCATCAACGGAGAGAGCCGCGCCTACAGCATCCTGTCTGAGATCAAGGAGACCATGATAGAGAAAAAGGAGAAAATCTTCTCATACGGTGTCCTGGTGATCGTGGTGGGTGTCCTGCTCTCTTTCTTCCAGCAGGCGGTAGGTATCAATGTGGTGCTTTACTATGCTCCGCGCATATTCCAGAACATGGGTTCAAGCGGTGATGCAGCTATGGTACAGACAGTCGTCATGGGTGTGGTGAATATCATATTCACGGTTCTCGCCATCCTCACTGTTGACAGATGGGGCCGCAAACCTCTTCTAATCATAGGCTCCATCGGCATGGCCATCGGCATGATAGCGCTGAGCATACTGTCGTTCTGCGATGTCATAGGCGTGGCTGCATTGGTATTCATCATCATCTACACCGCCTCGTTCATGATGTCATGGGGTCCCATCTGCTGGGTTCTCATATCCGAAATCTTCCCCAACACCATACGAGGCAATGCCGTCGCAATTGCAGTGGCCGCACAATGGATATCGAACTACATTGTATCATCCACATTCCCCTCGCTCTGCGAATGGAGCATCGGCGGCACATACCTGATTTACGCCGCATTCTCCATCCTCTCGGCATTGTTCGTACTCAGGATGGTACCCGAGACCAAGGGCAAGACCCTGGAGGAGATGAGCGCACTGTGGCGCAGCAAGATGAAGAAATAAATTTCATGTTGGTTATTGGCTATTGGCTTTAAAGCGGCCTCCGGCCGAATGCTAAAAAAAAAGAGACGGAATCGGATTCCGTCTCTTTTTTTTTCAACAGCCAACAGCCAACAGCCAACAGCCAACAGCCAACAGCCAAGCAGTTATTTAACCACGCCCTGCCTGATCAGGTACTCCGCAATCTGGACGGCATTAAGAGCCGCGCCCTTGCGGATCTGGTCACCCACAATCCAGAAGCACATCACATTGGGATTCGCTATGTCCTTGCGGATACGGCCCACATAGACAGGATCAGTCCCGGCCAGGAACAGAGGCATGGGATACTCTTTCTTTGAGGGATCATCCATCAGGACAAGGCCTTCGCCGTTCCTTACAGCCTCACGGAAAGCCTCTACCGATACCGGCTGCTCAGTCTCTGCCCAGATAGCCTCGGAGTGACAGCGAAGGGCAGGCACGCGCACGCATGTGGCGCTGCACTTGATGTCATTGTGGAACATCTTGCGGGTCTCGTAGAACATCTTCTCCTCCTCCTTGGTGTATCCGCTCTCCTTGAACACGTCGATGTGAGGTATCAGGTTGAAAGCGAGCTGATAGGCGAACTTGTTTACAGTCACCTCCTCGCCTGCCAGAGCCTGACGGTATTGCTGCTCAAGCTCGGCCATTGCAGCGGCTCCTGCGCCACTTGCGGCCTGATAGGTGGATACCTGAACGTTCTTGACGGGTGAAAGGTCATTGAGGACCTTAAGAGCCACGATCATCATGATGGTGGAGCAGTTAGGATTGGCTATGATACCTTTGGGACGGACCAGGGCATCCTCAGGATTGACCTCGGGAACAACCAGAGGAACCTGGGGATCCATACGGAAAGCGCTGGAGTTGTCTATCATGATAGCGCCGTACTTGGTGATGGTCTCGGCAAACTCCTCGGAAGTTCCGCCACCGGCCGATACGAAAGCTATGTCTATTCCCTTGAAATCATCGTTATGCTGGAGCAGCTTGACCTGGATCTTCTTGCCTCCATAACTGTAATAAGATCCGGCACTGCGGGATGACCCGAACAAAACCAACTCGTCGAGCGGGAAATTACGCTCTTCCAGCACGCGCAGGAACTCCTGTCCTACCGCTCCGCTGGCTCCTACAATAGCTACTCGCATATCAAGAAAAAATATAATGTCGTTTTCGGCCGCAAAATTAGCTTTTCCGTATCAAACAGTGAATAAAAAAGGATATTTTTGCACCAAAATGCAGGCATATATGATTCATTTCCGCATAATGCCGCATAAACAACGGTGAAAATGATTGAGCTCGACAATATTACCAAGAGTTTCGGCAACCTGAATGTGCTGAAGGGTGTGAGTCTTCATGTCAACAAAGGAGAGATACTGAGCATAACGGGGCCGAGCGGAGCGGGAAAGACCACCCTGCTCCAGATTATGGGGTCACTTGACCGTCCTGACTCAGGCAGGGTGCTCTATGACGGCACCGACATCACCACACTCTCCGAGAAGGAGCTTGCGGCATTCCGGAACCGTCACATCGGGTTCGTGTTCCAGTTCCACCAGCTGCTGCCGGAGTTCACAGCCATGGAGAACATAATGATCCCGCTGCTGATTGCAGGCCGTGGAATGCATGACTCCAGGGAGAGGGCCATGGAACTGCTGGAGATCCTGGGACTGACTGACAGGGCCGCCCATAAGCCGAGCGAACTCTCGGGGGGCGAGAAACAGCGCATTGCAGTGGCGCGTGCACTTGCCAACAATCCCGATGTCATACTGGCCGACGAGCCGTCCGGCAGCCTCGATACGAAAAACAAGGAAGAACTGCACAAACTGTTCTTCAGGCTGAGGGACACATTGGGCCAGACAATCGTGACCGTAACGCATGACGAGTCGTTGGCCGGACTGGCTGACCGCCGCATCAACATCATCGACGGCCGTCTTGAATTACCACTTGGTGAATGAAAGCCTGGTCTTGCCTCCGGTAAGGACCAGCTTGTTTCCGTTCAGGGTACTCACCTGGAACCGCTCCGTTCTGGAACCGAGTCCCATCCGTCTGAGTTCGGCATCAAGATTCTCCACATCGCCGCACATGGAGAAATCCAGAGTGAGGACTCCGCCATCGTCCGTCAATACCCCGACAACCTGGAAATAACTGTTCCTGTTGTCAAGTTCCACAAGGTCACGTGCAAAACTGAACCAGCAGCCACTCCTGGTCTCAAGGCCGGCGTCATTGCCGTCAAAGTCCTTACCGTCAAGATATTCTACACTGTCAAGTCTCCACATGAAGTCCAGCTTGTCATTGTGGAACACGTTCTCGCAAGAGAGCATCAGCACCGCCGATGCCACCATCAGCATATTGCGGATATGTTTTCTTACAGAATATTCCATAAACGTGATATTGACAGCATTACACCTTTGTTACCGTTACCCATAGGAGTTCCCCTGCCGTAATCCAGACCCAGTGAGAGCCTGAACCTCCAGCCGTATGCGCCCGACGGAAGCCATGTTCCCTCCACCAGGCATGACGTGAGCCTTCCCGTCTCATTGTAAGGATCCTCGTAGGTTCCCCAATGTCTTGAAGTGGTGACCATGATCCTGTAACCGTAACAGGAGCCTATCCCGCCGTCAATCCCCGCATGGAACATGAGCAGACGGTTGCTCTTGAAACGCTGGTCATCATCATCGTTATACACCGGTGACACAAGCACCGGATTACCTATCGCATACCCCCAGTGAGTGTAGGAATCATACAGTTCGTGCGTATAGAAACCGTCCCTGCCGTCAACGCCCTCGACCACCGTCGCATGAGGATTCCTATAGACAGGGCCGCTCTGCCCCCTCGTATTGAGAACCTCCAGCACCACATCCCGGACAGGCAGTTCCTCAGGCAGATTGAGTTCTATCCCGAAGAGCCCGTCGAACCAGTTACGGCGGAAGCCGTAGAACACGAAATCCTTCTCTCCCTTCAGGTCACTCTTGTACTCTATGCCGAGCATACCGGAGTGATCCTCATAGTAATGCTCGTAGTAGGCCCTCAAACCGTACCTTTCACCTATATAATCCAGAGAGAGATGCCAGCTTCCTGATGAGTTGCCGTTCTCCTTGGTCTGCCCTCCAGCCTCGTTGAAAGGAAGCAGGATGTCCCGATAGGCACGGAAGCCATTCGGAAGGCGGTACTCCTCCAGCACCTCCTCATTGGCCATCAGCTTGCGGTTGTGCATTGTTCCGCCGAACTGGGAATACATTTCAAGTCCCAATGTAGCGTGTATGGGCGAACGCCCGACATCACCGAACCGCAGGAAAGCCGCCTTGCTGTGATAGAGCAGGCGGTCAGTATAAGGTGCATCGGGATTGCGGCTCCTCCATTTGCTGTCGGTGTAGAATCCGTACGCCACATGGCCTTTGACAGAGAACCATCCTCCAAGGAGAGGAATCCGGGTATATTCAGGCAAAGCCAGACGCACTTGCGGGACAGGCCGGCTGTTTCCTGACCAGGTCAGGCCGCCGGAGCTCAGGTCCCTGTTCTTGAGTTCACCCCAAAATTCCCTTGCGCCGATGGACAGCCCTACCCATCTGTAGTTGAAATCCGCATAGAGCTGATGGATGAAACAATCGGATTGCAAGCCTGTGCCGACACCCAGGTCAACGCCATACCCCACCCCGAACCGGTCCGGCAGGACCGTCTCGCCTATAGCGGCGAAACGAAGGTAGCCGCTGCCGTTTTCATGGGAGTTCAGGCCTTGGCGGTTGGATGTGAACCAGAAGGGGGCGTAATCTCCTTTTCCGAGGGCACCCAGAGATTCGAAACGACAGTTCAGGCTCCGTATCATCCCTGCATTGGCCCTGGTCCGGATGGTGTCGGCCGGATTCATGGGAACGGACAGGAAGAGGAAGAAGAGCAGCAACGCCGGACACCTCCCGTATCTTTTCTTTTCCATATTCATTCTTTTCCGGATTCCAGTATATCCACGCACTTTCCAAGGCTGTCCATCCAGTAAGGAACCGCACGGCCGAAAGTCTCCTTGTATCTGGTCTTGTCCAGAACGGAGTAGTTCGGGCGACGCACCTTGCTTGGGAATTCGCTTGAGTGGCAGGGTTTTATGACACATGCCTCATTACCGCTCATCCGCGCTGTCGCGAGCGCGAAATCATACCAGCTGCAAACCCCTTCATTGCTGTAGTGATATATCCCCTCCCTACCGCGGGAACGGTCATTCTCCACTATGTCAAATATTGCGGAGGCAAGGTCGGCGGCATAAGTGGGGGAACCCACCTGGTCAAACACCACATTCAGGGAATCGCGTTCGGACGTGAGCCTGCGCATGGTCTTCACGAAATTGTTCCCGTACGGGCTGTAGAGCCATGCCGTACGGAACATTATGTATCGGCAACCGCTCTCAGCCACAGCCTTCTCACCGGCCAGCTTGGTCCGGCCGTAAGCCCCGAGAGGCGATGTCGGCTGATCCTCGGTGTAAGGGATGCATCCATCGCCCTGAAACACGTAATCAGTGGAAATATGGATGAGCAATATATCCCTTGCAGCTGCCGTCCGGGCAAGTATGCCGGGCGCAACCGCATTTATCAGGAATGCGGTATCCTCATCATCCTCGGCCTTATCCACATTCGTGTAGGCGGCGCAGTTCACTATGCAGTCAACCGACCACTCCGAACAGGCACGTTCCACCGCTTCCATGTCAGTAATGTCAAGGCGGACAGTCTCCAGTCCCTCCGGCATAGTGACATCGGTGAAGATCCACCTATGGACCGACTGTACGGACAGCCCGCGCATCTCGCGGCCCAGCTGGCCGTTGCTTCCTGTAACGAGAATATTCATGGTCAATATATGAACGGTGAGTCAAAATCCCGGAACAGCGGATGGTGCGAATCCTTCTCGCTGAGAATCACATCCTCAAGCGGCAGATGCCAGTCTATGGCCAGATCCGGATCGTTCCAGGCTATCGCGCCCTCACTCTGCGGAGCGTAGTAATTATCACATTTGTACTGGAAGATAACATCATCACTCAGGACCGAAAAGCCGTGAGCCATCCCGCGCGGCAGGAACAGTGTCCTGTGGTTCTCGGCGGAGAGTTCCACGGATACACTGCGTCCGTATGTAGGCGAGCCCTTCCTTATATCCACAGCCACATCGAGCACCCTTCCCGTGGCCACCCTCACCAGCTTGCTCTGGGCGAACGGGGGCCTCTGGAAATGGAGACCGCGCAACACGCCGTAACGGCTGCGGCTCTCATTGTCCTGCACGAACACAATCCCGCTCTCACCGGGATACTGCGGACTGACACCTCCGTCGGCCGACGCATGAATCACCTGCCTTACCACCCCCGCATCGAACTCCCTCTGTGAAAACGATTCGAAGAAATATCCGCGAGAGTCACCGAACACCCTCGGCTCTATGATAACCAGTCCCGGAATATCTGTCTGTATGAAATCCATCCTGCTGTTGTCTAACGATGCCCAAAGATAGCACAATACCTTCAGAATACAAAAAGCGGCAGCCCTGAAACAAGGCTGCCGCTCATGATTCCTGTAAGATTCAGGCGTTTGTCCTCTTCTCGCGGATACGGGCCTTCTTACCTGTGAGCTTGCGCAGATAGTAGAGCTTGGCACGACGGACCTTACCTATCTTGTTGACCTCAATGCTGTCGATAGCAGGCGAGCTGATGGGGAAAATCCTCTCTACACCCACTGTTCCCGACATCTTGCGGACAGTGAAACGACGGTTGTCACCGTGACCGCTGATCTTGATAACCACACCGCGGTAGAGCTGAACGCGCTCCTTGTTACCTTCCACAATACGATAAGCTACAGTAACTGTATCACCTGACTTGAATTTGGGGAACTTGCCCTCCTTACCTGTAGCAAATGCCTCCTCGGCAATCTTGATTAAATCCATTTCTATACAAAATGTAGGTTTCCGATAGCCCTACGCGACATATCGAGTTACTCTTCCTTGACAGCGATCGCGTTTAGCGGCGCAAAGATACATCTTTTTGGCT
>JAGAEZ010000011.1 GCA_017612875.1 Bacteroidaceae bacterium | reverse complement strand
TAATAGAGGTGCTGCACAACTTCGGAATAGAGATTGACTCCATCAACGCGACAGTCGGCCCCACCATAACCCTATATGAGATCACCCCTGCTCCGGGAGTCAGGATATCCAAGATCCGGAATCTTGAGGCCGACATAGCACTGAGCCTTTCGGCTTTGGGAATACGTATCATAGCCCCGATTCCCGGCAAGGGAACCATAGGTATCGAAGTACCTAACGCCAAGCCGGTCATAGTATCCATGGAGTCCATCCTGAACAGCCGCAAGTTCGCCGAGAGCAAGATGGAGCTGCCAGTGGCGCTGGGCCGCACCATAACGAATGACGTGTTCATGTTCGACCTGGCCAAGATGCCCCATCTGCTCGTGGCCGGTGCTACCGGTCAGGGTAAGTCGGTCGGTCTGAACGCGGTCATAACCTCGCTGCTCTACAAGAAACATCCGGCAGAGCTCAAGCTCGTCATGGTGGATCCCAAGATGGTAGAGTTCAGCATCTACGCCCCCATAGTGAAGCATTTCCTGGCCAAGATGCCCGATGAAACCGACGCTATCATAACCGACACCACCAAGGTCATACATACCCTCAAGTCACTCTGCATAGAGATGGACAGCCGCTACGAGCTGCTCAAGGAGGCTAACGTACGTTCCGTGATAGAGTACAACAACAAGTTCAAGGACCGCCAGCTGAACCCGGAGAAGGGCCACCGCTACCTGCCGTATATAGTGGTGGTGATCGATGAGTTCGGTGACCTTATCATGACCGCAGGCAAGGACATCGAGATGCCCATAGCCCGAATAGCCCAGAAGGCCCGCGCCGTGGGTATGCACATGATAATAGCCACCCAGCGTCCCACCACGAACATAATCACCGGTACCATCAAGGCCAACTTCCCCGCCCGCATGGCATTCCGTGTAAGCTCCATGATCGACTCCCGCACCATTCTGGACCGTCCGGGAGCCAACCAGCTTATCGGCCGCGGTGACCTGCTGTTCCTCTCCGGCAGCGACCCTGTCCGTGTACAGTGCGCCTTTGTGGATACTCCCGAGGTGAACAACATCTGCCAGTACATAAGCCGCCAGCAAGGTTATACCGAGGCTTATCCGCTGCCTGAATATGTCGATGAAAACGAAGGCGGAAGCCCCGCCGAAGGAGGAATGGATGTAGGCAGGTTCGACTCCATGTTCGCCGAGGCAGCCAGGCTCATCGTGGTGCAGCAATCTGGCTCCACATCACTCATACAGAGGAAGTTCGCTATAGGCTACAACCGTGCGGGACGACTCATGGACCAGCTTGAGAAAGCCGGCATAGTGGGACGCGCCGACGGAAGCAAGCCGCGTCCGGTCCTTGTTGCCGACGAGGTGCAGCTGGACCGCATTCTCGAATCCCTCAATCTTCTCTGACCTATGGATAAGGTAACGCTATTCCTCGTTTCAATGGCTTTTCTGCTGAATGCCCCGGTGAAAGCTCAGGGCAGCGCTGAATCACTCGTTGAAAAGACCGCTTCAAAGATCGAAAAGGACGGAGGTGTCACCATGAAACTGAAGATTGCAGTCATGGAGGGACTGGAGACCGACACGAGGGAGGTGACTTTCGACATGTCCGGACGCTCGTTCCGTTCCGCCGATGACGAGAACACCATCTGGTTCGACGGCAAGACACTGTGGCGCGGGAGTGATTTCGGTTCCGGCATAGAGGAGATATACATCAGCGAGCCTTTGTCCGATGAAATAGCGGTAATCAACATCACAGACCTGCTCAGGACGCATGAAGGATTCAGTGTGGAAGAGAAAGGCCGTGACACCTTCACCCTTGCCTCCGACGGCAGCGGCGGCGGGATTGCCGGTATCAGGAGCATCACGGTCAAGGTCGATCCGGCCACATATACCCTCCGCAGCGCGACCGTACTCTTCGCCGAGGATGTCGGCGATATCAGGGCTGACATCTCTGTACTTGAATATACCCCCGGCCGTAAGTTCAACGACAGGACATTCGTCTGCCCGGTCAGCGACTTCAAGGATGCCGACATAATAGACCTCAGATAATCAGATAACAAGCAGGACGATAACACGAACATATATGGAACTGATCAAATGCCTTATCATCGGATCCGGCCCGGCCGGATTCACCGCAGCAATCTACGCTTCACGTGCCAACCTCTCACCCGTGCTCTATGAAGGCCCCCAGTCCGGCGGCCAGCTCATCACTACCACGGTGGTCGAGAACTTCCCCGGATACCCCGAAGGAGTAAGCGGATATGACATGATGGAGGACATGCGCATGCAGGCTGCCCGTTTCGGGGCAGTGATACGGAGCGGCATTGTCACATCGGTCGATTTCAGTTCCGCCCCTTACACGGTGACGATTGACGGATCCCTGCAGGTCCAGGCCGAGACAGTCATAATCTCCACCGGTGCATCGGCCAGATACCTCGGATTACCCGATGAAACCAAGTATGCAGGACGCGGAGTCAGTGCCTGCGCCACCTGCGACGGATTCTTCTTCCGCAAGAAAACCGTGGCTGTCGTGGGAGGCGGCGACACCGCATGTGAGGAGGCCGCATATCTATCCACACTTGCTGCCAAAGTCTATCTGATAGTCCGCAAGAACTATCTCAGGGCCAGTGACATAATGCAGAAACGCGTATTGGGGAACCCCAAGATTGAGGTCCTGTTCAGCCACAACGCCGAGGGTCTGACCGGAGAGAACAAGGTACAGGGTGTCAAGCTGGTCAAGGACCTTGGCCTGCCCACCGAGGAACACTACGAGCGTGAGATTGACGGATTCTTCCTCGCCATAGGCCACAAGCCCAACTCCGACGTGTTCAAGCCCTGGATCGAGACCGATGAAAACGGCTATATCAAGACCCTTCCGGGAACGCCGTTCACCAATGTCCCGGGTGTCTTTGCCGCAGGCGACGTGGCCGACCCCACATACCGCCAGGCCATCTGCGCAGCCGCAAGCGGATGCAAGGCCGCGATAGAGGCTGAGCGCTATCTGAACAAATAGGCATCTGCCTGCATTTTTCTTGTCAGGACAGCCACGGCC